>CAYRNM010000228.1:0-4647 GCA_964425465.1 uncultured Anaerolineae bacterium | reverse complement strand
ACTGCCATGTTGAAATTAGGGACCTACGAAGCCTGGTTCGACGGCGAGGTCATCGTACCGGGCGAGACGCTGGAGGAGCGGTTGGCCAACCTGGAAGCCTGGGACTACCAGGGCATCCAGTTCGGGCGGCAGACGATGGAGCTGGGCTGGCCAGCCATCAAGAAAGCGCTGGCGAACAGTCGTGTGCAACTATGCATCGCCGGCGGTGGCGGGGGCTTGCTGGTTGCCGACAAGGAGGCTCGGCGGGCCGCAGCGGAGCGGATCAAGGAGGTGCTGTATCTGACCGCCGAAGTGGGCGCTGTCGGCGCACTGGTGGTGCCGATCGGACGGCAGCTCCAACTTGACCCACCTGCTCCCCCGAAGACACTGTACGAGTTGGAGCGGGAGATTCTCATTGAGGAGCTGGCCAGGATGGCGCCGACGGCGGAAGAGGTCGGTGCACCGGTCATCCTGGAGCCGCTGAACCGCTACGAGACCCACTTTCTCCAGCGGTTGGGGCAGGCGGCGGAGGTGTGCCGGGCGGTGGGCAGTCCGGGGATCAAGATGATGGCCGATTTCTTCCACATGAACATCGAGGAGGCGGACATGGGCCAGGCCATTGAGGAGGTGGCGGACTGCCTGGCCTACGTCCACCTGGCCGACAGCAACCGCTATCAGCCTGGGGCGGGCCATCTGGACTTCCGGCCGGGGCTGGCGGCGCTGAAGCGGATCGGCTATGATGGCTTCATGACGCTGGAGTGCAGGATTCGGGGCGAGGACAAGGGGAAAGCACTGGTCGAAACGGCCCAGTACATTCGGAAGATCTGGGATGAGGTCTGATCTTCCGAGTCCTGTGATCAGCGACTGACTCCAGACAGAAGAGTGCAGCGTAGATTCACTCTGTAGAAGGAGATTCATCGTGGCGAAGACACCAACGAAAGTGGGCATCATCGGCTGTGGCGCCATCAGTGGCATCTACCTCCAGAACTCGAAGCGGTTCGAGGCCTTCGATGTGATCGCCGTTGCGGATGTTCGCCTCAACGCCGCGCAGTCCCGAGCGGCGGAGTATGATGTGCCCCAAGCCTGCAGCGTCGAGGAACTGCTGGCCGATCCCGAGATCGAGATCGTCATCAACCTGACCCCCCACCGGGTGCACGGCGAGGTGGGCCTGGCGGTCCTGGAAGCGGGCAAGCACGTCTACAACGAGAAGCCTTTGGTGGTCTATCGGGAGGAGGGCCAGCGGATGCTCGCACTGGCCGAGCGCAAGGGGTTGCGGGTCGGTGGCGCCCCCGACACCTTCCTTGGCGGAGCGTGGCAGACGGCCCGCAAGCTCATAGACGAAGGGGTGATCGGCGAGCCGGTCGGCGCCTTCGCCAACCTGCACGCCCGCATAGCCCCGCGGCCGGGCCGACAGCGGCCGCCCAGCCCCGATGGGTACCTCAGTTTCTACCTGACCGATTTCTTCGAGTACGGCGGCGGCTGGGCCTTCGACAGGGGGCCGTACTACCTCAACGCGCTGATCAACCTGCTGGGGCCAGTGCATCGGGTGACTGGCTCGGCCCGGAAGACGTGGCCCGAGCGCCAGGCCTTCGACGGCACCGTGCTCAAGGTCAATGCTCCGACCCACGTCGCGGGCGTGTTGGACTTTGCCAACGGCGCCGTCTGCACCCTGCTCATGACCTCCGACGTCTATGGGACGGGGTTGCCGCACATCGAGATCTACGGCAGCGAGGGCTCACTGTGTTGCATAGACCCCAACAACTTCGGCGGGCCGCTCTACCTGCGCAAGATGGACAGCGAGGAGCTCATCGAGGTCGAGTGTCAGTACGGCTACAACCAGAACAGCCGCGGGCTCGGCGTCGCGGATATGGCTACTGCCATTCGCAGCGGCCGGCCCCACCGGGCGAGCGGCGAGATGGCCTATCATGTGGTGGACATCATCAACTCCATCCACGAAGCCTCGAACGAAAATCGGCATGTCGAACTGACCAGCACGTGCGCGCGGCCCGCGCCGCTGCCGCTCGGTCTGGCGGATTGGACAGTGGACGATTGAACATCGAAAGGAGACAAGACAGTGGCAGGAATATGGGTCGGATGCTCACAAATCACATGGATCGAATTCACGCCGGAGGGAGTCAGACAGAGGATGCCTGAGGAGCAGGTGTTGGCGGAGATCGCTCAGGCAGGCTACGAGGGTGCTCCCGCGGGGCCGCGGAGCGGCAGGTCAGCGGAGGAGATCGTAGCGCTCTACGCCCGCTACGGCCTGAAGCCCGCGCCGGGCTACCTGGGTGCGTCTTTCTGGCAGGGGGACCAACGGGAGCAGATCCTGGAGCAGGCCAGGCAGTTGGCCCTTTTCACGCGCCAGGTGGGCTGCACAGAGCTATACGTCGCCGCTGGGGGATTCAATTACGCCACCGCGAGCGGACAGACCCGCAGCCAGTTGGCCGGGCATGTCAGCCCCGAGGATGCGCTCTCCGATGAGGAGTACGAGCAGTTCGCCAAGGTGCTCAACGAAGTGGGGGAGATCACGCTGAAGGAGGGCGTGCGAAGCTGCTTCCACAACCATGTGGGTAGTGTGATCGAGACGCGGGAGGAGATCGACCGGCTCTTCTCGCTGGTGGACCGTGATGTGGTCTTCCAGGGGCCGGACATCGGGCACCTGGCCTGGGGTGGTGTGGATGTGGTGGGGTTCTGCCGCGATTACGCGGACAGCATCAAGACCATGCACCTGAAGGACATCCATCCCGAGGTGCTGAGGGAGGGTCGGGAGAGGAAGTGGGATTACAGAACTTTCTCTGACCACGGCATCTTCGCCGAGCTGGGCGAGGGCTTGGTTGACTTTCCAGCCATCTTTGCCATCCTGAAGGATGCTGGGTTTCAGGGTTGGGTGATCGTGGAAACAGACGTCACGCAGAAGCCAACGGCGCTGGAGAGTGCAGTGATCAGCCGTAACTACCTCAAGAGCATTGGCATCTAGCTTCGCCTGAAAGGGGGAACATGACGCTCAAGATTGGACTCATAGGGTGTGGTGGCATCAGCCGGGCCCATGTCGAGGGCTGGAAGATCGTCACCGACCGTGCGGAGATCATCGCCCTCGCCGACATATCGGAAGAAGCTGCCAAGGAACGGGCCGCGCAAATCGGACACCCCGTGAGAACCTACACCGACTACAACGACCTCCTGCAGGACAAGGAGATTGATGCTGTTGACATCTTGCTGCCACATCATCTGCACTGCGACGCTATCGTGGCTGCCGCGGAGGCAGGTAAACACCTAATGAGTGAAAAGCCGCTATGTCTCACCCTGGACGAGACAGTTGATATTGCCAAGGCAGTGGAAGACAGCGGCATCACTATGATGGCGGCACACAATCAGCTCTTCTTCCCTACCGTGCTCCAAGCCAAGCAGATGATCACCTCGGGCGACCTGGGTGAGATCTACGTGATCCATTCACTCGACTGCGGGGCGCGTCGAAGACCACTGAGTCTCGACAAATCAAGCTGGGGCCAACCGATCCGCCGGCCCCCCATGACGTGGCGTGCCGACCCCCAAAAGATGGGCGGCGGCGAGTTGATAGACACCGGTTATCACCCCACTTATCGCCTGCTGTTTCTCGCCGGACAAAAGCCAACCGAGGTGACCGCGATGTTGGGCACGCACCGCCTTCCCCTACAGCGAGAGGATACGGCCAACGTGCTGGTGAAATTCGAGAAGGGCATGACGGGCCAGATTTTCTCCAGTTGGGCGATGCGTGCGCCGGGCGCGCGCCCCACACTGTTCAACGTCATGGGAGAGGCGGGCCAGCTCTGGGGTGAGATTGACAAGCTCTACTTCCAGCCGGTTGGCTTCCAGAGCCCAGCTACGGTGGAGTACCCCGGTTGGGACTACAACCGCTCCTTCGCCGCAGAGATCGCCCACTTTGTGGATGCCGTTGAGGGTGAGTTCGAGCCACTCCACTCCGTTGCTGAGGCGACCGAGACGCTCCGGGTCATCCTCGCCGCTTACCAATCGGTAGAGGAAGGAATGATCGTCAAGCTGTAGTGATACTGTTTAAGGAGCATGTCATGGAAATCACAGAGGTTGAGATCTTCGATGTGAAGTTGACTCCGCGTGTGACTACCTGGAACCCGGTGATCGTTCGTATCCACACGGACGAGGGGATCAGCGGGGTTGGGGAGGTCGCCTTGGCCTATGGCACAGGGAGTGCCGCCGGTGTGGGCATGGTCCGCAACCTGGCGGAGCGGTTCCTGATCGGCGCTGACCCGTCTCGGATTGAGCATCTGTGGGACGAGATGTACCGCCAGACCTTCTGGGCCCAGGGTGGTGGGCCGGTGGTCTTTGGCGGCATGAGTGCCATTGATGAGGCCCTGTGGGATATCAAAGGCAAAGCTTTGGGGGTGCCTGTCTATGAGCTGCTGGGGGGGCGCTGCTGGGACAAACTGCGGGTTTATGCCAACGGTTGGTATCACGGGTGTGTTGAGCCGGAGCAATATGCTGAGGCTGCCCAGCGGGTCATGGCGGATGGCTACTCGGCCATGAAGTTCGATCCCTTCGCCTATAGTCCTGAGGGCCAGTGGGATTATCCCAGGCGAGCCTTGGATCTCCAGAGAGCTACTCTGGCCTATGAAAGGGTGAAGGCGGTGCGTGAAGCGGTGGGGTCCGAGGTGG
>CAYRNM010000227.1:0-4650 GCA_964425465.1 uncultured Anaerolineae bacterium | reverse complement strand
TTTTCACGCCGAACAACGATTTGGCCTGTGATTGCGCAAAACTTAGGCTAGGAGGGAGGTTTGGGCAAATGATAGCCGATATCGAAGTGGAGAGAACAGACCACGATGACAGGTACGAGTTTCAAGTCACCGTGAGGGAAGGAAGAGGAGAGACCCACCATCGCGTGACCCTCCAGAAAGCCGACTATGAGCGCCTTGCTGAAGGCAGAACGAGCCCCGAAGCCCTGGTGACGGAGTCCTTCCGGTTTCTCCTGGAACGCGAACCCAAAGAATTCATCCTGCGGGCCTTCGACCTCACAGTGATCGGCTGCTACTTCCCAGAGTACGACCAGGAGATCGCCAGGCGCTTGTGATTGGTGGGAGAGGCGATAGCGGTGCCGTATGATCCGCAGAAACATCATCACTGATCCATCCGCCTGAGAGGGTACGATTACACCCAAGCCGGAGCCTATTTCGTGACCATCTGTACCCGGGACCAGGTGTTGTTTTTCGACGACCCTGATTTGGCCAATGTCGTTCAGACCACATGGCGCGAATTGCCCACCCGGTTCCCTACGATTGCCCTGGATGCCTTTGTGGTCATGCCGAACCATGTGCATTTCGTTGTGTGGTTGAATCCGGTAGGGGCGTCATTGAATGACGCCCTTACCGGCGGCGAATTCCAGCGTCCCCAATGGGATAAGTATGCCCCTGCATTGGGGGAAGTCGTTCGCACCTTCAAGGCTTTGGCCACATGGCGCATTCGCCAACGATGGCCGAAGGCGGGTTTTGCATGGCAACGCAACTACTACGAACACGTCGTCCGCAGCGAAGGCGCCCTGCGGGCCATCCGTCAGTACATCGTGGACAACCCCGCCCGCTGGCACCTGGACCGATACAACCCAGCTGCCACCGGTCGCGACCCTCAAGCTCGGGCTCTGTGGGATGTGCTGCAAAACGACCGGTAGGGGCGGTTCGCGAATCGCCCCCACCGGTGATTGACTACACTCCGCAGACATGTTATAATCCCCCCGTGTTTCCTCCACTCCCCTCATCTGACAAACCAGGAACTGCATGAAGAACCGACTACTCAACCTGCTGAAGATCGGTCTGAGCCTGGGGCTTCTGGCCCTGCTCTTCACCCGTATCGGGATGGGCGAGGCGATGAGAGCGATCCGAGGGATGGTCCTCCGCGCCTTTGCCGCCGCCTTCCTCCTGTTCCTGCTGGGGGTCCTCATCCGCGCCTACCGCTGGCAGGGGCTGCTGGAGGCAGTGCAGCTCCACACCCCCCTGAGACGGTTGGTAGTGCTCTATTTCGTGGGCAGCTTCTTCAACACCTTCCTCCCCACCGGTGTGGGGGGTGACGTCATCCGGGTGTACGAGCTCTCCCGCGACAGCCATCGCACGCCGGAGTCGGTGGGCACGGTGTTCGTGGACCGGCTGGCCGGGCTGGTGGTGCTCTTCGGACTGGCCATCGTGGCCCTGCCCTTCAGCGGGGGGTTGATCACCACCGAGCTGAAGCTGATCATCCTGGCCATCGCCGGAGGCGGCATCCTGGCCGGCTGGCTGCTCTTCCAGAGGAGTTGGGCCGACCGGGTGTTGACGCGGCTGCCCTTTGGAGATCGGCTCCGGGGGAAAGTGATGGACCTCTACCAGGCTGTGCACGCCTGCGGGATGGGGGCGATGGGCCGGGCATTGGGCGTCTCGCTGCTCTTCAACCTGCTGCTCATCTCCGTCGTCGTCGTGCTGGCCCTGGGACTGGGCATCCGGGTCTCGCTGTGGTACTTTCTGCTCTTCGTGCCCCTTATCTCCTTCTCCCTGACGCTCCCCATCTCCATCAGCGGCCTGGGAGTGAGGGAGACAACCTTCGTGCTGCTTTTCGGCCAGGCGGGGGTGGAGCAGCCCCAGGCCTTCGCCCTCGGCCTGGCCTTCTACGGGGTGACCGTGGCCACGGGACTGGTGGGCGGGGTGCTCTACGCCCTGGAGGGGATGCGAGGGCTGATGGGCTCATCAGCCAGGGAAGGATGATCAATGGACCTCTCGATTGTCGTGCCGATGTACAATGAAGAGGCGAACATCACCTACCTCTACCAGCAGCTCACGGCCGTGCTGGAGCCACTGGGCCGAAGCTACGAGATCATCTGTGTGGATGATGGCAGCACCGACCGCTCCTTCGAGCTGCTCGCCGAGCTGGCAGAGCGAGATCCGCGGGTCAAGGTGATCCGCTTTCGGCGCAATTTCGGCCAGACGGCGGGCTTCAGCGCCGGGTTCGACTACGCCCAGGGGGAGATCGTCATCACCATTGACGCCGACCTGCAGAATGACCCGGCCGGCATCCCTCTGCTTCTGGACAAGATAGAGGAAGGATACGATCTGGTGAGTGGCTGGCGTGCTAACCGCCAGGACCCCTTTCTCAGCCGGCGGCTGCCCTCCCTGATCGCCAACTGGCTCATCACCAGGACCACCGGGGTGGAGGTCCACGACCGGGGGTGCTCGCTGCGGGCCCACCGGCGGGAGGTGGTCAAGCAAATGCACCTCTACGGGGAGCTGCATCGCTTCATCCCTGATATTGCCAGTTGGATCGGCGTCACCATGGCGGAGGTGCCGGTCAACCATCGCCCCCGTCGCTTCGGCAAGTCCAAGTATGGGCTCTCCCGCACCTTCCGCGTCCTTCTGGACCTCATCACCGTCCGTTTTCTGCTCAGCTACTCCACTCGGCCCATTCACATCTTCGGCTCACTGGGGCTGATGGCCTTTCTGTTAGGCGTGGGGCTGGGGGTCTACCTCACGGTGCTCAAGTTGGCGACGGGGCAGAACATCGGCGGCCGCCCGCTGCTCATGCTGGCCGTGCTGCTGATGATGGTGGGGGTGCAGATGGTGGCCATGGGGCTTCTGGGGGAGCTCATCGTGCGCACCTATCACGAGAGCCAGAACAAGCCCGTCTACACCGTACGCCAGATCGTTGACCACTCACAGTCTGACACATGATGGACCTCCGGATGCGCCGTCGCCCAGCCCTCTACCTGGCCCTGATGGTGGGGTCGGATGCGCTTCTCCTCCTGGCCTCCGATCCGGGGATCAGGGCCTTGGCCGGGCTGGCCCTGGGGCTGCTGCCGGGCCTTCTACTGGTGGAGTGGGTTTTCCGGGGAGAAGCCAGAAACAAGAAACTGGGGTTCTTGGGCCTGGAACTCCTGGGGATAGGAAGCGGATATGCCCTTCTCGTCCTGGGCACACTCCTGGCCCACTATCTGCCTGGCCCCCTTTCTCCCTGGCTCCTGTTGGCCCTCACCAATGGGCTGGCCCTTCTGTGTTTCCTGCTTGGAGCGAGGAGTCGGGCTGAGGGGCCTGTTGAAACGAACTGGGGAGCTAGGTTTTGGATGGGTTTGATCGTTCCGCTGATCCTGGCAGCAGCCTTTCGCCTTCCCTGGCTGGGCTACTCCGAGTTTCAGGGGGATGAGGCGATCGTGATGCTCAAGGCCGCCGCTGCGGTCCAGGGGCAGGGGGATGTGCTCTTCCTGCACAAAAAGGGCCCGGCCGAGATATTGATTCCGACGGCGCTTTTGGCCCTGGCCGGCCGCCTGCCCGAGGCCTGGGCCCGGCTCCCCTTCGCTCTGGCAGGGCTGGGCGGCCTGGCCCTGATCTACTTGCTGGGGCGCGAGATGGCCTCGGAGCGGGCTGGTCTGTGGACCGCTCTGTTGATGGCCCTCAACGGCTACTTAGTGGCCTTCTCCCGCATCGTGCAGTATCAGAGCCTGGTGTTCTTCTTCAGCGCACTGGCTCTGTGGTGTGGCTATCGTTTCTGGCAGGGGAGAGAGCGAGCTGAGCGCTACCTGATCCTGGCCGGACTCTTCGCCGGTGTGGGGCTCCTGGCCCATTACGACGGCGCTTTCGTCCTGCCTCCCCTGGGCTATCTGATCTGGGATCGCTGGCGCCGGTCTAGAGAGAAGAGGAAGGACATCCTCTGTCCCTTTCTGCTCGCCTTGGCCCTGTTGACCGCTATTCTCCTGAGTTTCTATCTTCCCTTCGTCCTCCATCCCCACTTCCAGGCCGCCCGCAGCTACATCGGTGCCCGCACGGGGGAGCGGCCGCCCTACCTGAACTTTCGCCACTTCTGGATCAACAGCACCATCTACAATTCCATCTACTACGTCCTGCTCATGGTGGCGCTCCTGATCCTCGCCGTGGGGTGGCTTCTGAACCGCTTCCTGACGGGGAGCGCGAATGGACTGGCGAAAGCGAGCTGGCTATGGTTCGCCGGCCCCTTTGTGCTCTACACCTTCCTCCTGCGCGACCCCCGCACACACCTGTACATCCTGTTCCCCCCCTGGGCGCTGGTGGTGGGGATGGCACTGGACTGGGGGCTGGGGCGATTGAGAAGCTGGATCAGCCGCGTCGTGGTTTATGGGATGCTAAGCGCGTTGCTCCTCCTGTCAGCAGGCTACCTCTACCTGGCCTTCCTTCAGCACAGCCCTCTGTATCAGCGCACCTACCCGCAGCATCGGGCACGGCTGTACCCGATGCCCTACGGCGATCGCTTTCCGGAGATGGGTATCTTCGGATTCCCCTACCGCGCTGGCTGGAAGGTGATCGGAGCCCTTTATCAGGCTGGGGTCCTTCAGGGGGACTACGACAGCAATGAGGAGGAGCCTATCACCCGCTGGTACACCCGGG
>CAYRNM010000226.1:0-4650 GCA_964425465.1 uncultured Anaerolineae bacterium | reverse complement strand
GAGTGGGTGGTCTTGGGTGCGCTGGTGATCGCCGTGGTCGGCGTGGTGGCCTACACCATCGCCAAGAACGGCAGCACGCAAGGCACTGCCCTGTCTACCTGGATTACCAGCATCGGAGTGCCATCCGCACACCCATAACCGTTCCCGGCCGCGTTTTCACGTTGGAACGCGGTCAGGTTAATTACTTCTGCCAGGGCTGTCCTTTGCTGGAAGCAGGATAGCCCTGGCAGAAAGGCGGTAGCTCATGTTCCGTCATCATCGTGGCGACGCCATCCTGGAATGGGTGGTCTTGGGTGCACTGGTGACCGCCGTGGTCGGCGTGGTGGCCTACACCATTGCTGAAAAAAGCGAGACACAAGGTTTGGCTGTGGCCAATTTGATCAGCAAAATCGCCATGCCATCCGCACATCCTTGACCAGTTCGATATCGTGTTTGGCCGTTGACACAATCATTTATTTCTGCCAGGTCTCATTTCTACGCTCAGACCCTGGTGAGAAGGAAAGAACCCATGTTCAATCATCATCGTGGCGACGCCATCCTGGAATGGATTGTCCTGGCGGCGATCATCATTGCCGTTGCCGGCGCAGCGCTGTACGCCGTGACGCGCAGCATTTCGTCCAAGCTGCTGGAGATCAATGTCCAGATCGGCTCATAAGCAGTGGGGAGTGGATAGTGGGAGGTGGGAAGTTTCTGCCCACTACCCACTGACAACTACCCACCAAAGAGGCCAGGCGGAGCTCGAATTCTTGCTCATGCTGTTCATCCTGGTTCCATTGCTCTTCGGCGGGATCGAGCTGGCACGCGGCGTGGGAATACGGCACTCGCTGGACAGCGGTGTGGGTGTAGCTGCTCGTGCCCTCAGCCTGGACCCGTCCCAATGGAGCTGGTCGGTTTCGGTCATCAACCAGGCAATAACCGATAACCCACTCGGTGGAGGTTCGGTGAGCGCGGTGACGGTGAAGGTCTATAACGCCGGTGGAAGTGAGATTAGTTCATCCACGCTGGCGAGCCTGCCTTTCGGGGCCGCCTTCCGCCTGCAGGCCAGCGTGACCTACACCCCAGAGATCACCCTGGTCGGCGGAACGACGGTCACCATCCGCGTCTCGCATTGGGGCATAGTGGAGCGATTTCCGTGAGTTGTCGCTACGTTGCTCTGGTCCTCTATCTTAGCGAATGGCTGGATTTTCAACGGCTGTTTCCTGAAGCGGCCAAGTATTTGCGCATGAAAATCGCCCCAGGCGCTACGGATGTGGATAATCTCGTGAAAGAACTGGCAGCAAGACCGGCGGAGAATACTAAATCCCGATTCTTCGGGGATAAACAACGCGGCCAGGTTGCGGTCTTAGCTGCACTGCTGATCATGTTGTTTGTTCTGCTGGCTGCCGGCTTGGTGGATGGTTACCTGCTCCTGGAAGCGCGCAATTGGGGCTACCAGGCGGCGCAGCAGGCTGCCCTGGCTGGCGTCTCGCAAGGACGGGATTGGGGGAGCCTGGCTTCACCGCCTTGCGCCGGCGGGCCTGCCCCCATCCGTCTGGACGCCTCCGCGGCGCAGAAGGCAGCCACGAGCCTGCTCCAGCAGGAGATGTCCATGAGAGGGATCGTTGATTTCACCAGCGACGTGCGCGTCCTGCCCGATTACGAAGGCGGCTCGATCTCCGGCTACCCGCCGGCTGCTGTCCGCCTGGGCGCCGGGCGCGGGAATTGGTCGAGCAACGAACCGTCCATGGGCGTCTATTTCTCCTTCCCGGTTTCCACCTTCCTGCTCTCCTTTGTAGGCAGGCCAACCGTGCAGGTCAGCGTCTTCGCCTCGGCCGGCGTCCACCAACCCGATGGAGCGTGTAAACCATGAACCAAAGAACTGGACTGATCCTGAGCGGATTGCTCGTCTTTACCCTGATCGCCGTCATGGGCTACCTGGTCTGGGGCTTCCCGCCTTCTCCTTTGCCAACCGGGACGCCGCATTCCGTAGCCGTGCTGACGCCGATTTCACTGGTAACGCCCGATACGGAAACACCCACTTCAGATTTGTGCGCCGGTGTGGTCAGTACTGTCCAGTCGGCCATCCCCCTGCGCGGCGTACAGTTTTCGTCACCTGGCGGAGCGACCCGGGCGGTCTCCCTGTGGGGCGTCACGACCGGCGAAGCCAGGCAGGAGAAAAGCGGAGGCAGGTACTTCGACCTGGCGCGCCTGTTCTACCTGTCCGACGATGGCGAGCTGCGCGCCCTGTGGTTTGCCACCGGCTTCGTGGATGGGAAGGGGAGGTACTTCCCGATGAACATTCCCAACCCGAGGAGAGAGCAGGCTTGGGAGACGCGCCAGGATTCAGCGATGATCTTCATTTTCTCCCCGCCCGGCAGGGGCATCCGCCTGACCCTGACCGGTTTCCTGCGCGGGGATCAAGAGATCGCCTGGGAGGAGTGCAACGAGTGGGCGCCCTTCAATCCAGCCGGCATTTGCACCCCAGGGCTCGATCTCGAGCTGGCTTCCCACGGTGCGAGCGCCCAATTCCTGCAAAGCAGCATTGCGCCAGAAGGGCCTGCCCTGCCTGCGCCAATGCCGCAGGCACAGGTGAGCGAAGCGACCGCTTCGGCAAGCCTCAGTGCAGGCTCCGGGAGCGAAGTCGAAGGGCACCGTCCTGAGCCTGCCGAAGGATGGTTTGCCTTTGGCTGGGCAGTCGAATTCAGCGGAGCAGATGCAGAATTGCCCGATCATACAGGAGGTTGTGTTCCATGAAGTCAATCCATCATCGTACTGTTCTTTGGCTTGTACTGGCCGTCCTGGTTGTTGGTTGCACGCCACAGCAATCTACTCCCATTCCGGTCACAGTCACTCTGACCGCACTGGAAGCAGCGGGGATGCTGAACGCAACGGGAACCGGAATACCCACGCCAACCATCCTTCCAACCGAAACGGCGACGCCCGAAGCTATAGCGGAGATTACCTCCTCTACCCCCTACCCCTTACCTTCTACCTCCTATCCCCTGCCGCGCTTACCAGAGAGCGGGGAAGCCTTCCGCTTCGAGGATATTGCGCGTACCACCTATGCCGGCGTGACCTACCGCCTCTCCCACCTGCTGATCGCCAAACGCGAGCTGATGCTGCCAGAACTGTATGCCTACTCCCCCCTCCTGGTCGGCAAGCAGACTCTCCTCTACGTCAGACTGGAAGTAACCAACAACGGCAGCGCCGCGGTGATCGCCCCACCGCTTGGCCTGCTGACGCTTCTGGACGAGAAAGGGCGGGCGCTGGACGCCATTCGCCTGGCGGATTACCTCCAGGCCGGCACCGTCCTGCCCCACACAAGCGATCAAAGCCTCGAACCCGGCGAGAGCTATACGCTCGGCTTCTGGCTGGGGACGGACGCCGCGCCGGACGAGATCCTGGGCCTCGACCTGGTACTCAACTGCCCGATCCCGCATGGCAGTCCGAACTGCCTGGGGAACGTGACCCTGAGCGCCAGTTTGAGCCACGACAAGCCCCTGGCGCAACTCTATGATCTTGACCAACTAAGAGCTTCTTCAAGCTCCGAGACGATCACAATCGGTGGAATGACCTTCGAGCTGGCCCGCCTGTTCGTCGCCCCCAGCGAAGCCGTGCCAGAGGTCGCCGATCTGCTGCCGGCTGGCAGCCAAACTATGGTGGAGCTGATCTATCGTATTACCAACCAGGGAAGCGAGCCGAAGACGGTGCGCTACCTGGAGAACGCTCTGTTCGCCTGGAATGTTCGACCGCCGGAGCAGCCTGAGAAGATCACCCTCACCGACTTCTACACTGCCGGCTTGAGCTTCGCCCGCGACCTGACCGATGGCAAGGAGTGGATGTCCCAGCCCCTGCAGCCTGGGGAGACGATCCTGGCGGGCGTCTGGTTTGGCCTGCCCATGTCCGTCGCTGACCTTGGCAAAGAACTGTTCACGACCGGCGGACTGGTCTGCCAGGCCGGGGTCGAGCCCGGTCCGCAAACGTGCAATGGGAAATCACCTGCCTTCCACCTGGCTGTGCCAAGTGAATATGCTCCCTTCCCATCACTCGTCTCACCTTCTCAGCCGCAGGAGATTGTCCTTCCTGAGAGCCAGGTCTGCCAGGCGCTCCAACCCACGATCCAGGCTGCCATACCGAAGGAGGGGTGGGGGCTGAAGTACCAGACCAACGCCGCCAACCCGCCGGAGATGAAGTTTCTGGGCATAACAAGCGGACAGGTAAGCACGCTCGAAGTGACCGGCAGGAGATCAGGTGAGCGATACCGCCTCGATCTGGCGCGGCTGTACTATCTCAGCTTGGACGGCTCATTGGAAGATGTCTGGGTTGTCTTGGGGATGACTGCCCTCTCGCTCCCCGACCAGCCATACTACACCTTCGGCCTGGGCGCGCAGGCGTGGCATTCGAGCCAGGAAGCGCAGGCGTTGTTCTCCCAAACCGGGCAGGTTTATCAGGTAGTGATCAGCGACTGGTACGTGCACCCGGATGGCCTGCATTGGGAGCAGTGCTATGCCAGCCAGACGACCCTGCCCTTCGAGTGCGATCTGGGCTTGCTCCTGGACAAGGGCGGCAGCACGCAATTCTTCGCGAGCAGTATCGCCCCAGACAACTGGATAGCCGTGGACTGGGGACTGGTTCCCCAAGCCTCCATTTCGACGATTGCTATTCCAACGG
>CAYRNM010000225.1:0-4657 GCA_964425465.1 uncultured Anaerolineae bacterium | reverse complement strand
GGTCAGCTCCTCCAGGCCGGGGATGGCACGAAGCATAGCCACCAGATCGGTCAGCCCCTTACGAGCCAGCGGCTCTCCTCCCGTGAGGCGCACGAAGCGGATGCCCATCCCCACCGCCGTGCGCACCACCCGCTCGATCTCCTCGTAGCGCAGCATCTCCTCGTGCCGGCGCAGGCGGATGCCCTGGGCAGGCATGCAGTACACACAGCGCAGGTTGCAGCGGTCGGTGACGGAGACGCGCAGATAGGTTATGGGGCGTTGGTATCTATCGAGAAGGGCCATCACTCCTCAGACCTCTACCACAAAGGGTAACTCCTGCCCACAGGCCGGGCAGCGGTTCCCATCCAGCCGATTATGGGTCCAGTAGCCCTGCCGCTGGATGACCACCTCGTCGCAATGGGGACAGCGGGTGTGCTCGTATCGGTCGCCGGGGACATTGCCGGCGTACACATAGTGCAGCCCCTCCTGATAGCCGATCTCCACCGCGCGGTGGATGGAGGCCACCGGAGTGAGGGGATGGTCCAGCATCCGATAGTGGGGCACGAAGCGGGAGATGTGCCAGGGGATGTCGGGATCTATCCCCACCAAGAAGCGGGCGATGTCCTGCAGTTCTTCGTCACGGTCATTCTCACCAGGGATGAGGAGCGTGGTCACCTCCACCCAGACCCCATCCTGGTGCATCTTCTGGATGGAGTCCAGCACTGGCTGGAGGCGCCCTCCGCACAGCCGGCGGTAGAACTCGTCGCGGAAGCTCTTCAGGTCCACATTGGCGGCGTGGAGGTCTTTTCCGATAGTGTCCAGCGCTTCGGGCGTCATGTAGCCATTGGTGACGAAGATGTTCTTGATCCCGCGCGGCGTGGCCAGCACTGCCGTATCGTAGGCGTACTCGAAGAACACGGTGGGTTCGGTGTAGGTGTAGGCGATGCTGGCGCAGCGCCGCTGCTGGGCCAGGTCCACGATCATCTCAGGCGACAGGGGACGGGCCCACCCCTCCCAGCCGCTTCTCTCCTTGGAGGCCTGGGAGATGTCGGCGTTCTGGCAGAAATCGCAGCGGAAGTTACAGCCTACGGTGGCGATGGAGAAGGCCTGGGTGCCGGGTAGGTAGTGGTACAGGGGCTTCTTCTCGATGGGGTCCACGGCTGCGGAGATGGCCTGCCCGTAGACCAGCGAGTACAGCGTGCCCTCTCGATTCTCCCGCACCCCGCAGATCCCCCGCTTTCCGGAGTTGATGTGACAGCGGTGCGCACACAGCGCACAGCGGACACTCCCATCCTCCAATTTCTCGTACAACATGGCTTCTTTCATAGTTCACCCTTCGCAAAGGCTCAATCCAACCGGGAGATATCATCTGGCCCATAGGGGGAGTCCACCCCTGTGCCTCGAAGCAGCAAGGGGATGCTCCGCCATAGGATCTTAAAATCCAGACCCAGTGACCAGTGGTTCACATACCACACATCGAGCTCGATCCGCTGGAGCCAGAGGAGCTCCTCTCGCCCGTGGATCCAGGCCCAGCCGGTCAGGCCGGGCTTGACCAGCAGCCGTTGGCGTTGGAACTCGTCGTAGCGGGCCACTTGGTAGGCCAGCGTGGGCCGCGGGCCCACCAGGCTCATCTCCCCCTGCAGCACATTCACCAGTTGGGGCAGCTCGTCCAGCGCCAGCCTCCGCAGGATGGCTCCCACTCGGGTCACCCGAGGATCGTTTCTCTCCAAAATGTATCCCGCCCCCATGTGCTCTCCGCCGGCCATCAGGGTGCGGAACTTGTGGATGCGAAAGGGGCGCCCATGCTGCCCGATCCGCTCCTGATGGAAGAAGACAGGCCCCGGCGAGTCCAGCTTGATGGCCAGGGCGATCAGTAGGAAGAGGGGCCCAAGCAGCAGCAGTCCCAACAGGGCCGCGCAGAGATCGAAAGCCCGTTTGAGGTGGCGCATCAGCTTCCCCTCTCCACAGGCCGGTAGCCTAGACGATCTTGGAGCTCCTCCCACAGGCTGGCCAGGTGAGCCTGATAGGTGGGACAGGTCAGAGAGGGTGTGCTCATCAGCAGGGCGTCCTCGCCATTGTCGCAGTAGTACCCCCTTTGGAGGCCGGAGGATCTGAAACCACATTTCTGATAGAGTTTCTGAGCCACGCGGTTAGAGACCCGCACCTCCAGCGTAGCAGCCCTCATCCCCAGGGCTGTCGCACAGTCCAACATGTGCAGCACCAAAAGCAGGCCCAACCCCCGGCGGCGCCACCGGGGCGCCACGGCCAGGGTGCTGATATGCGCCCGGTGCCCTGAAGTCCAGAACCCACTGTAGCCCACGATCTCCTCCGCTGACCGGCGTCGAGGGGCCCGCCACAGGCGGGCGAAGAACCCCGGTGGGCCATTCTCCCCTGGACTGTCGTCCTGGACAGGCTGTCCTCCACGGTGGCGAAGGACGAAGTAGCGAGAGCGATCATTGCGCGTTAGCTCGTAGTGGTAAGCGCGCGCTGGCCAGGGTGAAGAGAAGGAGGCGCGTTCGATGGCCAACACGGCTGACACGTCGCTCAAGCGCATGGGTTCTACCACGAAGTCCGATCTGCTGTTGAACATGTTCCGCCCTCCCGAGGAGGGTAATGCAAGTAAATGGGTGATAGAGCCGCCGGGTCATCTCGTTCCCCTCGCGCCAACCGCTCCCATCCCAACTGGGCCAGGTATCCCGGACGGCGAAGGCGGGCTGCGGGAGGGGCTACCACCACCCGATCCCTCAGGCGCGCTCGAAGGGCTTGTTCAACCCCCGCATCGAGCTCTCCACAGAAGAGGGTTGGCTCCTCTATCCCCACACCCACTTTATCCTCTCCCACAATCCGGTAATTCCCCTCCTGGTGGAATCCTCCTTCCGCCCAATAGTAGTTGGCCACGCAGAAGCGGCCTCGTCCTGCTTCCAAGAGGGCGCAAAGGGGCAGGGGGTTCTGAGCAAGAGATAGGGACGCGCAGGAGTGGGCCACGATATCCAGGGTGGGCACTCCCACTAACGGCAGATCCCGTGCCAGGGCCAATCCCTTGGCCACCGCTAGCCCGATACGCAATCCGGTGAAGGAACCGGGCCCCAGAGCCACGGCCAGGCCCCTCAGGTGAGCGAGGGTGAGCTCCTGCTGATCGAGCAGATGAATCAGGTTGGGCACAAGGGTGGTGGTGTGGCTTTGTCCGGCCCGCCAGGTCAGCTCAGCTAGCACTGACTGACCATCGTAGAGGGCCAGGCCAGCGGTGCGTGTGGCGGTGTCAATGGCCAACACTATCATCCTCGCACCCCTTCCTGAAACCGGGCCAGGAGCCGCTGGGCCCGATTCCCCTCAGCCCACCAACTGATGCGCCGGACCTCAGCCTCTGGGCCATGCTGAAAGTGGATCCACAGGTAGGAAGGAGGCAGGAGCTCTCGGATGCGCTCTGCCCACTCAATGGCACATACCCCCTCACCGTACAGGTACTCCTCCAGCCCCCAGGCCAGCGCTTCATTCTCTTCGGCCAGGCGGTAGAGGTCAATGTGATAGAAGGGCAGGCGGGCCGAGCCTCCCCGGTACTCCCGCACGCGGATGAAGGTGGGGCTGATGATGGGTTCCGCGATGCCCAGCCCCTGACCTACTCCTTGGGCAAAACACGTCTTGCCCGTTCCCAGCTCGCCCACCAGGCAGAGGATGTCGCCCCGCTGCAAGAGGGGGGCTAACGTCCGCCCCCAGGCATGGGTCTGGCTGGCACTGCGGCTGGTCAGGCTGAAGGCTCCTTCGGGGATAGGGAAAGTCAAGTCCTCCGGGCTGATAGGATCTTCAGTGGCCATAGGCTGGTCGCTCCTGAGAGGGAATTATAGCTTGGGCCAGGGGAAGGGGCAAGCGAAGAAAAGCTAGAGGCCGCCCTCTTTCAGGCGGCCTCTTTTTGTCATTCCGGAACCGAAGCCTTATCCCCCTGCCCATCCTCCCACTTGGCCATACTCTAGACTGAGAAAAGACTGCGTCCCTCAAAGGCACAGACCCCTCTATCCCTTGACGCCGGTGATCACCACACCCTGGATAAACAGCCGCTGAGCGAAGAAGAAGAGCACAATACAGGGCAGAACCGCGACGAAGGAGGCAGCCATCAACAGATTGACCTTTGTGCTGTACAGTTGTCTGAACCCCTGCAGCCCCAGGGCGAGCGTCCAGTTCTCCCGGTGGTGAAGGTAAATCAAAGGGCCAAAGAAATCGTTCCAAGCCCACATAAAGTGGAAGATAGTCACTGTGGCTATGGCTGGCTTCGACAGCGGCAGGATGATGCGCCAGAGGATCCCCAGAGGCCCGCAACCGTCAATGCGCGCTGCATCGTCCATCTCCAAGGGGATAGTCATAAAGAACTGCCGGAGCAGGAAGACATCATAGGCGTTGCCGAAGAAGGCGGGCACGATCAAGGGCTTCAGAGTGTCGATCCAATCCAGACGGTCGAAGAGCAGATAGACCGGGATGAGCGTGACCTGGGGTGGCAGCATGATGGTGGATAGCAATACGAGGAACAAGATGTCCAACCCCGGCGCGCGGAAGCGGGCGAACCCGTAGGCCACCAGCGAGCAGGAGATCAGTACTCCGGCCCCACTGAACAAGACCACCTTCAGACTATTGAGTGTATATCGGCCGAAGGGGATAAAGGTCAGTGCCTCGGGATAGTTCTTCCACA
>CAYRNM010000224.1:0-4661 GCA_964425465.1 uncultured Anaerolineae bacterium | reverse complement strand
AGGGGTACCGCACCATCGTGGCCCAGGATCTCGATCAAGCGCGGGAGTGGATCGGGAACCTGATCCCCCAGGGGGTGGTGGTGGACATGGCCAATGGGTGCCGGGATCCGGAGGAGCTTCGCCGCCTGGCCGAGGAATGGGGGCTTCAGCAGGTGCCGCTCATCGCCTGCCCCCTGCCCGGTGAGGAACCGCTGCGGCAGCGAATGGCGGTGGATGGCTATCTGGTGAAGCCGGTGACGCGCCGCAACCTGTTGGACACGCTGCGTCAGTTCGGCGAGGAGGTGGAGACTATCCTGGTCATTGACGACGACCGTGACTTCGTCCAGTTGATGGGCCGCATGTTGGATTCCCCACCGCGTCCCTACCGGGTCCTGAAAGCCTACAGCGGCTACGAGGGGCTGCAGGTCATGCGCTACCGTCGGCCCGACCTGGTGTTGCTGGACCTGATGCTGCCAGATGTGGATGGGCTGGAGGTGTTGCGGGAGATGCGCGCTGATCCCCTGCTGCGCGATATGCCGGTGGTGATTGTCTCGGCTAAGGGAGAGATGGAGGATGTGGGGGAGCTGAGTGGGGTGGTCATGGTGACCAAGGAGGAGGGCTTCCAGCCCGGCGAGCTGGTGCGCTGGGTGCGGGCGATTCTTGACTCGTCGGCTTCGGCGAGCTGGGGCTAGAAGCCCGGCAAAACAGGACACGGAAGACACAGACAACACAGAGGCAAGATGGAGTTCAAGCACGGGGAACTGACCGATCGTATCCTGAAAGCGTTTCACACGGTCTACCACGCGCAGGGCTATGGCTTCCTGGAGAAGGTCTATGAGAACTCGATGGCGATTGAGTTGCGCAAGGCTCGCATGACAGTGCAACAGCAATTCCCTATCAGCGTCTACTACGACGGTCAAATTGTTGGCGAATACTATGCCGACTTGATCGTTGACGGTCTGGTCATCGTTGAGATCAAAGCCGTGCGGCGGCTACTGCCGGAGCATGAGGCCCAGTTATTGAACTACCTGAAGGCCACACCCTACGAAGTGGGGCTCTTGTTGAATTTTGGCCCCAAGCCCGAAATCAGGCGCAAAGTCTACGACAACTGGCGCAAGCCCAATCTGCGCTCACCATCGGAAGTCAGATCAGACCCATGACTCCGTGCATTCCGTGTTCGTCCGTGTCCTATTCCTGGCGGAGTTGGCCCTTACTCCAACGCTTTCAACGCTCCCACCAGCGCCTGTTGGCTGATGGGCTTCTCCAGGAAGGCGCTTGCGCCCAGTGAGAGGGCCAGCTCCCGCTCAGCGAGGACGGTGCAGACGATGACCGGAATGTGCTGCGTCTGGGGGCGATGAGTGAGGATCTGCAGCGCCTCCCAGCCGTCCTGCTGGGGCATCATCAGGTCCAATGTGATAGCGTAGGGCTGTAACTCCTCCGCCAGCTTGATCGCCTTCGTGCTGCTCTGGGCCGTGACTACCCGGTAGTCGTGACTGAGATAGCGCCGGAAGAGCTGCAGCGCGTCCTCGTTGTCATCCACCACCAGAATAGTGCGAGGAGAGGCAGCGGGGAAGAAGAGATCGAAGCCCAACTCTTCACGCTCAGCCACATGATCTATCTGCACTCCTTGAGTCGCGGCCAGCTCATCGAGCATGACCAGGCGATCCCCCTTCTGAAACTCCGGCTCCCCTTGCCCCCGGCACCTTAGGGCCAGAATCACCCTGCCCTCCTGCTCTCTGGCCTGAATCTGTACTGCCCCCTTTTCGGAGCGCTCCACCAGACAGCTCACCAGTCCCAGCAGCACCTGGCGCAGGATGGTTCGCTCGGCGCGGATGGGGGATAGCTCCTGGCTGAGGCGGCACTCGAGCCACACCCCGCGTTGGGCAGCCAGCTCGCTTGTCAGCGAGACCACCCCCTGGACGATATCCGCAAGGTGGGTCTGGCGGTTAGTCTGACCTATTCGCGCCGCCTCCAGGCGCAGCAGCTCCAGCCGGTCGACCGGCTGCTTTTCCTCGGGTGCGGTCATCTCCGGCGGGAGGTGGTTCTGCGCCTTCTCCCAGAGCACCTCCGCCACGGACTTGAGTGCCTGTTCCCGTTCGCGGTAGAAATGGCGCCGGCTGATGGCCAGCTCATCGGCTACTGCCTGGGGGTCCAGCCCCTCGGCGTAGCGATGGAGCATGAGCTTATAGCGTCGCCACTCGTGGGAGTAGGCCGGAGCCTGGGGGCCGGGGTTCAGCTCCTCGATGGTTTCCAGCAGCAGGTTATGCAGCTTCCAGGCCCGTTCCTTGCGGTCGAGCCCTGGATCGAGCACCAACAACTCGACCAGCGGGTGGGTGCGCAGATAGACGAGGTCGTAGAGGTGTTCGTAGGCGTCGGTGACTTGGTCAACAAAATCCTCTTTGGGCAACATCCCAAATCGATCCTCGGAAAAGTCACATAATGGCACAAACATGTCATGAAGCATGGTGACAATGGGCAGTTAATGTGCTATAATATAAGCAAATTGCCAGAAGGCTGAACAGGGACGTGTTTTCCCTCTGGAGAGAATCCGAACCCCCTGTTCTGGCAGGACGAGGGGCCACGGACTGGATCAGCCAGCGTCCTCAAGGTGTGTTCATTATAGCATGAAACGCTCCACAGGGAAACTGAAGCTTGTCGGTACTGCTGCCGACCGACGAAAGGAGGTGGTTAGACGGCAAAAACAGTGTGTTGGTGTGAGCGTCTCTTCGCCAGGCGAAATGCTGGCGAAGGGCAAAGTTTGAGGAGAGCACAAGGCTTTCCTCAAGTACTTCTCTAAGGAGGGAAAAGCAATGGAAAAGCGAAAACTGAACCGACGTGACTTCTTGCGCCTGGCTGCTGCTGCGGCCACAGGAGCACTGGTAGCAGCCTGTGCACCGGCGGCACCTCAGGTCGTTGAGGTGGAGAAACAGGTCCCGATCGAGAAGGTCGTCAAAGAGACCGTCGTGGTCGAGAAGGAGGTGGTTGTCGAGAAGCCGGCGAAACCGGAGGAGGTAGTTGAGCTGACTTTCATGTGGAGGACAGACCCAAAAGAGAATCAGATGCTCGAAGAGTTTCTCCCTAGCTGGGAGGAGAAACATCCAGACATGCCCGTTAAGCTCATCCTGGCGCCGTGGGACGAATTCGAGCCCAAGCTGATGACGATGGTCGCCGGAGGAATAGCCCCTGACATCATAGGAACCGGGGGAACCAATCCATGGGGAGAACGCTTTGTGCGAGGTATGATCTTAGCAATGGATCCCTACCTGGACACAGAGCCCGAACTTGCGGAGGATCTCTTCCCCATAGGAGTTAAGTCCTACACCATGGGAGGCAAGCTCATCGCGTTGCCGCAGTGCATGTGCTATCCCGGTGTCTTCTACAACGCAACCCTCTTTGACGAGGCTGGAGTAGACTATCCTCCTGTGGACTGGAAGGGCTCAGGGTGGACCTGGGGTGACATGATCGAGGCCGCGAAGAAGCTAACCCTCGACAAGGATGGCGATGGGAAGATAGACCAGTATGGCCTGCAACCAGGTCATAGCAGCCCTTGGTACTATACGCGCCTGTGGGGAGAGGACTTGATCAGCGGGGAAGACTATGCGAGTCGTATCCTTCATGGATGGCAAACGGATGACCCTGATGTCTACAATGCCTGTGTAAGCGGGCTCCAAGCAAGAGCGGATGCGATTTATGAGCACAAGGTGACCCCTAGTCCGGCGACCGCGTCGGCCCTTGAGCAGATGGGGCCGATGCTGAAGACAGGTGTACTGGCCATGGAGTTCACAGGCGCCTGGGCCCTGTTTCCCCCGCTCCCTGAGAAATTCAAGTTCGGTGCTGCTGCCAATCCCCTTGGCGGTGAGAAGGGGAAGGGGACGAGGGCGAACATGGTGTGGGTAGATCCGATGCAGATACCTAAACAAGCCGAGGCTCGGGGGCACGCTGATGCGGCGTGGGAGTTCTGCAAGTGGATGGTGGCCGATAAGGAGGCAATAAAGGTTCAGGTCCCTTATCGCGCTAACAGCATACCCTCTGTACAGTCTGGTTTCCCCATATACATGGACGCATGGGGCAATCAGCCGCAGATGGTGACAAGAGGAGCTGATCTGGAGAAAATGATCCTTGGAAGCATCGAGGTAGCGACAGCGGATGTTCCCTGTCATGGCATCGTTGGCTGGACCGCGATACGGGACATCTTCCGCGGCGAGTTAGAGCCGGTTTGGCTGGGTGACAAGACCGCCAAAGAGGCCGTGGATACGATGATTCCACTGATCAACGAGGCACTTCAAAAGTATCTGAAGGAGTTGGGAGTAGAGTAGTGCATATATCTACTCCCCGCTAAGCAAAGATTGGCAGCTCACATCTGTCGGCCTCGAAATGGCGGCAGTGGGGGAGTTCAATTATTGGCTTTCTCACTGCCGCCTTGTTCCTTAAAGGTGGTATCCTAAGCAAGCGACCGATCTCTTCTGCACACCCAACCTGCGAGTAGCGCATATAGCCACCTGCGTTGGACAATGGGGCAAGAAAAAGAGCGTGATAGATAACAGGGGACTGTCGTTTACTAATATGCTACATGAGGGGGATAACGATGAATGAAAGGACAAGAATGGGCCGTCAGGCGAGGAGAGAAGAGAGGTATTTCTATCTCTTTATATCTCCCTGGCTGATAGGTTTTCTTGTATTCT
>CAYRNM010000223.1:3183-4727 GCA_964425465.1 uncultured Anaerolineae bacterium | reverse complement strand
GCTTCCCCCCTGACCAGTGCCAGTTCCACATCCTCAAAGGTCCCTGAAAGGATTTCACCCTTATGCCTGGGCTGGCCCCGAAAACCCGTTCCCGCCGGTATCAGCTTGCCGATGATGACGTTCTCCTTGAGGCCAAAAAGATCGTCCTGTTTTCCCTCAATGGCCGCACCAGCCAGGATCTTGATGGTATGCTGGAAGGAGGCGGCCGAAAGGAAGCTATCGGTGTTGAGGGCAGCCTTGCTGACACCCAAAAGGACGGGTTGAGCTGTGGCCTGGCGACCACCTTCGGCAGCCACTTTAGCGTTGACCTCGGCGAAGGTCAGGCGGTTCACAAGCTCCCCCGGCAAGAGCTCAGTATCGCCCGAGGAGATTACCTGCACCTTGTTCAGCATCCTGCTGATGATTAGCTCAAAGTGCTTGTCGTTGATGTTCACCCCCTGGGAGCGGTAGACCTTCTGAATCTCCGAGAGCAGGTAAAGCTCAGTAGCCTCCCGTCCCAGGATACGCAGGATGCGATGCGGGTTCTTTGAGCCCTCTGTCAATTGCTGACCAGCCTTCACCCAATCGCCCTCACCTACGGTCAACCGTGCCGCTGATGGCACCTCATACTCTCGCTCCTCCCGTCTCTCGTAGACTACCGTAATGCGGCGATCCTCCCGCCAGACCCGTCCGCCCCTCCTGGCAACTCTCACCGTCTCGCCACGGCTGGCGATAGGTGCTCCATCGGCTATCTCGTCGCCATCCTCGACCAGGATCTTCCAGCCACGCACGATGTCGTACTCGTCGCGGAAAACCTCACTATTGACGACCACGATGTAGCGTACCCCCTCCGCGCGCCGGATCTCCACAACACCGTCTATGTCGGCCATGAGGGCTTCGCCTTTGGGGTTCTTGCGAGCCTCAAAAAGCTCCTCCACTCGTGGCAGGCCATGTGTGATGTCTCCACCTAAAGCCACTCCACCGGTGTGGAAGGTACGCAGGGTAAGCTGGGTGCCCGGCTCACCGATGGATTGAGCAGCCACGATGCCCACCGCAGTCCCTACTTCAACCATCTTCCCGCGGCCCAGATCCCGTCCGTAACACTTGGCGCAGAGGCCATATCTGAGCTGGCAGGTCATCGGCGAGTGCACATAGACCTCCTCAATGCCAGCCGCGTCAATGGCCTCCATGGCTCCCTCCTCGATCATCTCTCCGATGGAGACTATGATCTCGCCCGTGGCAGGATCAGCAATTGGCCCCGCTGCGACCCGACCCAGGATTCGCTCCCCCAGGCTCTGGCCACCCACATCGTCTGATTTCTTGATCCAGAGGCCGCTTTTGGTGCCACAATCCTCAGCATTGATTATCGCGTCCTGGGCCGCGTCCACCAGCCGCCGCGTGAGGTAGCCAGCGTCGGCGGTGCGCAGGGCGGTATCAGCCAGACCCTTGCGCGCCCCGTGGGTGGAGATGAAGTACTCCAGGGCCGTCAGCCCCTCCCGGAAGTTGGACAGGATGGGCATCTCTATGATGCGGCCTGAGGGATCGGCCATGAGCCCCCTCATGCC
>CAYRNM010000223.1:1175-3083 GCA_964425465.1 uncultured Anaerolineae bacterium | reverse complement strand
GGATGGGCATCTCTATGATGCGGCCTGAGGGATCGGCCATGAGCCCCCTCATGCCTGCCAATTGGCGGATGGGCTGGAAGCCTCCCTTCGTGGCCCCTGACTTGGCCATCATTTGAACAGGGCTATTGGGATCCAGCGCCTGGGCCACAGCCTCAGTTACGTCATCAGTGGCCCTGGTCCAGAGCTCGATGGTCTTAACATACTGCTCATCCTCGGTCAAGAGGCCCCGTCTATACTGGCGTTGCACCTCATTGACTTGCTCAGACACCTGTTCCACAATTTCGTTCTTGGCCTTGGGCACAATCAGGTCGGAGACGGCGATGGTCACACCTGATCGGGTGGCATACTTGAAGCCAATGGCCTTGATCCTGTCCACCAGATCGGTGGTCGCCTCTAAGCCGAGCTTTTGATAGCACTTGGCCACCACATCCTTGAGCCACCCTTTATCCAAAACCTCGTTCACAAAACGCAGCTCATCGGGCAAGATCTGGTTGAAGATGGCCCGGCCAACCGTAGTTTCCACAGGATGCTTCGCGGTCGTGCGTCGCTCTCGTACGTGCAACACCTTGATCTTAGCGTGCAGGTCAACTTTTCCCAGATCGTAAGCCAGGGAAACCTCATCGAGGTCAGTGAAGACTTTGCCCTCGCCACGACAGCCATCCTCTTCCATGGTGAGATAATAGCACCCCATAACCATGTCCTTGTCGGGGCCTACAATGGGCTCACCGTGGGCTGGCTTGAGCAGGTTGTGCGTGGATAGCATGAGCTTTCGTGCCTCTTCCACGGCGGCCTTGGATAGCGGCACGTGCACAGCCATCTGGTCGCCATCAAAGTCCGCGTTGAAGGCGGCACAGACCAGGGGGTGAATCTGGATGGCCTTGCCCTCGACCAGAAGAGGCTCAAAAGCCTGGATGCCCAGACGGTGCAGCGTGGGGGCGCGGTTGAGCAGCACTGGCCGCTCCTTGACTACCTCTTCCAGGATCTCCCAGACCTCGGGACGTTCCCGCTCGATGATCCGCTTGGCCCCCTTGACGTTGTTGGCGTAGTTGTATTCCACCAACTTGCCGATCACAAAAGGACGATAGAGCTCCAGGGCCATACTTCTGGGCAGGCCGCACTGGTGTAGCCTCAACTCCGGGCCGATGACGATCACCGAACGACCTGAGTAGTCCACACGTTTGCCCAGCAGGTTACGGCGGAAGCGCCCTTTCTTGCCCTTGAGCATGTCCGAGAGGGATTTCAGTTCTCGTTGGCCGCGCCTGGAGCGGGCCTTACCGCGGTAGCTGTTGTCAATAAGCGAGTCAACTGCTTCCTGGAGCATGCGTTTCTCATTGCGCACAATGACGTCAGGCGCCCCCAACTCCAGGAGACGCTTGAGACGGTTATTGCGGTTGATCACCCGCCGATAGAGGTCATTCAGGTCACTGGTAGCGAAGCGGCCTCCGTCCAATTGGACCATGGGCCTGAGCTCTGGCGGAATGACAGGCAGCACGGTCAAGATCATCCACTCAGGGCGGTTGCCCGATTTTCGCAGCGCCTCCACCACCTGCAGCCTTTTGACCGCTCTCTTGCGTCGCTGTTTTGAACGACTGGAACGGACCTCGGCCCACAGCTCCTTGGCCATGACGTCCAAATCCATCGCCTTCAGGATTTCATAGAAGGCCTCAGCCCCCATACCCGCCTTAAAGACCTGGCCCCATTTGGTCCTTAGCTCGCGATAGCGAGCCTCGTTCAAAAACTGCATCTGGGCCAGATCCATGAGCTCCTCACGATCAGTCTCGAATTTTTCTTTCAAAACGTCTATCTCGCGAGCCAGCTTTACCTGCAGGCTTCCGACTTCCTGCTCCAAAGCATGGCGCAGATCCCCGATCTCGGTTTCCACCAGGGTCTTGTTCCGCTCCTGTTCAC
>CAYRNM010000223.1:0-1075 GCA_964425465.1 uncultured Anaerolineae bacterium | reverse complement strand
GTGGGCGAGAAGATCAGAGGAACCCGCACTTTATTGCCCTGGCGAGTCTCTATCTTCGCTTGCAAGGCTTTAGCCTCTTTCATGACCTCTTCGGTGACTGCGGCTAACTCCTCCTCCAGGCGCTGATGAGTGGCCTGCCGGTCCGCCTCCAATTCGCCGATTTTCTTAGCCACCTCCTGTGCCAGCCCATCAATTTGTTCCTGGGCCCCCTTCTCCAGGCGGGCCTGTCCCAGGGCCAATTCCTCTTCGAGGCGATGCAGAGCTTTCTGCCGCGCCTCCTCGTCAACCTCGGTGATGACGTACTGAGCGAAGTAGAGGACGCGATCCAGGTTTCGCCGCGAGACGTCCAGCAATAGCCCCAGGTAGCTGGGCACACGCCGCGTATACCAGACGTGGGCCACCGGGGCCGCCAGGCCAATGTGCCCCATGCGCTCCCGCCGGACCGAAGAGCGGGTTACCTCCACCCCACATTTATCGCAGACTATGCCCTTGTAGCGCACGTTTTTGTACTTGCCACAGTAGCATTGCCAATCCCTGGTAGGCCCGAAGATAGCCTCGCAGAACAGGCCATCCTTCTCAGGCCTTAGCCGGCGGTAGTTGATGGTCTCCGGCTTGGTCACCTCGCCATAGGACCAGGAACGTATCTCCTCTGGCGAAGCCAGGCTAATGCGTAAGGCGTTGAAGTCTTTTACCTCCAAGTGTCCCTCCTGAATTGGATATTAGATATCGGATATCAGATATTTGGCCGTGGTCTCCAGACAACGATGGCCCAACAGTCGCGCCACGAGGGAAAGATCCCCTGTGTCCTCCAGGGTGGACACGGCGAAGGTATGCCGCAGGACGTGAGCTGATACGTCCTCCAGTCCAGCAGCCTGGGCGTACACGCTTACCAATCGCTGGATCGTGCGCACCGAAATGCAATCCCCTCCCTGGCTCAGAAAGAGGTTGTCGGCGCCATCTGAAGATGGGCGAACCCGCAGATAGTCCCGCAAGGCGGCACAGGCAGAGGGGTTGAGGGGGACCTGTCGGCACCTATTGCCATCATCTTCTCCCACCAGCAACAAGCCCTCTCCAT
>CAYRNM010000222.1:0-4727 GCA_964425465.1 uncultured Anaerolineae bacterium | reverse complement strand
TCCATGGCCGATGGCCGACTGCTTGGTTATTCAGTTGTCAATGTACTGCAAAAGTTGAGATTGAGCTTGCCTTTTCGTAGACAGGAGCGGTCTTACTCTTGCGCTGTGGCCTGTCTACGAGAGTTGAACCACTTGCGGCAACCTGGCGATCATCATTCGGCCCAAACTGTAAAGCGGAATCGGTGAATGAGCACAAACGGACCTCAAAGGTCGCCCTCTCCTCGGGCGACCGTCAGTTTGCCTCCCGTTGACCCTGGCGCAGAGAACCGACTGTGCGTGGACTGGCCAAGGTTAACCGCAATGGACCAAATCTGAGATGAAAGGGCAAAGCCCCCAAATCGCTCAGCTCATCCCCTGGGTGACATCAATAGCAGCCAGAGTCGAGATAGGTCTGGCTACTCTCAAGCCGTCCAGCTCAAAGGCCTGCCAGTCCGCAATGTCATAGGTGTAAACTTCTCGGATACCTGCAACCAGGGCCGCAGCCGCATGCCTGGCATCATGCACACGCCGCGCAGTAAGTCCATACCGTGCTGCCAGTTCAAGGGCACGCAGGGCTACCTCTAGTCCCTCCCCCATAACCCGAATGGCCGAGGGTGGCTCGATTAGAAGCCGGACAGCTTCGGCCGCTTCCATCGGATCATGCCGTGGCTCTGCTCTTTCCCAGGTTAATGCCCCATACACTTCGCTCAGAATGCTAGCTGTGGTACAGGCGAGCAGTTCTCCACGACGTGCCTGCTCAACCAATGGTCGAGCTTCAGCGTGACGAGGGTCACCCTTGAGGAGAGCAGCGATGAACAAGCCTGCGTCGAAAAGTGCACACTGACCTGCAGCGGTGTTATCAGGTCGGCTCATAGATGGCATCTTTCCAACCCTCAGGGACATAACCCTCTAACACGGGAAGTGGCTTCAGACGCGGTTTCGGCTCAATGACCACCTGCTCGCCGCCAGGCAAACGCACAGTGAGTGCCAGCCCTTGTTCAACCACACCCTGGAGGACTTCCTCGAAAGATCGTCGTTTGAGTTCATCGAGCGTAAGTATTTGATTAGTCATAATACCCTCCAATGAGTGACCATGAATTTCATTTTCATTGGAGCGCAAAGCGCTCCAATAGGCAATTATCGGCAAGAAAACTCTCACCGAGGATCAGCGTGGCGCCAGTGACACAGCACTACGCCGAGGCCTGTGTGGCAGGCACAGGCGAGATCGAAGCCGATACCTATGCTCTGGACCCAGCCTCGGCAGTTGACTTGGCGTGGGAGTTGGTGAAGAACTGAAATAAGCAACTCCCTTGCCTCCCATCCTCATTCTAAAGTCGAAAGGTCGCCCTCTTTTCGGGCGATCTTCTGTTTACCTCCTATTGAACTGGCTGCCTACCCCTCACGGTCCAAAGAAGACCTTTACGATAATGGCTAGGATCCCCAGAACCAGTGGCATCCTCACGCTGAGAAACCAGTGGCCTATCTGATCAAAGCGTCCGTTCACCTCTGCCCACTTTCCCTCATTCGGCACTGAAGGGCCGCACTCGAATCCGATACCGGCTGACGATAATCAGTCTATCCGTGGGATCACCGACACGTTCCAACACTCCGCGTAGCCGCTTGTTGCACTCTTCTGTATTGCGCGGTTTGAAGTTCAGTATCAAAGCCCCAGCCAGTCGGTCCGAACGGATACAGACCATCTGGCCGAAATCCGAGTCGAGGGTCAGAATGACACACTGCTCAGCAACGGCCAACTGGTAGAGAACCTCATCATCTGCCCCCTGCAGCCCCTCTTCGACTATCCACTTCACATCATACCCTAAGTCCCGGAGCATTTCGACAGTAGATCGGGCGATGTGTTCGTCAAGCAACCACTGGAGCAAGCTCGAAGACTTCCTCGTTATCCACCACGTAGCTGGCATATTCCAGACAGGCCAGCACGTCTTCGCGGGTCAGGGTGGGATACTCAGCAAGGATCTCTTCCACCATCAGACCCCCAGCCAAGTACCCGAGGATCAGCCCGACAGGAATGCGAGTACCCTTGATCACTGGCCGGCCGTGTATCACGCGAGGATTGATCTCAATGCGAGCGCCTAATATCATTCTCATACCTCCTGGGTGACAACCATCTCTGTACACCCACTACCTAACCCGGACAAGCTGGAAACAAGAAGGTTTAACCACAAAGCACACCAAGGACACGAAGCCTGTCTTGGCCAGGGAACACCAAGAATTTCACTGTTCAGGTACTAATGCCTTTAAGCGACAGCCACTGATAGTATACCACAATCTCCCATCGAGCACAAGGGGTTCTGGCCGCAGCATAGCAGGATGAGAGAGGGTCAGCCAGCGGTTGCGCTTTCCCTCTTTTGTGATAGAATGCTCTCTTACCCCGATGTGCACCAAAGTCTAACACCGTACCCCGGAAAAGAGATTTCATTGCCCCAAGAGAATCCAGCCCCCTTGGACGGCACCGCCCGCCGAAACTACTGGTTCGCCCTGCTCAACGGCGGGCCGTGCAACTGGGCATGAACGCCACCGCACTGGGCATGGTGCTCACCGCCTTCCTCCGCCAACTGGGGGCCTCCAACACGCTGGTGGGGGCGTTGCCCTCCCCGCGCTTCGCCGGCTGGTACCTTCCCCAACTGCTGGCCGCAGGCTGGATCGAATCCCAGCGACGACAGGTCCCCGCCACCCTGGCCATAGAGGTCGTCCGCAGCAGCACCTACGCCCTCCTGGCCTTTCTGATCGGATTGTGGGCTGCTTTCCGTCCAGGATGACAGGTGATCTATTGGAAAAGTCGAAACCGGGCTGGCGCCGGACCTTTGCGGCGCTGGAGAACAGGAACTTCCGCTGGATGTGGCTGGCGGGGCTGGCCTCCTCGGCCACTTTTCAGATGGGGATGATCACCCGTGGCTGGCTCATCTACGACATGACCGGCTCGGCACTGGCCCTGGGATGGGTCAGCTCTGGCTGGGGGATCAGCATCCTGGCCCTGTCCCTCTTCGGCGGCGTTGTCGCCGACCGGATTCGCAAACGGAATGTGCTGGTCATATCCCAGGTGGCCATGGGATTGGTGACATTGGTCATAGGCCTCCTCCTCGCCACCGGTGTAATCCAGATATGGCACCTCTTCATGGGCTCGCTGGCCACCGGGGTAATCTTCGCCTTTCAGATGCCTGCCAACGACTCCTTCACCGCGGAGATCGTGGACCGGGAGACACTCCTGAACGCCTCGTCACTCAGTTCGGTAGCCATGAGCCTGATGGGGATTGTGGGCGCGCCAGCGGCAGGAGTGCTGTTGGAAAGGATCGGCGCGGCAGGGGTTTACTTCCTGCAGGTCCCCCCCTATGCCTTCATCGTCTTCTGTTTGCTGCACCTGCCGCTGACGCCACCTTCGGGCGGGGAAAGGACGTCAGTGCTCCGGGAGTTGGTGGAGGGGCTGCGCTACATCCGAGCGCAGATAGCGGTGCTGATCCTGTTGATTATCACCCTCTCCCGAGTGCTGTTGGCCATGCCCTATCAGACCTTTCTGCCCATTTTCGCTGAGGATGTCTTTGGCGTGGGGGCTTCGGGGCTGGGATTGCTCCAGGCAGCAGTGGGGATGGGTGCCATGGTGGGCTCCCTAGGGGTGGCCTCACTGGGGGATTTCCGGCACAAGGGAGGATTACTGCTGGCATCTGGCCTAGCACTGGGCGGGAGCCTGTTTCTCCTTGCCCACGCACCCTATTTCTACCTGGCTCTGGCGGCTTTGGCGCTGGTGGGTGCGGCGGGCAACGTGTGCATGGTCACCAATTTCACACTCCTACAGACCAACGTCTCGGACCGAGTACGGGGTCGGGTGCTGAGCGTGGCCATGTGGCTGTGGGGTTTCACCCCGCTGGGCACTGTGCCCTCCGGCGCCCTAGCTGACCGATGGGGGATCCCATTGACCGTTGCGCTTCAAGGGGGGCTGCTGGTTCTCTTCTTCATAGCCATTGGCCTGGGACAGCCTCGCTTCCGGACCCTGGAGTAAGGGCACTTGCTCAAAGGGGCCAGACTCGCTATACTCTTTGTGGCGACTGCTCATAGCGGCCGGTATCGTTATTCAAGATTAAAGTGTGAGAGAGGTAGCAGGATGAAAATGGTATTAGCTATCGTGAGCTCTGAGGACGCCGAGAAGTTGGCAGAGGCGCTGCTGAGGGCTGACTTTGGGGTAACGACTATGGCCACCATAGGCGGCTTTCTGCGCCGCCAGTACACGACGCTGCTCATCGGCACGGAGGAGGAAAAGGTTGATGAAGCTCTGGAGTTGATCAAAACCAACGCCAGACCCCATAAGGGGAGGCCTCCCCTCTCCGCCGGCCTGGGCACCCGGCAGATCGGCGCAGCCACGGTGTTCGTGTTGAATATGGAGGCCTTGCATCACTACTGAGAAGCTTCAGGGCGAAATGCTCCTCCACCAACCTACCCCACAGTAGCCCCATCCCCGCGATCAACAGGTATTCCGCCATCCGCTGCCTCTCGGCGGGTGTCAACTGTCGGATGTCGCTCCAGCGAGATGGAATGCGCAATCGATTGGCCCAAGAATATGGCATAAGCCGGCAGAGTATGACAGCCCCTCTACCTCCTGACAGACCTGCCTCGCCAGCTCTGCCAGCCCTCAGGCGGAACTCTCCCCCCTGCAGAGGGCGATGGCCTCCTGCGGGTGCAAGCCCAACAAGACCGAGAGATCAGCCTGGTGAGCCATCATGCGAAAGAGGTGAATC
>CAYRNM010000221.1:0-4744 GCA_964425465.1 uncultured Anaerolineae bacterium | reverse complement strand
AAGTGGAGTCTCGGTGTGAGCTTCTGAACTGGCACTCCCCCAGGGCCATGGCCGCTTCGTCGGGGGTCAGGGGACGAGGGTAGTTATACATCACGCCGCCAGGTCGCTCGTTGTAGAAAGGGCGGTTACAATCGGGACAGCCGGAGGTACGAAAGGCCTCCCCGCCGCCCAGGAACTCCCTCCAGTCAGGCCAGCTCAGGTGCTCCAATCGGCCATCCAACCCGAAGGCCAAGTCCTCCACTCGGGCCACGTCGTGGACGATGAGCCAGCGGGCAGCCTGCACGCGACGGTAGACATCCAGTGGGGGCGGGGGCCGGTGGGCCAGAAGCGTGCCCTGCACCGGAGTGAAGGCGAACAACCCGACGGTGACACCCATGCCGTGCAGTTCTTGGACCCTTTGAACCATCTCCCTTTCCGTCTCCCCCAGCCCGACGATGAGGTGGGCCGCCACATGACCGGGGAAGCGATGGGCTATGGCTTCGATAAGTCCCCACATCCGCCCCCCATTCCCCCCCTTCACCTCCTGGAACACGCGCTCACAGGCGGCGTCGAGGCCGAAGCCCAGGTGCTCCAGGCCGGCAGCGAAAAGCGCCTCAGCCTGGTGTATGTTTTGGGGGAGAAAAGAGGCATCCACCGGCACCTCACAGGCGGACTTGATCTCCTGCAGCAGGGCTAGTGTCTGAGAAAAGCTCTCTTGGGAGACCGTCACCTGGAAGCAGCAGCGGTGGACCCTCCCGCGGGAGAAGGCTTCAGCCAGCGCGGAGATCACCTCTGCTCGCGGGAAGGGGGGCCAGGTAATGCGCGAGAGCGCCTGGGCCGGGGCATGGCTATCCCGCGCCTGGGCGCAGAAGGCGCAGTTCATGGCGCACCGCTCCCCCACCATCAGATAGGCCGTGGTGGGAGCGGCGTCCATCCTCACCTCCGCCAGGCCCAACACACCGGCGGTGCCCACGGATATGCGCACCTGCTCCATCACCCGGCAAGCTCCCCTCATTCAGCAGCGCGAATAGTGCGACGGATCAATTGGGCCCCCAGGATGGCCAGGACGTCGGTGGGCAGATAGTGGCTGGCCGCCCGGTCGAAGAGGACCTGAGCTCTGGTGGGGATCCCCTCCTCCCCCAGCCAGTAGACGATGGTCAGGGGCACCTGAGGCAGGGTCAGGAAGGAGAAACCCGCGTCGCTCAGGGGGAGGGGAGCGCCACCCGCCCGCTCCGCCGCTCGGCGGAAGGCTTCGAGATCGTCTCTAAAATGGCGGACCAGTTCGTCGCCGCTGTACCCCTGGAAGGCGCGGCCGTAGAAGGCCCCCTCCGGCAGCTCCTGAAATCCAATCCACTGCCCCGCCAGAGGCGTGCCATCGGCCGTGCAAAGGTAATACAGCAGGGCAGCCTCCACATCCGCCCGGCAGGGCTGGCCGGATGCCGCCTCCACCGCACGGACCTCAGGCCAGGCGATGTGGTAGAGGGTATCCCATAGTCGCAGCTCCAGAGCCACACCACCTGCGGCACCCGCCACGACGGTGGCCCCGCTGCAGTGGGCTGTGAGGTGGGGGTCCTGGCCCCTCACCTGGGCGCGCAATTGGTGGACTCGTTCCTCCAGTGGTGTCAGTGGTGAACTTCTTTCCCGCCTTCTTACGACTGTAGGCGGTTCAGTATTATAGCCGTGGTGACTCGGAGAGTCAACAGGGATTCAACCCACCCGTTGCCTTATCCACTCGTTACTCATTGCCTCGCCCTCCCAATTGTCAGAGAGGGAAATTTGTGCTATACTCTCATCACATTCAAGAGCTTTGCACCTCTGTGCACAGGGAAGGAACGAATACATGGCCTTACGCCCTGGAGATATTCTGGTTGGCAAATTTGAGATCGTCCGTGAGATTGGGGAGGGGGGATTCGGCAAGATCTACCTGGGCCGCGACATCGGCATGGAGCGGCCGGTGGCCATCAAGGAGCTCTTGGCTGACCGAGAGGCCCTGACCCCCGAGGAGTACGAGGAATACGAGAAGCGGTTCGTCAAAGAGGCCCAGATCACCAGCAAGTTCGCCCATCCCAATGTCGTCGTAGCTTACGCTTTGGAGACCGATCTGGAAGGCGATCTCTACCTGGTGCTGGAGTTCGTAGACGGCCAGAGCCTGGAGGAGCTTCTGGAGGAGCAGAAGACGCTGCCCCCTCAGCAGGCCATCTCGGTGGCGGTTGACATTTGCAGTGCCATCTCCGCCATCTACGCCCGTGACATCGTCCACCGTGACATCAAACCCTCCAATATTCTGCTCACCAAGGAGGGCCAGGCCAAGCTGACCGACTTCGGGGTGGCCCAACTGGGCCACGAGACCCGTCGTACTCAGCAGGCCAGGGGACACCCCGGCACCCCAGCCTACAAGTCGCCCGAGCAGGCCATGGGCATGGGGTACCTGGATGAGCGTTCGGACCTCTATTCGCTGGGAATGGTGTTGTACGAGATGCTCACCGGCAGGCTCTACCTGCGCAATCGCATTCCGCCCCGGGAGCTGAATTCCGAGGTGCCGGTGGCACTGAACACCGTGGTGATGCATGCTCTGGAGGAGGAGCCCAACGACCGCTACCAGACGGCAGAGGAGATGCAGCACGATCTGCTGCGGCTTCAGTCGGGCAACCCCTTGGCCAAGTTGCAGGTTTGGGCCGGGAGGCTGCGACCTGCCAGCGCCACCCGCGCGCTGGCCATGGCGCTGCTAGTTGTGGGCGCAGTCGGCATCCTGTTGATGTTCTGGCAACTAGCTCAAGTTCCTCAGGCTGCGGCGGTCCTACCTGTGCAGCTTAGCCCCACACCGGAGATTGCCGCGACCGCCACTCCGGTTCCCACCTCCACCCTCCCACCGACCGCTACGCCTGAGGAGCCTCCCACGGCCACCCCTGAGCCAACGCGGACGCCCATCATTGCCGACGTGTTCGAGCCGGATGAGGGGCAACCGCTGGCCATTGCGGTGGGAGAGGTGGTGCAGCGCAACTTCGCGCCGGAGGGGGATCGAGACTATGTGAGCTTCCAGGCCAAGGCGGGCCGGGTCTACGCGGTGAGCACCTCCAATCTGGCCATCGGGGTGGACACCAAACTGGTCGTGGTTGCTGGCGGGCAGCAGTGGGAGAACGACGATGTGACGGCTGGGCGCTACGATTCGCGGGTGGAGTTCCAGGCCCCGGCGGATAGCATCGTGATGGTCACCATTCTGAACAAGGGGCAGTACGGCAAGGGCCAGGTGTACGACATCTCCATCTTCGAGGTGCCGCCCACGCCGACGGCCACCCCTACGGGCACCGTGCCGCCCACCGGGACGCCGACGCCCACCTCCACACCGACCCACACCCCGACATCCACGCCCACGGAGACGCCAACGCAGACCCCCACTCCCACGCCGACCCACACACCGACCGTGACACGAACGCCGACGGAGACGCGGACGCCCACCCCTGCGCCACCTAAAGTGAGCAGCATCAATCCCAGTTCCGCTTCGACAGCTCAGGGAAGCGTGTCGGTAACCATCGTGGGCGAGAACTTCCGGGGGGTGCCGCAGGTGTTGCTGACCGGAGTTGGCACTGACATCCCGGGCACGGGGGTAAACGTCACCGCCGGGAGTCGGATCAACTGCTCATTCTACATCGCCAATGCTCAGCCGGGCGTGTGGAGTGTCTTGGTCGACAATCGTGACGGCACCTCGCCGGGTGAGTTGCCCAGTGCCTTCACCATCACGGCTCCGCCGACGCCGACCTCCATACCAACCCAGGCGCCGCAGGTCTCGAGCATTGACATGGCCGCTAGCACTCAGAGCGCGCAGGTCGGACAGCCGGTGACCATCTACGCCCTGGTGCGCGATCAGTTCGGCAATCCGATGGCCAACCAGACCGTGCAATTCACCGTGGTCGAGGGGCAGGGGAGCGTCAATCCTCCGACAGCTCAGACGAACGCCAGTGGACAGGCGCAGACGGAACTCACCTCCACCGTATCCGGTCAAGTGCGGGTAAGGGCCACGGCGGATAGTATTTCGAACTCGATCCAGGTGCAATTCACGGAGTAGGGGTGGAGGTCTCTCGGTGGACGAAGACCGTCGAAGGATGGGGAGAGCGACAATGCTACCAGTGATACTGGGCGTTGCTGGTCTCCTGGTGCTGCTGTCACTCCTGCGTCCCGTGGAGGCCTATCCCGTAGCCTATGGGACGACGATCACACCTGTCTGCTTCGTCTATCTCCCCTTCGTAGCGAAGGAGGTCACGCCTACTCCTACCCCTACACCCACCCCCACGCCTATGCCAGGGGTTGATCTGGTCATCTGGGACATCGCCATTGACCCGCCAGTACCGACGGTGGGACAGACCTTTGCCATCACCGTCACGGCGAAGAACCAGGGGGGCGATGGCGCCGCCGTGGGGACATATATCTGGCTTGATGTGGGGGGCTTCCACTTTGAGGAGTTCAAGGCACCTCTAGCAGCAGGTGCTACAGCTGACATAGTCCGGACGCTGATCTTCAGCAGCGCCGGTTCATACACCGCCAGGGGAGAAGTTGATCCCACGAAGCTCGTCTCAGAGACCAATGAGGGCAACAACGTTCTGCAGCAGCCCTTTGAGGTGGTGCCCTCCGCTGGGCAGGGGCAACCCTCGTGGTTGCCCCTTTTTGATGGGGTGAAAGATGCTTCCCCTTGAATCCACCGCCCAGGCAATGATTGAGCCCTGGCACCAGGCCCTGGCCAACCCGGAGGCCGCCCAACAGGCCACGCTGG
>CAYRNM010000220.1:0-4744 GCA_964425465.1 uncultured Anaerolineae bacterium | reverse complement strand
TTTCGAGTGATTGAACGATTCTGCCTCTGATTGCGCAAAAGTTACGCTAGGTGTGTGAGCAACTGCCCAATGGAGATTTGCCAAAAGCCAGGGGCTATGATAGAATAGGCAACATGCTCCGTGAAAGCCCTGTCCTGACCAGGGTGCGATTCGATGGACTCTGGAGCAGGAACCACCCCACTATTGCGCCCGAAAGGAGCCAATATCTCAAAGATGGAAGCTCAGTCCAACGAAGAAACGAGGGTGGCGATGGCGCCAGATGCTTCGCTCGTGGCTCACTCCCACCAAGTAGCTCGTCAGGTGACCTACTATGTGATCATACCCGCCCTTCTTCTGCTGGGGCTTCTTCTCCCCCCCATCTCCTTGGGGGACCGCCTTCTCTACGCTGGCTACGTCCATCTAGGGGAGAAGCAATGGGCGGTAGAGGCCACCGATACCGCGCGGCTGGAAGTACTTCCCCAGGACCTGGTAGAGCCTTTCAGAATGGAATTCCTGGCCGTTGAGCGCAACGCTTTTCAGGCCCAGACAGCAGGCCAGGAACTCGTTCCCCTAGCTCAGGCGCTTCCCTCTCACCTGACTCCTCGAAGTCCCCTCTATCGCCTTCGGCTGGCAGGGACCCCTCCCGCCGCCGTGCTACTATCAGTTCCTCTCCCCCCTGACTGTCAGTACCTTCAGAACCTGGATCTCTACGCTTGGATGGGTGGGAGCTGGATCTGGTTGCCTAGTGATATCCAACTGGCCACCAGCCGGCTTACGGCCAGGCTGACCACCTTGCCCCAAGCCTTTCTGGTGGTGGAGAGCCAGCCCATCCCGCCGCTGGTGGCGGCTACACTGAGGAGGGATCAACAGTTGCCGCCTGAGGCGGGCGAGGTGCTGACGGCGATCCATCCTGAGGGCCTGCTGGCTAACGGACAGGGGGCACTGCAGGGCACACCCATCGGCGTGCCCGAGGTGAATGCGCTGGTACTGCCCTCGGTATCCAACTGGCAGCCCGGTACAGAGCAGACCATGGACATCAACCGGCTGCTGGCTGATCCCGTTGCACGAGGAGCCCATGCGCAGGCTCTCCTTCAATGGGTCCAGGACAAGCCATACGCTGGTGTCACCCTGGACTACCGCAATGTAGACCCCTCCCTGCGGAAAGAGACCACCTCCTTCGTGCGCCAGGTGGCAGAGGGACTGCACGCCTGGGGCAAGCGGCTGACCCTTCGCGTCAGCCGCCCGGCGCCGATGCCCGACGGCACATGGAATACCGGCGCTTACGACTGGGCGGCCCTGGGCCCGCTGGTGGATAGCATCGATATCCCCATCCTGTTGGGTCCCCAGGCCTACCGGCCCGGTGGAGAAATGGACAGGCTCCTGGGTTGGGTCACCCGCCAGGTGGAGCGGACCAAAGTGCAGTTGGTCTTCAGCGCCGATAGCCTGGATCAGCAGGGCAGCAGATGGGCGTTCGTACCCTATGCCCAGGTGCTCGCCCGCCTGGCTGAGGTGGCGGTGGAAGAACCCGCCGTCCTAGAGCCCGGCACCTCCCTGGCAGTGCAACTGACGGCTTGGCAGGAGACCCAGGGGTTACAGCAGGATGAGGAGACCCATACTTATTGGTTTGCCTACGTGGACGAAGGGGGGCAGCAGCACACCGTATGGCTGGAAAACGCCTCCAGCCTGGCATACAAACTGCGCCTGGTCCAGAAATATCATCTGGGTGGCGTCACTGTCGAGAACCTGGCCAGCGGGGAGAATGACCCTCAGATGTGGCAGGCATTGTGGGCTTTTGCCCAGCAAGCCGCTCCCCAGGGCAGCAACCAGTTCACCGTCTGGTGGACAGTGCGCGGTCCGACGGGTGATCAGGCGGTCAGAGCGCCTGCCCCGGTCACCGACCCCCGCTATGTCTGGCAGGCGCCGGCAGAGCCAGGCCAGTACCTCATCGCCGCTGAGATCGCCGCCGATGGCCAGATCATCCCCAGTGAAAATGGGCAGCTTGTATGGGTGGCAACGCCTATTCCCACTTCAACCCCCACTCCAACTCCCACGCCACAACTACCTACGCCTACTCCCACTCCCACTCCTGCTATTCCACCTACTCCAACTCCACTACCCACCCCTATCCTTCCCGACGGGGTAGTCACAGTGGAGAAACTGAATGTGCGTTCAGGACCAGGCTCCGTTTTCGAGCGAGTGGGGCAGCTTACTGAGGGAGAGGAGATTGAGATCACCGGTCGTACGGAGAAAGGGGACTGGCTCCAGATCCTCTACCAGGATAAGGAGCGGTGGGTATCCGCTGCTTATGTGGAGTTGAACCTGTCGCCAGAGGACATCCCAGTGATCCCGGAGGAGAAGTTGCCGGAGAAGCCCACGGCCGCCAAGAGTAGCGGTGGTGGGGGAGGCCCCTCTGCCGCAGCTCCGGCACCTGTAGCCCGTTCAACCTCCTTCGGCTACGGGGTCCAGGCTCACTTCCTGGAGCAGGATCATGGGCAGGTGGTCAATGCCATCCGGGGGATGGGTTTCAACTGGGTCAAGCAGCAGGTGCGCTGGGAGTTCCATGAGCCGAGCCGAGGGCAGTACAACTTCGGTGAGCTGGATCGAATGGTGGATGCCTGCAACGCCAATGGCATCAACGTGCTGTTCAGCATCGCCGCCGCGCCCCCTTGGGCCACCTCGGGCGGCAATCACTATCCGGCGAACTATCAGGATTTCTGGAACTTCATGGGCGCGCTGGCCGAGCACTTCAAGGGCCGGGTCAAGGCCTACGAGGTGTGGAATGAGCAGAACCTGCAGCGGGAGTGGGGCGCTCCGCTCAGCGCTTCCGACTACGTGCGGCTGCTTGCTGGGGCTTACCAGACCATCAAGGCCCGTGATCCCAACGCCATCGTGGTCAGCGGTGCGCCCACACCGACCGGTGTGAACGACGGTATCATCGCCATTAACGACCGGGTCTATCTGGAGCAGATGTATCAGGCCGGTCTGGCGCGCTGGTGCAATGCGGTGGGCATCCACCCCAGCGGCTTTGCCAATCCGCCAGGGTCTCACTGGCCAGAGGGAGATGATCCAGGTCGGGGGTACGATGACCATCCCAGCTTCTTCTTCCGCAACACCATGGAGGACTACCGCAACATCATGGTGAAGTACGGCGATGGGGGCAAGAAGCTGTGGCCCACAGAGTTTGGCTGGCCGACGGTGGAGAACCTGGGGGTGGCGCCAGCGCCAGGCTACGAGTTTGCCAACGATATTAACGAGGCTCAGCAAGCTGAGTACCTGGTGCAGGCCTATCAGATGGGCCGCAACTGGGGCTGGGTGGGGGTGATGTTCCTCTGGAACCTGAACTATGGCCCCGTATGTGGCGCCGCTGACGAGAAGGCGGCCTATGGCATCATCCGCCCTGACTGGAGCCCACGTCCGGCTTACGCCGCGTTGGCCAACATGCCCAAGTGATCTCCACTTCTTCGTCAAACCGAGTGCTCATTTTGCCCTAAAGTGAGGACTCGACTGCTGTCCTTTGTGCCGGCCTGGCCTGGCTGACAGGACAGGCTGGTGGACTGGCCAGGGATTCTCTATTTCGATGTTGGGCGAGCGCGCTTACCCTGTAAGGAGACCGCTGCACTTTGGTGGCGGAATTACAGTTCGAGTGGGATCCAAACAAAGCCGCCAGGAACATCGAGAAACACCAGGTCTCGTTTGAAGAAGCGGCGACAGTGTTCGACGACCCGATGTTCATCACCGTCATTGATGAGGAGCATTCAGTTGACGAGGAGCGATACATCACCATCGGTTTGTCAAAGTGCGGCAGATGGCTGATGGTAGCCCACACAGACCGTGAAGGACGGATTCGGATCATCAGTGCACGCAAAGCAACCAAGAAAGAGGAGCAGTTTTATGCAGAAGCCGAGTGATCTAGACGACTACGAGCTGCGTGACGAATATGACCTGTCAAAGATGACGATCGTAGCGAAAGGCAGATATGCGCCTCATCGGCGGGTGGGAAAGAATGTGGTTTTACTTGCGCCAGACGTCGTACAAGTATTTCCAACCGATGAGGCCGTAAACGAAGCCTTACGGCTCGTCATGCAGATTGCGAAGATTCCAGACAAGTATAAGGGGGAAGCGGTGCGTGCCTGAATCTGTGCTTGGGATTGTGGCGGGTTGAGGAGTTCTGTCGTTGGTTGCCCGCCACCCTGCACTTGCAGCCAATGCTGCCTCCGGCGGCGCGGCTGAAGCGCGTGCCGCCAGTGCGCCACGGCAGCAGGCAGGAGTAGATACATTAACCTGGAAGCGAGCGATTTCAACCAGGTTGTGGCGCCCAATTATGGTCGGCGGGGCGGCGCCCGCTCCACTACGTCCTCTGCCGTGAAGCGCGGTCCACATTGCGCACAGCGGCCTGGTTGTCGTTTGAGAAGCTGTGTCATCCGTCGTGGTTTGGTCAGGTCGCGCCCCAGTCGGGTTGACCGGTTCGGTTACCGAATGGGGCTGGAGCCCGCGCCCGGCCTATGCCGCGCTGGCCAACATGCCCAAGTGATCTCAGCTTCTTCGCCCAATCGAGTGCTCATTTGCTCTGAGGGAAGGGCTCGACTGGAAGGGTGTATGGAGACGGTAACGGGTTCACCCCAATTCCAGGTTGTGATTCCCCGCGCAATACGCGACTCGCTTGGCCTTCGGCCTGGTCAGAAGGTTCAAGTCATTCGGCGGAGACGGCATCGAACGGGATCGGGGCGGAGTTGAGTGCAAGGGTGGGCAAATCGCTGCCAGGGGA
>CAYRNM010000219.1:0-4756 GCA_964425465.1 uncultured Anaerolineae bacterium | reverse complement strand
AGCTACCGCCGTCTCGGCGAAGAAGTGGCCCAGGAGCATAATCACGGCCGAGATGACGACGCCCAATAGTAGCGACTGTTTAGCCACGCGGTTGGCCTCGGCAGGCTGGCCGGCACCGGTGAAACGCGCCACCAGCACCGTGGTGCCGACGGTGATCGCCGCAAAGGTGGCGTTGACGACGAACATCACCTGGAGGGCTGTGCCCACGCCGGCGATGGCCTCCGAACCCAGGCGTGAGACCATGAGCATGTCCACCACGCCCAGAAGTGTCTGGAACAGATTCTCCAGGATCACCGGCCAGGCCAGCCGGTTGACCACTCCGCTGATGGCTCGGGGATCGTCGGGCAGAACGACCTCGCCGCCCAACCCTCGCGCCAACCGAGCTCTGAGCCCCTGCGCCGTCTTGACTATCATCATGATCGGTCTTATGTCTCCTCTCAAAAAAAGACCCTGCTGTCCGTGATGGGGAAACGCACAGACAGAAAGGGTGTCATCCGCGATGGTGTGGTCTTCAACTATGCAGCTCTCCGCCCTTCTGCGCCACCAACAGATGCGACAGGCCAAAGAGACGCAGCGGCGTTCCTTCCAGGACATAGGTCAGGCAGCGCAACAGCCGTCCCAGCCAGGGTTGTCGGGTGACGATTTTGTCGTAGCCGGGAAAAATCTGGGTGTGGATCACGAAGGTGACTTCCAGCCCATTGAACAGACGGCGCAATGAGCCGGCGGTGTAGGCCCGCACGTGGGGTGCTAGCCGGTTACGGAGTAGGCCGGGCAGCCAGTTGATGAGCGGCACGTTGCCGAAGTGGTACCGCCCCCGCCAGAAGATGCCGTGGGTCTCCAGGGGGTAGAGCTGGTTAGGGGCAAAGATGACCATCCGGCCTCCAGGGGCCAGCACCCGATGGGCCTCCCGAATGGCCTGCCGGTCATCTCCCACATGCTCGATCACCTCGTGCAGCAGTACCACGTCGAAGGAGCCTGGGGCGAAGGGCAGTTGCTCCGCCGGAGCGACCACAATGTGAGGTAACAAGTGATGGGCCTGGGCTGCCCTTTCGAGGTCAATGTCCACCCCGTACACCCGCTCGCTGAAAGCCCGTATGGCCTGCAGGTACATCCCCACCCCGCAGCCCACATCCAGGACTCGTTTCCCCTCCAGAGGGGCATATTCCTGAATCAACCCCAAGCGCCGCTCCTGCCCGAAGCGCCAGAGGTAGCTGGGATGCCCCAGTGCAACGGCTTTGTCATCTCCCCTACGGAGTATCACTGAGAGGCTCCTCCCCTTCGGGCAGCCTGTCGGATACAGGCACTACCTCCCCCGAGGGCCCGATGACCCCCTGCTCCTCCAGAAGCTCCATCAGCCGGGCCGCACGGGCCTGCCCCACCCGCAGCTGCCGCTGAAGGAATGCAGCGGAAACACGTTTATGCTGACACGCCAGCTTGATCGCCTCCTCCAGCAGGTCATCTTCCGATTCAGAGAGCTCCATCTCCGGCCAAAGGGAGGGCTGAACCACCTCCTCGGGCAGTGGCGGCGGGACATGGGCCCCCTTCCAATAGCGCACCAGTCCACGCAACTCCCCGTCGGAGACGAAGCAGCCCTGGATACGCACCAGTTTGGAGGAGTCGGAGGCCATGTACAGCATGTCACCCCGGCCCAGGAGCTGCTCCGCACCCCCCGTGTCCAGCACCACCCGCGAGTCCACCTGGGAGACAGTGGCGAAGGAGATGCGGGCCGGGAAGTTGGCCTTGATCAGCCCGGTCACCACATCCACGCTGGGCCGCTGAGTGGCGATGATGAGGTGGATGCCCGTGGCCCGCGCCATCTGAGCAATGCGGCATATCAGCCGTTCTACCTCCTCGGGGGCGATCATCATCAGGTCGGCCAGCTCGTCAATCACCACCAGGATATAGGGCAGCCCCCTCTCTCCGTGGCTGGCCAGGCGCTGATTGTACTCCTCCAGATAGCGGGCTCCGATCTCGGCGAAGCGCCGGTAGCGCTCATCCATCTGGCGGGTGACCCATTTGAGCGTCCCCACCACGCGCTCTAGCTCTACCACCACCGGGGCCAGGAGGTGGGGGATGCCATTGTACTGAGTCAACTCCACCATCTTGGGGTCCATCATGATGAACTTCAGTCGGTCCGGGGTGTTGTGGCACAGCAGGCAGCAGACGATGGCATTAATGCACACCGACTTCCCCGATCCGGTCGCGCCCGCGATCAACAGGTGAGGCATGGTGGCCAGGTCGGCCACCACCGGCTGGCCCGACACCTCTCGCCCCAGTCCGATTTTGAGGGACGATTCCAATCGCTGGAACTCCTCTGCTTCCATCACCCCCCGCAGGGAGACCAGCGCCGGCTGCGTGTTGGGCACTTCAATCCCCACCAGTGACCGCCCCGGTATGGGGGCCTCGATGCGGATGGGGGAGGCAGCCAGGGCCAGGGCCAGATCATTCGTCAGTCCACTGATCTGGCTGACCTTGACCTTCTGGCGCTCGCCGTTGCGCCGGGTGATGAACCCCGGCTCCATGCCGAACTGGGTGACGACCGGCCCCTGGTTGACCTCCACCACCCTGGCCGGGAGGCCGAAATGGGCCAGCGTCTCCTCGATGATCCGTACCCGGCGGCGGATCTCCGCCTGACTGATCTCTGGCTCCGGAGTGTCGCTCAGGATCTCGGCGATGGGGGGAAGCTCCCAGCGCTGCCCGCCGATGATGCAGGGATGGGGGAAAAGCGCGCCCGGAGGAGGACGAGGCGGAGAGGGTGGGACAGCCGTAGGCTGCTCCCTGGGTAGGAGCGGCCTACTCTGGTTAGGCCCCACCTCTGCCTGGGCCATCCTTTGCCGCAGCCGCTCCCCCAGCCGGCCCAGAGCCTCTCCCATTTGCAGGGGAGGGAGGCTGAGCAAGAGGGAGAGGGCCACCCCGCCCAGGGCCAACAGGAGGATGTAGCTTCCCCACTGGCCCACGCTACTGACCAGCAAGCTGCTGATGGCCCAGCCCAGGTATCCGCCGCCTCCCCCCCTGTGGGCTGCAGCCTCCCTTTCAGGGGCAGGGATGAGGAGGTGAGTCAGGGTCAGGAGCAGACAGGCCAGCGCCACCGCGCCGGCCACTCGTTCCCAGGCCACAGCAGGAGGACGGCCCATGCTTCTGAGGAGAAGCCACAGTCCCCCTGCCCCCAGACCCACTGGCATGAGGTAGATCCCCCACCCGAATCCCTGTCGCAGTAGGTGCAGCCAGCCGCCGCTGAGCTCCCCCCGGCTGAAGGAGACCAGGCTCAGCAGGGTGAAGAGCGCCGTGGTGACCAGAAGAATCCCCACCACCTGAGGGCGAAATAGGATGGGCCTTTGTCCTTTCTTCTGTCGTCTAGCCATAGCTCAAATGTTCGCCTCCGGGGGATATTATAGCGCCCTAGCTGGAGAAGGCCAAATTTCCTGACACAGACAGATGCCAGCAGTTTCCCTTTATTGCGCTGGTATATATAATGGGATATAACCAGCATCGGCACGCAGCGAACTGCGCTATTCCTCAAATTCAATGGTCGGAGGTGCATCGTGAAGAATAAGCGACCCATGGTGATTGGCGGCATACTCATCCTCCTGGGCCTGATATTTCTGCTTAACGCCCTGGGCATCGCCTACATTGATATAGGGGATGTGATCGTCACCCTTATCGCCCTGGCCCTCATCTTCTGGGGCGTGCGTCTCATCCTCTGGGCCCGACGCAGAAGGCCCCTGGCCCACAGAAGCCGCCTGCTGGGCGATCTTGACCTGCGGATCAGGGGCATGGTTACTGAGGACTTGGGGGCCGATGTGGGGCTTGGCGGGCTGCGGCTGGACTTGACAGAGGCTACAGTTGCGCCCGGCGAGCATACCATCCACCTAGGAGGTTGGCTCGGCGACATCGAGGTGCGGCTGCCCCACGATCTGGCCGCCGACGTCCACGGCGAGGTGTTTCTCGGCAACCTGCAGCTTCTGGGCCGCAGCTCAGAGGGCTTCTTCCTGGAAAACCACGCGAGATCGACCGATTATGAGACCGCAGAGGCCCGGCTGTGCATCCGGGCCCACCTCTGGATCGGCGACATCAAGGTCGTGCGGGTGGGATAGAGCCCTGGCGGCTAGGCCAGGGCCTGCCACACCCCTCGTTGCCGCTCCAAGAGCTTGGTGATCTCGGCAGCGGTGGCGGGGAGGAGGATGAGGGGGGCCATGACCAACCACTCCCGAAGACCCATGAAGGCGGTGTTGAAGATGGGATCCAAGAAGGGGATGTAGATCACGGCCAGGAGCAGAGCAATGGAGGCCGCGACCGACATCTGCATGTACTGGTTGGACCACACCCCGATCCGGAAGACTGAGTAGCGCTCCGAGCGGGCGGTGTAGGCCCGCAGCAACTCAGAGGTGGAGAGGGTCACGAAGGACATGGTCTGCGCCGCGGCCAGGCTGTCCGGAAACCATCGCTTGCCCAGCAGGAAGGCCCCCAAAGTGGCGGCGGTGATGGCCACCGTCTGCACTCCAATGCCCCGACGCATGGGGCGGTTGATGACCGGCTCGTCGGGAGGACGCGGCGGCTGCTCCATGATGTCCGGGTCCCCTTTCTCCAGCCCCAGGGCCAGCGCCGGTGCGCCATCGGTCAGCAGGTTCAACCACAACAGTTGAATGGCCGTGAGGGGCAGGTCCCAACGCAGGAGGGTGGCCAGGAAGATGGTCAGGATCTCCCCCAGGTTGCAGGACAAGAGGTAGTAGACGAACTTGCGGATGTTGGAGTAGAT
>CAYRNM010000218.1:3324-4775 GCA_964425465.1 uncultured Anaerolineae bacterium | reverse complement strand
GACCCGCAGCTCGCCGAGGTGGCCGAGTGCATTGTGCAAGCTCGGCGGGCAGGGCGGCCTGCCATCTGGATGATGGGCGCCCACGTGGTCCAGAGCGGGCTCTCGCCCCTGGTGATTGACCTGTTACGACGAGGGATCATCACCCACGTGGCAGGTAACGGCGCGGTCTCCATCCACGACTTCGAGCTGGCCCTCATCGGTCAGACCGGCGAGGATAGCTCCTTCGGCGTAGTCGAGGAGACGGGTGCCCTTATGCACCGCGCCATCCGGCGGGGGGCGCGCGATGGGCTGGGGTACGGCGAGGCCCTGGGACGCTTCATCGCTGAAGATGAGCGTTTCCACCATCAAGAGGTCAGCATCCTCTACCAGGGCTACCGACTGGGCGTGCCGGTGACTATCCACGTCGCCCTGGGCACCGACATCATCCACCAGCACCCGGAGTGCGACTTCGCCGCTCTGGGATGGGCCAGCGGCCAGGATTTCAAAGTCTACTGTGCGGCGGTGGCCGATCTGGAGGGCGGTGTTTTCCTCAACTTTGGCCCGGCCGTGATTGGCCTCGAGGTTTTCCTCAAGGCCCTCTCCATCGCCCGCAACCTGGGCCATCGGGTGGAGCACTTCACGACGGTCAACTGCGACCCCATTGACCACCAACCCACGTCCTTGGGCAGGCAGGGCTACCACATCGTGGGCCATCTCAGGGTCACCATCCCCAACCTCCACCATCGGCTGGTGGCTGAGCTGGGGGATGAACTGGCACGCAGGCCCATCGAGCGCGGCCCGCAGACCGCACAGCAGGCGCTGACCCTCGTCGCGGAGCGCTCCTTCGGGGCAGCGAGGGCGCTGCGAGAGCTGCTGGAGAGACGTCCGGAACTGGAGTGTGCTGTGGTGGACCTGGCCCGGGCCTACGTGGCCATTGCCCGCTCGCAAGGGGTGGGCGGTACGCTCTTTCTGGCCGGGAATGGCGGGAGCATGGCCGATGGACTGCACATCTCGGGCGAGCTCCTCAAGTCCTACAAGCAGCCACGGCCCCTTGCAGAGGGCCTAAGACAGCGGTTGGCTGCTCAGCCTGAGGGTGAGACGCTGGCCCGAAGTCTGGAGGGGGGACTGAGGGCGGCAGTGCTGGGGATCAATCCCTCACTGGCCAGCGCTGTGGACAACGACAATCCGGAGCGGGACATGGGTTTCGCTCAGGAGCTGTTGGCCCTGGCCCGGCCAGGGGATGTGCTGCTGGGGATCTCGACCAGCGGCAGGGCGCGAAATGTCCGTCATGCGGTCAGCGTGGCCCGGGCGCGGGGTCTGACCACCATTGCCCTCACCGGTGCCGGTGGTGGCCCGCTGGCCAAGCAGGCCGACATCGCCATCCGCGCCCTAGCTCAAGAGACCGATCGCGTACAGGAGCAGCACATCGTGCTCTATCATTGCCTGTGCGAGATGCTGGAGGAGGAGTTCTT
>CAYRNM010000218.1:0-3224 GCA_964425465.1 uncultured Anaerolineae bacterium | reverse complement strand
AAGAGGCTAAAGCAGCTCGATCCGAAAATCAAGAATGGGCACGTCAGGGCGATGGACCTCGATCCAGTTGACCACTTTGGTCAGCAGGCCGTGGGCGTAGTCGGCGCTGGTGGAGACGCAGGCCACTCCCAGCGTGCTCCTCTGCCAGTTGTCCTGGTCATCCACCTCAGCGATGGAGATGTTGAACTCCCGTGGCAGGCGAGCCACGATGGACTTCACCACCCGCCGCTTGTCCTTTAACGAGCCATTGCCTGGCAGGTGCAGCGAAATGGTGCAGATGCCGATGACCATCTCATCCCTCATCCATGATTCGGTACTGCCCCTCGACGACCTCGGCGCTCTCAGGGGATGGCTGAGGGGGCCTCTCCACCCGCCAGCGGCCAGCCAACTCCGCCAGGTGCTGGCGCACGACCTCCTGCGGGGCCAGGGCGATGAACAGCCGCAGTCCCAACAGGATCACCGCCAGGTCGTCCAGTTGCCCCAATCCCAGGAGGGGATCGGGGAGCAGATCAATGGGCAGGAAGAGATAGATGAGGGTTGCCGGTGGGATGAGCTTCACCCAGAGGGGCACACGGGGGTCTTTCCACAGCCGCCAGACGAGGCGCGTGTATCTCAGGATCTCAGCCAGCCAGTTGGCGGACCAGATGGGATCAGGGGGTACTTTGCGGGCCATAGGATTCCACCACTTTCCACTTGGAGGACTGTATCTATTATAGCTCCATTCGATCTCCTTTGCAACTGCTGAGCGGCTTGTCAGTCCCTCCGCGCTGAGGTATAATTCTGTATAGATCATCCACCGGGGAGTGTTTGGAAAGGAGTGTGTCATGGACAAACCGTGGACCGCTTTTATGGATGTGGGGATCATCCACTGCATGATCTACCCCGAAGTGATGGGGGGGGAGGGTCCCATCGTGGAGACGGCCTCCAAGATCGCGGCCGATGATTTCTTTAACGTGCTGGAGATCACCTTCGTGAAGGATTCAGTGGTACGCACAGAGCTGAAGAGGGTGCTCGATGTGGCTCACATGAAGGTGTGCTTCTGCGGTCAGCCAGGGCTGCTGCTCAATAGGCTCAACCTGGCCGCTCTGGACGAGGCTGGCCGGCAGGCGGCAGTGGCCAAGATGAAGGAAGGAGTGGATCAGGCCTACTTCTTCGGAGCCCGGATCATGGCTCTGATGGATGGCCCGCAGTCCTATCCTGGTCCCGAGAAAGCAGAGACAGCCAAGGACCAACTGGTGAAGTCCTTGGGTGAGGTCTGTCAATACGCCCAGGATCGGGCTGACGACTACCTGCTGACCATCTCGCTGGAGCCCTTCGACCGAGAGGTGGAGAAGAATTCGCTCCTGGGCCCCAGCCAGGAGGTAGCCCAAGTGGCCCGGCGGGTGAAGGAATCGTATGGTAACTTCGGGCTGACCATGGACCTCAGCCATCTGCCCCTGCTGGGGGAATCGTCCCTCCAGGCCCTGACCACCGTGCAGGATCACGTGATCCACACCCATGTGGGCAATGCGTACACCGCCGACCGGGGCAGCCCAGCCTACGGCGACCAGCATCCCCGTTTCGGCCTGGCGGGAAGCCCCAACGATGTGCCCCAATTGGTCGAGTTTCTGCGAGCGCTGTTCGCCATCGGGTACTTCGAGAAGGACCTGCCCACCCCCAAGCCGGTGGTCAGTTTCGAGGTGAAGCCGCTGCCCGGTGAGCCAGCCGAGCTGGTCATCGCCAACTCTAAGCGGGTGCTGAAAGAGGCCTGGGCCCGGTTGTGAAAGGGGAGAGCCAATCGTGAAGAGGATACCATCCAGCGAAGCCCTCAAAAGAAAATACCCGGAGTGGATCGTGCTCGTCGTCACTATGGACCAGCAGGGGCAGGTGGACGTGATGCCCGCCGGCTGGTGCATGGTGACTTCGGGCCGGCCTCTGATGTTTGCCGTGTCCGTCCATCCCCATCGCCATACCCACACGCTGTTGAGGGAGGCGGGGGAGTTCGTCATCGCCTTCCCGGCCGTCGGACAGGGGCCGGCGGTCTGGTACTGCGGGTCTCACTCAGGCCGCGACGTGGACAAGATAGCTCATACCGATCTGGAGCTCCTGCCAGCGGCGGAGATCAAGACCCCTCTGATCAAAGGCGCTGTCGCCAACTTCGAGTGCCGGCTGGTCCAGCAGATGGACACCGGTGACCATACGATCTTCGTCGGTGAGGTGGTGGCTGCTCACATCGAGGAAGAGGCCTCAGGCCGTCTGCTCAACTTTGGCGACTTTCGCTACGCCATGGCCGAGATCGTCAGCGGCACTCTGTACGAGGCCCAATAGACGCTTACTGCTCATGAAGGATGAAAGATGAAACCCAAAGTGTTTGTATCCCGTCCTATCCCCGCTCAGGGTTTGGACCTGGTGAAGGGGTCTTGCGACGCGGAAATCTGGGAGGGTGAACTGCCGCCCCCCCGGGATGTGCTGCTGAGCAAGGTCAAAGACATTGAGGGGCTCCTCTGCCTCCTGACCGAGGGGGTAGATGCCGAACTATTGGACAGTGCCCCCTATCTGAGGGTCGTCAGCAATATGGCTGTCGGCTTTGACAACATTGACGTCGCCGAATGCACGAAGCGGGGCATCCCCGTGGGCAACACCCCCGGCGTCCTCACTGACACCACCGCCGATTTAGCCTGGGCGCTGCTCATGGCCGGCGCGCGGCGCATCGTGGAGGGTATGGATTACGTGCGGGCCGGGAAGTGGAAGACCTGGGGCCCCATGCTCCTCCTGGGGCAGGATGTGTACGGTGCTACATTGGGCATCATCGGCCTGGGGCGCATCGGTGAGGCCGTGGCCAAGCGGGCCAGGGGCTTCGACATGCGCATCCTGTACTATAATGATGTCCGGCGTCGGGAGGACCTGGAGGCGGAGTGGGGTCTCGAATATGTGGACCTCGATACCCTGCTGCGGGAGTCCGATTTCGTCACCATCCACACCATCCTCAGTCCCAAGACCCACCACCTCATCGGCGAGCGGGCGTTCCAGTTGATGAAGGAGACCGCCGTGTTGGTCAACGCGGCGCGGGGCCCCATCGTGGACCCCGAAGCGCTGTACAAGGCGCTGAAGGAGGGGCAGATCGCCTACGCCGCGCTGGACGTGACGGAGCCGGAGCCCATCGACATGGATAACCCCCTGCTGGAGCTGGATAACATCATCATCGTGCCCCACATTGGGAGCGCTTCCCACGCTACCAGGGGCAA
>CAYRNM010000217.1:0-4799 GCA_964425465.1 uncultured Anaerolineae bacterium | reverse complement strand
ATGTTCGCCAAGCGTCGGCGAGGGATAGATAACTTTGATGTACTCCTCTGGTGACAAGACACGGAAGGGTATCTGTCCAATGGACACGTCTCCAAAAGCCGGATGAACTCGAACGAGCCGACGGACAATCTCAGCATCCAGTGGTTGTACGTACTCTGTCTCGATGTTCTCCCGCTGCCAATCCACGGACGGCCGAATACTCAAGCCTGCGGTCAAGTCCTGGCCTGTCCGTGGAATAGCCACCGTTACGTCATAGTACCCTGGTGTGTTCCCCCGCAGGTGCCAACGCACGGTATTACGGAACTTCTCCTCCTGCAATACCTCTATCGCCTCCGGCACACGGAGGTCAAGCGGCAGCTTCCGCTGTACGTCAGCCGCCAGCCACTCCACAGTGCCCTCCACGCGGAAACGTTCGCCAGTAGTAAACACTGACCTTGGTTGCTCTTGATGATCCGTGATCGCCAGCTTCAGACTTGCGGGTGCCGTGCACATGAACTCAGCAACCGGATTGAATAAGATCTCGGTGTGACCACCCGTGTCAGTGGGAGCTTCAATGGTCAATCGTAGCCGATGACGCCCCAGATCTTCTGGCTGCACTTTCCACCGCAGGCACGTCTTGTCGGTCGGCGGGATGACTTGTACCTCTTGAGATCGCTCTGTGATCGCTGTATCTGTGTTGGTTTCCAAGGTACATCTGACGCGTCGCAGCGGCTCACCCCGAGGGTTCGTGAGCGTCAGCAGCAAGGTGCCCATTCGGCCAAGTTCTATCGGCGAGTCTACAGCGACCTTATGCAGATCCACTGGATTTCGCCGGGCCAGCCAGAGACAACATTGGACGGCAAATCTACCGTTGCTGGCTACATCCCAGCGCTCATCAGTGAATGGGGCGCTGTCGGCCACTACGATGACCCGGCCATTGCCCATCTCGCCGCAGAGCGCAAAGCTCTCGCCAGTTTCCGGGATCACTGCCAGCCAGCGAGCTTCCTCCAATGAGGGCATAAGGCGACAGTTGCCAGTCACAGTGAGTGAAACCAAACCCGCAGTTACGTAGTGAGGTCGAAATGTCTCGATGTCTGTGGGACAAGCGTTTAGGTATTCTCGGAATTGGCAAAGCAGCACCTTCCCGAGTTCGCTTAGATTCTGCGCCTGGCTTCGGACCGCCTCCGCGTCATTGATTAGCAGCAGCCCACCTCCTTCCCTAACGAATCTAATGATAGTGTCAATCTCGGGCTGGCTCAACTGCTCCATCGGAGAGCCCAAGACAAGGATATCGTGCTTTCCCAACTCCTGCTCTGTTAGCACTGCCTCATTGTGATCCACATGGAAGCCGTGCTTTTCCAGTGCTTCAGCCCAGCGTGTGCAGAGAAGATCAGCTTCTGGGTCATCGATCCTTAAGCGTTCGTCATGCGCCTCGCTGAAGAGGATGCGGGTTTGCGACTGCGCCATTGTCTACTGCACCTCCATCTCAACCCTAGCCCTCACCTGCTTCCCCGCCGCCATCGCCCGCTCGGCCACCTGGCCCATGCGAGCCGTCAGGGCGGCCATCTCCTGGGCCGAGGTGATGGTTTCCTCAGTGGCGAAACCGACAATCACTTCTTTACCCTCCGCGCCCCCGGCCAGCATCTCGTCCAACTTCTGGCGAATGGCCCGGCGGCGAGTGTCCGCTATCTCGCAATGATGGGCCAGGTCCTTCAGCGAAGCCTGGCATCCCTCACACACGAAGCCTGACGCTTCGGTGACCTGCGGGTCTTTCACCTCGCAGGCCACGTCGAGCAGTGGCCTGAGCAGGGCATTGGCCTCCCGGGACGACAGGCCCTCCAGAGCCGGATGGGCTCGCAGATTGCTCAGGGCCTCCTGCACCAACTCGCCCCGTCGGGCATGCTGATCCCGGTAGGCTACGGTGTATCGCCCTCGCAGGTCCTCGTAGCCAGCGATGATGTCCGGCCAGCGATCGAGGAAGTCAGCGGCCTCAAGGTTCTTGTTGAGGGTGGCGAGAGTCGCGGTGACCTCGCCGTTATGACCCGTAGCCAAAAGCTGAGGAACGATCTCGCTGGCGAACCGATGGATAGCACGATAGGTGTCCAGCAACCCTTTGGCCTCGAAGCCGACCAGTTGCTTAAGCACTGGCACCTGCGCCTTGAGCACGGCCAACCACTTCTTGTCCAGGAAGCCCAGAATGCGCCGGCTGCGGGTGGGGGCCTCGGCGATCTCGCTCATCACCCGGGTCAGATCAGCCAATCCCGACGCTACCGGCAACCCGATGGTCACAGCCACGGTGCGCAGGCGCTGGCACCCCTCCAGCTGCTCTTGGATACACCGGCACAGGGCTGCGTCTACCTCCTCCACCGTCAGGCCGGCGTACTCGCCGAAGACCTCGGAGATGAGCTGCGCGGCCTGGTCCCGCTGTTCCGGCTTTACCTCTTCACCAGGGGCGAAGCGGGCCTTGACGAAGGCGCGAGCGTTGGTGAAAGCCTCGTGCGAACCGCTCTCCGTGGCCGAGACGTACTCCTTGCCGGCATGGGTCACCGTCACTGACCCGTTGCGGAACAGCGTGGCCAGAGCCAGGCGCACGATACGCAGGTCCCAGCCATACGGGGGAGCATCAAAATGGTCGGCCAGTGCCCCGCCGGTGAGATCCAGGTGATCTTGGTGACGACGGTTCACTTCGGCCAGCAGGCGCGAGGCCACAGGGCGGTCAATGAGCACGTTGCCCAGGTCGTCCACCAGTTGCAGGTCACGATAGATGCCGGGCAACGGTTCCCCCTGCCAAGTCAGGATACGGCCGATGTGCTCGTCCCGTTCCACAGCGAAAGCGGCGTGGGAGAACTCGGTGAACAGGTCATCGGCTAACTCCCGCAGTTGCTCGTTGGTGATCTCCCGCACCGGCCGGCGGCCGTCCAGGGCCGCCTCCTCGCCCTGGTAGATGATGGTGCCCGCTGTCAAGGCGTTGACCAGCAGCCGGGGCAGGTCATCATCCCGCAGGATCTCCATGGCCCGCCGATGCTCGGCCAGGACAGCGCGTTCCTCGTCGGATTGGGCCTTAGCCTCGTGCTCTCCCAGAGCCTTGCCCACGCAGATGACCCGCTCCAGAGCATCCTCGAACCGGCCATCGGCCCTGGCCACCCAGTAGACGGTGTCACGGTTAGCCAGGCTGGTGGCCATCAGAGTGGGAAGCAACTGGCTATCGTGCGCGGCCCGCAAGGGGGAGTAGACCGCCAGCTTGAGGTATCCTCTCGTGGTAACTTCAGCGTCATCGGCGGTCAGGTACATGTTGAAGGAGCGGATCTTGAGATGGTTGTACGACTTGAGGTCCTTGAGGACGGCTTTCATCGTCTCCAGGGCCAGGGCTCGCTTCTCCTCCTCGTTGGCCGTCTGGCGGGCCACATCCTGCTCGAAGGTACGCTCCACCTCGGACAGGAAGCGGTATTTGCCGTCCTCCTCGGCCACCCAGACCCCTTCGCGCAGGGCAGCCAGGCACTCTCGCACCGCCTTCTCCAACTCACGGCCCTCGGCTCCCAGGCGGGGATAGAGCACGGCGGCGACGTTCTCCGGGGTGCAGGGAATCCACTCCCCCACCTGCTGCAGCAGGAACAGGGCCTTGGCCACCGCGTCCACTCGCAGACCATCCCGCTGACCCAGTTGGGCGATGTCGTGGGCAATGACCGACTGCTGGGCGGAGCGTACCGCCTTGAGCTCTTCGTCAATGGCGTCGTAGACCCTGTCGAAGGTAGTCAGTTCACCCAGCGGGCGGTCGGCCAGCCCTTCCCGTTCCCTCAGCCCCACCAGCGTGGCCCGCACCACGCCCAGCACCGCTCGCTCCCGCCCGGTTAGCTCCTGTGAGGCCCCACCCCGCGAACGGAGCACGCCGAAGATCTCCTGCATCAGTCGCACGTGATAGGGCAGCAGAGGGTAAGAGGCCGTGAACTGGTCTGGATCGAGCCGGGTGAACAGGGCCTGGTAGTCGCGGGCCGGGTCCTTGATCATGGCTGAGGTGGCCAGTGAGCCCGCATGGGAGGTGTACAGTTTGCGCAGCGGGTCGAGCCTGGCCGGATCGGCTTTCTTCTGCAATAGCCGCTTCTTGACCACGGTATCAATGTTCTCCGGGGTCAGCCGTACCTTGATCTGGAAGCGATCCTGCAGCCATTGGAACTGACCAGCTTTAGCCTCAACCTTGGGGATGATCTCCTCCAGGGCCTCCTGGGCGGTGACGATGAGCCATACCTTGCCTCGACCCAGATCCGTGATCCGCTCCGACAGGGCGTTCAGCTCCGTCACCCGGTCGGTGTGGGTGCCGATGTAAAGACCCACCTCGTCCAGCAGAATGGCCAGCCGACCCTGTGTGGGGTGAATGGCTTCCGCTTCTTCCACCAACCGCTGCGCCAACCGTCCCGGATCGAGACTGAAGTCCGCCCTGGCATCGGCAATGCTCTTCTCGGCCAGTTCCAGGGTCGGATAGGCCGTAGAGTCGAGCTCGTGCAGCCCCCGGGCCAGGATGGAGCGGGCCCGGGCCGACATACGGCGTGCTTCTGGCCAGGGCTGCTTATCGGTCTCCTGAACGAAGGCTAGGAAGTCATCCCAAGACCCTCTGGCCTGCAACATGCGCTCCACCTCAGCCACCCAGAAGACATCGGACAGGCCCAGGTCGGTCAGTAGGGCGCGGTAGATGATGCGGGTAATGTCGGGGCCCTTCTCACGATCGAAGTCCAACATATTGACGAAGATGGCTTTGGTCTGAAGCTCTCGCTCCAGGGTCAGGCCGTGGGGCAGGGAGTACTTCTGGCAGAAGTAGTTGGCTGCGC
>CAYRNM010000216.1:0-4850 GCA_964425465.1 uncultured Anaerolineae bacterium | reverse complement strand
GTTAAGCAAAGATGGTCAAGTTGGTGTACCCCAGGTCGAAGACGAGCAGCGCCCCAGCTCTGAGGGTGGCGAGAATGGGGGCCAGAAGCGCTGGTCATGGGCCTGAGGGTCTTCCTCGTACCAGATCAGCCGGGGGAGACAGGAGCACAGGTCCAGCAAGGCGGCCATGCGTCCGGCCAAGGGGTGTGCTTCAGCGTCTCGCAGCAAGTCCACCTTGCGCAACAAGGCGTCCAGGGTGGACCCATCGACAGCCAGTACAGCGCTGTAGTGGGCTCGTGCCCAGGCCAAATCCTCAGGTATGGGTCGCTGCCGCTCGTGCCAGCGGGCCTGCATCCGCGGTAGGATCTCCAGCAAGACCCGAAGGAACAGTTTCGCTGGGAAGGTCCGCAAGCGTTCCGATACGGCTTGTTGTGTCACCTGCGTGGGCGATGTCCGCAGAAAGCCTTCTGCTTGCAGGACACGCACCAACTCGCACACCGAGCCGATTTGGCGCCAAATCATGCTGATGACCAAAGCCACCATCACGCTTATTTCTCAGAGGGGGGCAACAAGCAGCAGAGAACGGGGGGTTGGGATGCCACTGCACCCAGACTCCGCTGAACGCTCACCAACACACCCTTCAATTACGCCAACACAAGATAGAACCGAGTCCAAATTCAACTCCCAGCCCACATGAGGCACTCTTGGGCGCTTGCCGGTGCTTATAAGAGCTAAAGATCCTGGTCAGGACTTCCCCACCTTCTCCAGCAATCAGTTCAGGCAAAGAAGATTCCATACTCTGTGGAGAGGTCATTGTACCAGTCGTTGATCTCTTTGCCGCAGTGGTAGCATTTGATGATGCCCCGCTCTCGGAGCCTCATCAGCTCCTCTTCAGGCGTCCTTTTTGGAGGGCGCCCTATGCTGTCAGTTTTTGGTTTTATGTCATTGCTTCCTTTGGGGTACTTGGCATTACCAGGTCAGGGACGCCAGCCCAGAAATCGCTATCCCCTCCGAGGTGGAAGGGGGGAGTATTCTTCGTGCCGGGGATAGTACTGCTTGATGAAGTCGCCTGGAGTGAGAATACGGATGGGAAGACCAGCCTCCTCAGCCGCCTCACGGCAGGCAAGGATGTGCCTGCGATCCAGGGTCAGGAGGAACTCGCTTTCGCCCTCGACCGCGGCGGCCAGCACGTGGGCGTCTTGGGGATCGATGAAGGCGGTGTATTCCTGAAGGGTATCCTCCGGGGGTACGGGGAGGAGCTTCCAGTTGATCTCAGCAAGATAAGTGTAAAAGCGGGTCAGAGACTGCTGGGGAAAATCTCTTTCCAAGGCGTGGAGGGCCTCCAGGATGACGAGGAAAGTGGTCTGAGGGGTGAACCCTCCCCACTTGCAGGCTTCAAGAAGAAGAGCGGAGCCCCCTTCTGGGGAATGGGCTCCGGCTACCAGCACTGAGGCATCGAAGAAGAGCGTGGTATGGCGTGTGATCTTCATGAGGGCCTATTTTAGAGCCTGGTTAAGAGTTCCTGGCCCATGGATTGGGTCTCCGCATCGATCCGGTCCTCTTCAAGCCACTCTACAACTCGCTGCCTGGAGAAAGTGCGCATCTGCGCGTCGCCGGCGGTGGAGGTGGCCAAGAGAAAAAGCCTCACATTCTCCTTGGGGATGCGATACTGGCGGCCCAGTTTGGAGGCCACCAGCCTCCCCTCCCTGATGTAGCGATACACGGTATCGGGGGTGAGCTGGAGGTATTCGGCTACTTCTTGAGGGGTGAGCACGTCTTTAGTCAGGGGCATGAGTAACTCCTCTGGTAGATAGGGTTGCTATAGGATAGAATTGGATATAATGGGCATGTTAGGTGGATTATAGACCAAAAGAGTGAACTTGTCAATAATTTAGTTTGTTTGATTTGCAGATGATGAATGACAATTTCCCGTCTAATCGGTGTGGGGAGTGGGTGTGAGAGGGAGGTATAGGGGCAAGTGAGGGAGGTGGAGATATGAGGGGCTCAGATGGTGTGGATTTCTACTTCTCGGCCCAGCTCTCTGAAGCTCTGAGCGATCTTTAGCAGAAAAGGGAAGTGGGGGTTGTCCTACGGCACCACGATAAGGAGGCTTCCCTCTGGCAGATGTTGGCCCAATCGCTCCCACTCACTCCTTTTCTCAAGGAGCGAAACAGTGGTTAGCTCCATGTATTTCTTGGTCGTGTTTTGGTGTCCTTGCATAGTATCTCGAGGCAACCAGATTTTCCGGTAGGTTCCAGGGGTATTATACCACTTTTCCTGCCCCTTCCCCTCCGAGCAGGAGTCTCAAAGTCAGACGATGCTCTCAGCCGATCCGGTCTTGATGGAGTCAGAAGGGTAGGGAGATCGCCTCTCCTAACTTTGGCACACGTACCTCTATCCCCTCACCCTCTAAATGAGCCGCAAAGTATCCAGGGGCGAGTGTATGCACAGGGATGAGGATCTGGGGTGCTGTGGTCCGAACGAGCCTCAAAAGGTCGGGGCCACTGGCGTGGCCAGAAGCGTGCAGCCCCTCCACTCCCTCATCGGGATCGCCAACAAACTCCATCCCAAAATGGGCGAGCCAATTCCTCAGTCGGTACAGGTCCATGCGCATTTCCTCATTAAACGCTTCGCTGGAGGAGTATATGTAAACGCTTCCTTCGCCAGGCTCGATGTCTATAAGGTTCTTGATATCCCAGAAACTGAAGCAGAGGATGTACTTCTCCTGGTTCTCGCTCACCTCTTTGGGCTCGATCATCCTGGCGCTATGCCTTTGGCGGAGGCTCTGCTCCCAGAAGTCCAAGCGCTCTCTGCGGTCTTTGTAGATAAGGATGTCGGAGAGATCCGGCACATCCTCTGAGACCAACCGCATGGCCTCCAGGAGGTAGGCATCTTTGCCTAAAATGACAAGCCTCCTTCCTGTCTCCTGGGCGATGCGGTGAAAGATGGTCAGCCTTTCGACATTTCGAGGGGCGAAATCAGCCACTACCAGGTTCTTGGCCTTTTGCACCTCCTTCAAGGCATGGATGAAGACCTCCTCCTCTCTGGCACGCTCTGTGCGATCGACATAGGTGCCCTCGCAGATGAGCGCCAAGGGGCGAAGCTGGCGCATTTCCTCGATGAACCTCTTGGTTTTATGGCTTCTCCTGCCGTGAAGCCTCAGATCCCCTGTATAGCCAATCCATCCCTCACTCGTCTCCACGGCGAAGCCAGCGGCGCCGAAGATGGAGTGGTCCACTGGGAAATATCGCAGGGGCAAGCCTCCTACCAGCTCCGATGAGGCCTCCCTGCTGCCGGGCTCCAGGGGCTTTGTCTTGGCTGGAGACACCTCCCAGAAGGCCTGGGCTTCCTCCGAGGAGGGGAAGCCATCGAGAAAGACGAAGGGACGCTGCTGGTAGCATTTCCCTGTCTTCAGGATGTCATCCTTGAGCTCCCGCAGATTAGCGTAGCATACCTCCCGCTCGAAATCTGACTGCCCGCTGTCCTGCATGGCCTTGGCTATAAAGGAGGTCATGGCGGTGGCATAGATGGGGATGTCCACCTTCAGGAAGGAGATGTAGCCTGAGTGGTCAATGTGGGCATGGGAGAGAAGGACACCATCGAGCCCCGATAGCTCTCTGTGAAGCGGGGAATCTCTAAGGGTAGGCCAGGGATCCTCTATGGGGAGAAGGTCCTCGCGGTAGATGCCATCGAGAGGAGGGAGGAGCTCCATGCGCAGCAGGTCTAAAAGGCCCACCCCGGGACGAGGCTTAAGGTACTCTTCGAAGAACTCGTAGCGTCTGCCGAAGGAGGTGCCGAAGTCGAAGAATACACGGGTATCGCGATCCTCAACAAGAATCTTGCTTCCTCCTATCTCGTTGACACCGCCATAGCAGGTGATGGTGACCATAACCTCTTCGCCTATTATAACTCTATGGGCTGCTCGAGGAATTGCGGCGGAATCGGCTGCGAAAGGTAGACCGCCCGCTTTCCCCACACAACTCTTACTCTAACCATGTGACACAACCCGCACCATATCCCAGCCAGCGCCTTGACGCTGTACCTCAAACCAGCGATGGGCGCGCAGATGATCTACAGTCAGGGTGAAGCGGAACGGGAAAAGCTCTGGCAGGTGGAGCAGATCAGCGAAGGGGAGTTCTTCGGCGGGGTGGGCACGCAAGGCACAGGCCAGCAGCCAGGCTTCCAGGTCAACGCTGCTGGCGGAGAAGGCTTGACGCTGCGGTACGTAGGCAAAGCGTTGGTCCGATCCAGTCAAGACACCCCAGTTGCGTAGAGAGGCAACGACCCGCTCCGCGGATCTGTCAAGGGAGCCCAGGTGTCCTCGTTCGGCCACCAGTCGCTGCTTCACCATCCTGTTTGTGATAGCGGCTTCATATCGGCTGAATTGCCCGATGGCGGCGGTACATTCGCGGAAGAACGGATAATACACCAGCGTGAGGCCGTAGTGCAGCCACAGGCGATCTTCAATCACAGGCGTGGTCTGAAACCAGGACACTGCTTCAGCCCGGAGGTCTGGAGCGACATCACGGTTCCTGAGCCAGATGTTGATCAGAACATCTATCGTCTTGCGCCGGGCATCAATTCCCTCGAGATGCTGGCCGACTACCGGCTCCAGGCGTACTCGGATCTCAGCAGGATCAACGATTTCGGCGCAGAAGGCGGCGGTGGCATCTAGCCAGGCAAGGTAGATGGTACGGTTGAACCCAATCCCTTTGTTGATCATTTCACTCTCGCACGGTTATTGTTACCAGAGGTACCACCATCTCGTCCAGGGTGGGACCGCCATGGGCGACAACGATCTCATTGACGGTGACAAAGGCGCGGCGCTCTTGGGGCATCAGAACCCAGACATCGCCGGGAAGCAGCCCGTC
>CAYRNM010000215.1:1685-4870 GCA_964425465.1 uncultured Anaerolineae bacterium | reverse complement strand
CACCAAGATCCCACCCCAGACCGGCCGCTGGCCGGTCCTGCCCCATGAGCCCCTGTCCGAGACCTTCCCCGCCGATTGGATCGTGGAGTGTACGGAGAAGAGCCTGAAGAACCTGGACACGGATTATCTGGACGTCCAACAGCTCCACGCCTGGACCGACCCCTACACCCAGCAGTTGGAATGGTATGAGGCGCTGAGGCGCTTGAAGGAGCAGGGGAAAGTCCGCGCCTTGGGCATCTCGGCCAACGACTGGGACCCCTACGGGCCGGTGAACCTGGTCCAATCGGGGCTGATAGACACGGTGCAGGTGATTTACAACATCTTCGAGCAGCGTCCGGCAGAGGAGCTGCTGCCCGCTGCTCTAGAGCACGATGTGGGCATCATCGTGCGCGTGCCGCTGGAGGAGGGGCTGCTCGCCGGCACCCTGGGCCCTGATCACGTCTTTCCCGAGGATGACTGGCGGGGGGAATGGCTCACCCCGGAACGGCTGAGAGAGGCTGCCCCACGCTTGGAGCAGTTGAAGGCGTTTCTGACCGACGACCGGCCCACACTGGCGGCCCTGGCCTTGAAATTCTGCCTCAGCCACCCCGCCGTGTCCACAGTGATCGTCGGCATGCGCCGCGTCCACCACGTGGAAAGCAACTGCACCGTGTCGGATGGCAAACTGCTGACCCAGGAAGAACTGCAGGAGTTGGCCCAGCACGCCTTCGTGCATGGCTGGAAGTACCCCTGGAGCCAGGAGAAATGACCACTTCGGGCAAGCATCATGTTCTTCCCCCACCCCTCATGACCTCTGAGCCGGGCTCCTTCGCCCAACAGTGCATCGTCGAACGCAAACCCATGATCATCCGCCAGGCGTTGGCCGACCACGACTATCCGCCGGAGATCGTCGCCGCGCTGAAGGCCTTCAGGGCCGAGATTGCCCACCAGCCCATCCGGCCCCTCACCGAAGACGCACCTGACACCGCCGATTGGCGGGCTGCCTGGGCCGAGTTCGAGGGCGGCACCTGGTTGAATGTCCCCTGGTACTTCGCCGAGGCCTATTTCTACCGACGGCTGCTGGAGGCGGTGCACTACTTCCAGCCCGGCCCCTGGTGGCTGCACGATCCCTTCGCCCGAGGGAAGGCCATCCAGTTGGCCGAGACAGTCGGCCCCGTTGCGCTGGCTGTGGAGGTATTAGGCCGGCTCGAGGACGAGGCAGCCCAATTGGAGGCCTGGCTGCACGCCAGCCTGTGGGGCAATCGGGCTGACCTCAGCAACCTCACCGTCAGCGACGAGGTGCGAGGGCGGCAGGCCCTGGTGGAGCGGGAGAACCTGCTCATTGACCATGTACCTCAGGTCAGGGAGCGGCTGCGGAAAGGCGCTTTCCGCCACATCGCGTTCATCAACGACAACACGGGCATGGAGCTGGGGTTCGATCTCTGTCTGGCCGATTTCCTGCTCACCCGTGGCTGGTCAGAGCGGGTTACTTTTCACCTCAAATATCACCCCTTCTTCGTCTCTGACGCCATGGTCAAGGATGTGCGAGCTACGGTGGAAGCCTTCGCCGAGGCGGAGCGGTCACCGCTGCAGGAGTTGGGCATGCGTCTGCAGGCGGCGCTGGCTCAGGGACGGCTGGTACTGATAGATGATCCCTTCTGGACCACAGCCCTGCACTTCCCCCAGATGCCATCCCGATTGCGCGAGGCGTTGAGAGCGACCGATCTGGTCATCTCCAAGGGGGATGTCAACTACCGGCGGCTGCTCTCCGATCGCCACTGGCCCTTCACCATTCCTACCGAGGAAGTGCTCGACTATTTTCCCACATCCCTCCTGATCCTGCGCACCCTCAAGGGGGAGATCCTGACTGGAGTCGAGAAGGAAGTGACAGAGCGGATTGCCGCTGAGGATCCTGACTGGCTGCTCAATGGACAGCGGGGGCTGATTCAGTTGGTCAAAAGAGGTTAGCGCTTGACTTTCTTAGTCTTTGGTAGTATCATAGAGATATGAATGAACAGATACTATTAGGAGGATAGGGTGTCAACCTACACTCGCAGGGCGCAGACCGTGCTGACTGAAGAACAGTACGCTCTGCTGCAGTCCCTTTCGGAGAAGCGGGGCAAGCCGGTCAGTGTGTTGATCAGGGAGGCGATAGAGCAGGTCTACGTGCAGGAGGCTATCCAGCAACGACGGCAGGCAGCGGTGGAGCGGTTGCTGGCTTTGAACGCGCCAGTGGCTGATTGGGAGCAGATGGAGGAGGAGATCATCCGAGGAGCGCTCAATGAGTGAGTCCCAACCATCGCTGCTGGATGTCAATGTGCCCATGTATGCCGCCGGTGGCGAGCATCCCCACAAGACTCCTTGTGCCTGGGTGATGCAGGAGATTGCCGCCGGACGTTTGGAGGCAGCCATTGACACGGAGATCATCCAAGAGGTGCTGTATCGCTATGGAACCCTGCGTCGGTGGCAAATTGGAATAGCCATTGCCAGAGATCTGTTGACCATCGTGCCGCACATCTTCCCTGTGACGGACGAGGTTGTCCGAACAGCCATCGCCCTCTTCGACGAACATGGGCCCCGGGGAGTGGCAGCGCGGGATGTGATCCACGTGGCTGTTATGCGCAGCCATGGGTTGACTCAGATCATCTCCACCGATGCCCACTTCGACCAGTTCAAAGGCATCTTACGTCTAGATCCCCAGGATATCTTTCAGAAAAGCTCAACGGAAGGGTGATAAATGATCTCAGCAACGGAATTGAAGGACTACATGCAGCGAACCGGGACATCGCGTGAGGATCTGCTGACCTACCTCCGACAGATGATGGAGGTCCGCTTCTTCGAGGAGAAGGTCTTCGACCTGCTGGGACGCAACATCATCAAAGGGGCCTCGCACCTGTACGCCGGCGAGGAGGCGGTGGCGGTGGGGGCTATCAGCGTGCTGCGCGAGGACGACGTCATCACCTCCACCCATCGCGGGCACGGCCACTGCCACGCCCACGGCGACAGTCGGGCCAGAACCCCCCAGGCCAAGCAGGAGCACCTCAACAAAATGATGGCCGAGCTGTGTGGCAAGCAGACCGGCTACTCCCGTGGACGGGGTGGCTCCATGCACATCGCCGATGTGGAACACGGCAACCTGGGGGCCACAGGCATCGTGGGAGGCAACATCCCGGTGGCCACCGGCGCCGCGCTCTCCATGAAGATGC
>CAYRNM010000215.1:0-1585 GCA_964425465.1 uncultured Anaerolineae bacterium | reverse complement strand
CAGCGTGGTGCTGTGCTTCTTCGGCGACGGGGCCTCCAACACCGGCGCCTTTCATGAATCGGTGAACATGGGCGCGGCATGGAAACTGCCGGTGGTGTACATCGTGGAGAACAACCTCTACGGCATGTCAGTGCCCTTCGAGAAGGCGGCCGCCGTGCCCGACATCGCCGCCCGAGCGCCGGCTTATGGCATCCCCGGCGAGGTGGTGGATGGGATGGATGTGCTGGCCGTGCGAGAGGCGGTGGCTCGCGCCGTGGCCCGCGCGCGGGTCGGAGAGGGGCCGACCTTGCTGGAGTGCAAGACCTACCGCTGGTATGGCCACTCCCGTTCCGACCCCCGAAAATATCGTACTCCCGAGGAGGAAGCTGCCTGGCGGGCGCGGGACCCGATCAACCAACTGCGCGATAGGATGATAGCCGCCGGCTGGCTGACTGAGGAGCAGTTTGCCCAGATAGAGGAGCAAGCCCAGCAGGCAATTGAGACATCTACCCAGTTCGCCCTCAACTCCCCTGATCCGCCGGTGGAGGAACTGTACCGCGATGTCTACATCCTGAGCCCACCCAGGCGGGAGGAGATTGAGGCTGAGCGGTCTTTGCGGGAACGGGTGCGCTCCGCCCCCAATATGCGGCAGCTTCGCTATTGGGAGGCGCTGAACGAGGCCCTGCGGGAGGAGATGGATCGCGATGAGCGGGTGTTCATCATGGGGGAGGATGTGGGGCTGTACGGTGGGGCCTACGGAGTGACCCGGGGGCTCTTCGAGAAGTACGGCCCGCAGCGGGTGCGCGACACCGCCATCTCCGAGGCGGCCATCGGCGGGGCGGCGGTGGGCGCGGCCATGACCGGCATGAGGCCCGTGGCGGAGATCATGTACGTGGATTTCACCCCCCTGGCTATGGATCAGATCGCCAATCAGGGGGCCAAGAACCGCTACATGTTTGGTGGTCGCACCAAGGTACCTATGGTGATCCGCACTCAGGGAGGAACCGGCCGCTGCATCGCTGCCCATCACTCCCAGTCACTGGAGGCGCTGTGGGTCCATTTCCCCGGCATCTACGTGGTCATGCCCGCCACACCCTACGACGCCAAGGGGTTGCTCAAGGCCTGCATCCGCGACGATAACCCCATCATGTTCATCGAGCACAAGATGCTGTACGGCACTCGGGGTCCTGTTCCAGAGGAGGAGTACCTCATCCCTCTGGGCGTGGCCGATGTCAAGCGGCCGGGAAAGGACGTGACCCTGGTGACCTACTCACGGCAGGTGCTCTTTGCCCTGCAAGCGGCGGAGCAGTTGGCCGCGGAGGGGATCGAAGCCGAGGTGATTGACCTGCGCTGTCTGAAGCCGCTGGACATCGTCACCGTCGTGGAGTCGGTGAAAAAGACGGGACGGCTGGTGGTGGTGAGCGAGGGCTATCGCATGGGGGGCTTCCCCGGTGAAGTGATCGCCCGCATCTGCGAAGAGGCTTTCTTCTATCTGGATGCCCCGCCCGTGCGCGTGGCGGCGGCCGACGTGCCGGTGCCCATGAATGAAGTGCTGGAAGACGCAACCATCCCTCAAGTGCCCGACATTGTGCGAGCGGTGAGGGGG
>CAYRNM010000214.1:0-4872 GCA_964425465.1 uncultured Anaerolineae bacterium | reverse complement strand
AAACCCAAGCGATCATGGACTTCGAGAAGCAGCACATCGTCCAAACCTATCGTCGCCCTCCCTTTGTCCTGGAGCGAGGGGAGGGGGTGTACCTCTACGACACGGAAGGACGCCGCTACCTGGACTTCGTAGCCGGCATCGCCGTCAACGCCCTGGGCTATGGCGACTCAGAGGTGCTGGCCACCATCCAGGCCCAGGCCGCGAAGCTGATCCACGTCTCCAACCTCTACCACACCATCCCTCACGTGGAACTGGCCCAACGACTGGTGGAGCACTCCTTCGCCGATCGGGTCTTCTTTTGCAACTCCGGCACTGAGGCCAACGAGGCAGCCATCAAGTTCGCCCGCAAGTGGGCACGGAGCCACTTCGGCGAGGGGAAGGCCAAACTGGTGGCCTTCAGCGGGGCCTTCCACGGGCGGACGATGGGTGCCCTGGCCCTCACCCCCCGCGACAGCTATCAGCAGCCCTTCGCCCCCCTCATGCCCGAGGTGGCCATAGCCACTTTCAATGACCTGGACTCGGCGGAGGCAGCCGTTGACGACTCCACCTGCGCCGTGTTTGTCGAGCCCCTGCAGGGCGAGGGGGGAGTCAACCTGGCCAGCCACGATTTTCTGCGGGGCCTGCGGGAGCTGTGCGATGCCCATAACGCGCTCCTGGCCGTGGATGAGGTGCAGTGCGGAATGGCGCGCACGGGGACCTTGTGGGCCTACGAGCCCTCAGGCGTCACGCCGGACATCATGACCCTGGCCAAGCCTCTGGGCGGAGGGTTGCCCATCGGTGTCACCCTCGTCACCGAACGAGTGGCGCAGGTCATGGCCCCCGGCGACCACGGCTCCACCTTCGCTGCCGGTCCTTTGGTCGCCGCCGTGGCCTGTGTCGTCTTCGACCGAATCAGTGCCCCCGAGTTCCTGGCCGGGGTACGGGAAAAGGGCCGGTACCTCCAGGAGCGGCTGCGAGCTCTCCAGGCTGACGGGTTGCCCATCAGCCAGATCCGTGGGCTAGGGCTCATCTGGGGATTGGAGACACCGCTGGTGGCCGCAGACGTCGTCTCTGCTGGTTACAAAGAAGGGATTATTATTGCCTCAGCCGGGGAGCACGTGGTGCGCCTGGTGCCGCCGCTGGCCATTGAGCGGGAACACATTGATGAGCTGGTGCCCGCCTTGGAGAGAGCCTTCTACAAGGCACAGGAGTCAGCATGAGCATTACCATCCGGCCGGCGAGTGTGGCCGATGGTCAAGCCATCTATGAACTGGTGAACACCTTCGCCCGACAGGGGTTGATGTTGCCCCTCTCTCAGAGTGCGGTATATCAAGCCATCCGGGACTTCGTGGTGGCTGAGGAGGAGGGGCAGATCCGGGGCTGTGGAGCGCTGCAGATCACGTGGGGTGACCTGGGCGAGATTCGGTCGTTGGCTGTAGCTGACGGCTGGCAGGGGCGGGGCATCGGCCGGCAGATCGTGGAGCGACTGCTGGAGGAGGCACAACAATTAGGCCTACCCCGCGTCTTCGCCCTCACTTATCGGCGCCCCTTCTTCCTGCGGCTGGGCTTCCAGCCCATCGAGAAGGAGGCTCTACCCCAAAAGATCTGGGCCGACTGTATAGACTGCATCAAATTCCCCAACTGCGATGAGGAGGCAGCGATCCTCGATCTGTCGGCCACTGGGTCAGGCGATCACCTGATCGAGTCTGGAGACTATCAGACCAAAGAAGGCTTGATTCGCAAGGCAAAGATAGCAGATGTGGAGACCATGGCTCAGACCATCAACGAACGGGCGGCGCTGGGGGAGCTTCTGCCCCGCTCGCACCACCACATCTACCAGAACCTGCGCGACTTCGTGGTCTACGCACGGGATGGCTACATCCTGGGCACGGGGGCGATGCACGTGCTGTGGTCCGACCTGGGGGAGATCCGCGCCCTGGCCGTGGCCGGCCCGTGGCAAGGACAGGGGATGGGTACAGCTATCGTCCACGCCCTGGTGGAGGGGGCACGGGCACTGGGGCTGGAGAAGGTCTTCGCCTTCACCTACAAGCCGGGCTTCTTCGAGCGGTTGGGCTTCTACCTGGTGGATAAGGAGACACTGCCCCGCAAGGTATGGGGGGAGTGCATCCACTGTGTGAAGTTCCCCAACTGCGATGAGGTGGCGCTGGTGTTCGATTTGAAGTAGCAGGGGGAAGATGCAGGACGCAATTCTAGCGCTTGAGGATGGTAAGATCTTCTATGGCCGCTCCTTCGGCTGGCGTGGGGAGTGCACCGGGGAGGTGGTCTTCAACACCTCCATGACCGGCTACCAGGAGGTGCTCACCGATCCCTCTTACAAAGGGCAGATGGTGGCCATGACCTATCCTCACATCGGCAACTACGGCATCAACCCCGAGGATTTCGAGTCGGATGGACCGAAGGTGGAGGCCTTTCTGGTGCGGGAGGTCAGCCGCGTGGTGAGCAACTGGCGGGCCGATCGAGACCTGGGGGCCTTCCTCCAGCAGTATGGCATCATCGGCCTCTCCGAGGTGGACACCCGAGCTTTGACCCGCCACATCCGCCACTTTGGGGTGATGAAGGCCGCAGTTTCCATGGTCAACCTGGATGAGGAGCGGTTGGTGCGGATGGCGCGGGAGGCCCCCGACATCTCCGATCGTGACCTGGTGGCGGAGGTGACTTGTCCCGAGCCCTACGAGTGGACCGAGGGCACAGATCGGGAGTGGCTGCTGCCCAAGGCCCAGCGGCGACGCTTCCACGTGGTGGCCTGCGACTGCGGCATCAAGCGCAACATCCTGCGGCGGCTGGTGGATGTCGGCTGTCGGGCCACGGTGGTGCCTGCTTCTGCCACCGCTTCTGAGGTCCGGGCGCTGAAGCCCGACGGCCTCTTCCTCTCCAACGGCCCGGGCGATCCGGAGATGGTGCCCTACGTGGTCGAAACGGTCCGCTCGCTGTTAGGGGAGTGGCCCATCTTCGGCATCTGTCTGGGACACCAGGTGCTGGGACTAGCGCTGGGGGGCCGCAGATTCAAGCTCAAGTTCGGGCACCATGGTGGCAACCAGCCGGTGAAGGACCTGCGTACGGGCCGGGTGCAGATCACCGCTCAGAACCACAACTTCGGCATCGCTGCGGACTCGCTGGACCCATCCGAGGTGGAGATCACCCACATCAATCTGAACGATCAGACGGTAGAGGGGCTACGCCATCGGCACTGGCCCCTTTTCAGTGTCCAGTACCACCCCGAGGCGGCCCCTGGCCCCCACGATGCCGATCCGCTGTTCCAGCGGTTTGTGAGGATGATCGAGGGGTGGAAGAGGAGGTAACAGAAATATGAGCAGAACAGTAACTGTCGAGTTTGTTTTGACCAAAGAAATCGAAATCCTGGACGATGCGATGCGCCTTCTGGCCGAAAGCGGACGGCCCATACTTCTGGAAACCAGCCTTGAAGGCAGGCCCACCCAAGGTGTACTCATCGCCTATGAAGCCTATCAAGAGCTTCTCCGGCGCCTCGAAGACCTAGAGGATTTGCAGGCGATGCACGAGGCCGAGACCGAGTACCGGGCTGGAGAGGGCCGCCCTTTCTCCGACATAGTGGCCGAACTGGAGGCCGGGAAAGAGGCCGATGTATCGGGTTGAGGCTCCCACCACCAGGATCCAGCGGGAACTGCGCCGCATCCCTCCCTATGACAGAGCTCGGTACCAGGCCGCCATTCAGCAATTGGAGACCCGACGGGGTTGCACACTGGAGGAGCTACGCGCCCGCTACACAGCTCAGGGGAGCGAAGACTTCGCAGCCGATGATGACTATCTGCAATGGCAGTGGTACGCCGACGCTGTCGAAACCGTCAAGGCCCAACTGGCTGCTATCTCCGAGTCGTGAGCCATGCTCCAGCTCTTTGCCCGTGTCGCGGCAGCACTGCAAAGTGCGCTCATGATGTTCATCGAAACCGCTGACTAGTTCCCCGCTCCTATGGGCAGGGGCAGGTACCGATGGTGCTCACCTCCAGGGGGGTGTGCCGTCTGGCTTGATAGGATACACAAGGGTGTGACACAATCACAAATGGATCGGAGGTGTAACATGTTTCTAGCAGAGCATATCGAAATCAACCCCGCCGTCATGCTGGGCAAACCTGTGATTCGCGGGACGCGCATTCCGGTAGAACTTATCATCCGCAAGCTCAGCGAAGGCGCTACAGAGGCCGACCTGCTGGATGCCTATCCGCGTCTGACCCTGGAGGACATCCGGGCTGCGCTGGCTTATGCGGCTGACTCACTGGCCCACGAAGCCATCCTATTGCAAACGGCCTGATGAGCGCCTATTCCTTGCGCTTTCTGGCTGACGAAAGCTGCGACTTTGCCGTCGTGCGTGCTTTGCGAGCAGAGGGCTGTGATGTCTTCGCCGTCAGTGAGGTAATGCGCCGCTCCGACGACCGCGAATTGATTGATCAAGCCAATCGCGAGAAGCGCATCCTGCTGACAGAGGACAAAGACTTCGGCTGGCTAGTCTTCGTCAGTCATGCGGACTCGGCCGGCGTCATCTTGATCCGCTTCCCCGGCAACCTCCGTCGGACTCTGGCCCAGACTGTCAGACAGCTTGTGCGGGAGCAAGGTGAGCGACTCCTTGGTGCGTTTGTTGTTGTGCAGCCTGGTCACATCCGCATCAGTCGCCAGCCTGGTGCTGAAACCTGAGAAGGTGTCTGAAAGTCTGTTCAGAGGCCGTTCTAACCGTCCGGAGAAGGAGAAAGGAGTCAAAACCATGAATCGCAAACTGGTCCCCTTCATAGGTCTGTTTGAAACCCTGTTCCTGCTGCTAGCCCTTGTGCCGGCCGGGGCGTCGCTCACACTGGCTCAGGTGCAACCGACAGTTGCGGCCTCTAACCACGCCCACGCGACGGC
>CAYRNM010000213.1:0-4911 GCA_964425465.1 uncultured Anaerolineae bacterium | reverse complement strand
TGGCGATGGACAGGCCCAGACCTGTTCCGTGCCTCTCCATGGCCTTGGCGTTCTCCGCCCGATAGAACTCCTCGAAGATGCGGGGGAGGTCCTCAGGGGAGATACCGATCCCTGTATCCTGCACCCTACCCACGATCCCCTCAGCGTTCCGGGTCAGAGAAACCGCCACCGTGCCACCGGCTATGGTATATTTGATGGCGTTGCTGATGAGATTGGTCCACAACTGCTTCATGTGCTCCAGATTGGCTTTCACTGGAGGTAGATCAGGGGCGATGTCCACGCTGAAGGAGAGTTCCTTCTCCTCCGCTTGAGCGCGCACCAGATCGCTCACGCCACGCAGGACTTCACCCAGGTCCAGCGATTCTACCTCCACCTCAGTCCTTGGCTCCTCCAACCTGGCCCACTCTAGGAGATCACTGATGAGCGCCAGTTGATCCAGGGCTCTCTGCTCGGCTCGCTGGATGATCTCCCTTTCCCTCTCAGCCGGGACGTAGCCTTCCAGGATGAGCTTCAGGTAGCTCTGAATGGCAGCTACAGGGGCTCTCAGCTCGTGGGTGACCAAATAGATGAACTGAGACCTTGCTTTGTCCAACTCTTCCAGTTTGACGTTGAGCTCCGCCAGCTCCTGGGCCCTCACCTCGCAGGAGAGGTTAGCCTCCAGTAGTTCCTGTTCCCTCTCCTTCAGACGAGCGTTGAGCTCTGCTAACTCCTCAGCCCTCACCTCGCAGGAGAGAGTAGCTTCCAGCAACTCTCTCCCCCTCTCCCTCAGGGCAGCAACGATGCTGGAGACAAAATAGGCCGCCAAGAAAGAGGTGCAGGTCAGGGTAAAGCTGACGGTGAAGATGTGGATGGGTTGCTGAAACCGCACAGCTATCCGAAATCCAGTCAGGTTATAGTGGGGTATGATCCCCCGCCATTCCAGGAGGAGGAGGGCTATGTAAAAGGAGCTGGCCAGGCCGGCGTAGGCGAAGCTGCCCGCCTTGGGCAGCAGGATGCTGGCGATGACCACATAGACCAGGTAGAAAAAGAAAAACGGCGTTTCAAGCCCACCCAAGAAATGGAGAAAGAAGGTAAGGAACACCAAGTCCAAAAGAAGCTGGAGATGGATGAGTATAGCATACTGCTTGGGCGAGACCTCCAGGGAGCGCAGCCACTGGGCGTACAGGAGGAAGATTGTGTTGCAGATAGCCAGACCAGCTATCGTGGCCCAAAGGGAAAGCAGGGGCAGAATGTCAGGCAGCAAGTAGTTGGCTGCCAGAACGATGACCAGCTCACCGAGGGCGGCCACCCATCGGAGGCGGATCAGCCAGCCCATCCGCCTGCTCAATTCCTCCTCCATCGGTATACGGAACACCTCGCTCATCGCTCAGACTCCCCCTTCGCCAGCCCTCCAGCGGGGCGATAGGCCGCGCGACGCGGCAAAGACGGCGCTCGCGGGCACGTGAAAGGCCTCCCTGAGGGCCTCCACGGCCTCCACTGCTCGGTCACCGTCAAGTACGCATGAAAGAGTGGAGATAGAAGTGCTGATGGCCAGGATGTTGATCTCCACTGAGGCCAGGGCCGAGAAGGCGGCGCCGGCGATGCCCGGCTGGTCTCGGAAATCGGGTCCGAAAACCGACACCAGAGCCACATCCGGTTGGCATATCACCTCCTCGGCCTGCACCGTGGGCTTGATCCCTTCGATAACCGACAGGGCCCTTTCCACATCATCCTGAGCCACACAGAGGATGATGTGGGTCCTGTCCTTCAGGTCAATGCACTGGACGATAAACTGGACGTTGATATCCCTCTCACCCAGGTCAGTCAGGACCGCGCTGGCAATACCCGGCCGGTCGGGGACAGACATCACGCCGATCTTGGCCAGGCCGGTATTCTGTATGATGCCACCGGCTTTGATCTTTCGCACCCTTCCCCCCACTGAGATAGACTGGTCAATGCCGCAAGGACACCGCTTTGACCTGCCCACGGCGCGCCACTATCCTACAGGCAGCAGCCTTTCGATTTCGCTAAGCAGCCGATCCGGTGGCACCGGCTTGGACAGGAAGGCGTCTATGTGGATGGTCTCATCCGTCGGGAACAGGGCGGCGTAGTCAATGTTGGCGATGGAGGTGACCATCAGAACAGGAATTTCCCTGTGCGATGGATCCCTGTACATCTCCTCGCTCATATGCAGCCCATCCAAGACGCTAGCCATGACCACATCCAGGATCACCAGGTCTGGCCCCTCCTCTCGGACTTTGGCCAGGCCTTGGTCGCCATTGGCGGCGCTGATCACCTCGTAGCCATGAGCCTCCACTACTAGCCGAGTGGCCTCTACAAAGTCAGGGTCGTCATCTACGATCAGGATCTTGCTCACCGCTTCTCCTTTGCTACGACGATGCGATACACCGCTGGTGTGCGATGTGGTATTCGTATTCTTCCCGGAAGTGTTTGATGCTAGAGAGGGTGGGGTTGACGGCCGCGTCGCCCAATGGGCAGAAGGTGTGCCCTATGATACCCTGGCACAACCCCAGCAGACGGTCAATGTCCCCCTCCTGGCCCTGACCATCCTTAATGCGCCTCAAGACGTCCACCAGCCGCTGAGTGCCCACCCGGCAGGGCGTGCACTTGCCGCACGACTCGTGGGCGAAGAACTTGGTCAGACGAAGTGCCGCATCCACGATGCAGGTGTTCTTGTCCATGACGATGATGCCCCCTGTGCCCAACATGGAGCCCACGGCGGCCAGCGATTCGAAGTCCATGTGGACGTCCAGATGCTCGGCGGTCAGCATGGGCGTGGAGGCCCCGCCAGGGATAATGGCTTTCAGCGCCTTGTCATCCCGGATACCTCCCGCGTGCTGGTAGATGATCTCCCGCAGCGGGGTGCCCAGGGGCAGCTCGTAGTTACCCGGCCTCTTCACATGGCCGCTGACGCAGAAGAGCTTGGGACCGGTGCTCTGTGCGGTGCCGATCTGGGCGTACCATTCCGGCCCCCGCAGGACGATGGGGGGGATATTGGCCAGGGTCTCCACGTTGTGCACCAGCGTGGGCTGTCCGTACAGGCCCACCTGGGCGGGGTAGGGCGGCTTGAGACGAGGCTCACCGCGCTTTCCCTCCAGGCTTTCCAGCAGTGCCGTCTCCTCGCCGCAGATGTAGGCTCCTGCTCCCCGGTGTACGGAGAGGTCCAGGTCGAAGCCGGAGCCCAGGATATCCTGGCCCAGGAATCCGTGGGCGTAGGCGTCGTCAATGGCCTTCATCCAGCGCTTGACGCCCAGGAAAAACTCGCCGCGAATGTACACGAAGGCCCGGTGGGCTCCCACCGCGTAGCTGGCGATGACGGTGCCCTCGATCACCGAATGGGGGTCCTTCTCGACCAGGAGCCGGTCTTTGAAGGTCCCGGGCTCCCCCTCATCGGTGTTGACACAGACGTACTTGGTCACATCGGAGTCCTGGGGCATAAAGCCCCACTTCAGGCCAGTCGGAAAGCCAGCTCCACCTCGTCCTCGCAGCCCCGAGCGCCTGACCATATCAATCAGCTCCTGGGGAGTATGCTCATGGAGCGCTTTGCGCAGCGCCCGGTAGCCACCACGTTCGAGGTAGACGCCGATCTTCTCCGAATTGGGAAGGTCTACGTTGCGCAGCAGGATCTTTTCGAACACCATGACCTTTACCTCCCAGCCAAATGATCCAGCAGCCGATCCACCTTCTCCGGCGTCATGTCCTCATAGAGCTCGTCGTTGATGCGCAGGGTCGGTGAGGTGGAGCAGGAGGCCAGACACTGCACTGTCTCCAAGGTGAAGAGCCCATCGGGGGTGGTCTGCCCCACCTCGACTCCCAGCTTCCGCTGAATGTAGTCCACCAGCCGTTCCGCTCCGCCCGCTAGGTAGCAGGAGAGCCCTTCGCAGACCTGGATGAGGTATCGGCCTTGGGACTGGGTCTGGAACAGGGAGTAGAAACTGGCGGTGCTGCAAACATCCTTAAGCGATATCTTCAACCGCTCAGCCGTCCGCTGCAGGGCTTCTTCGCTCAGATAACCGTACTGCTCCTGAGCGATGTAGAGTGCGGTGAGCAGCATGGACCTTCGGGCCTGCTCCTCGGTCGGCGATCTGGAGGATGCACCTTTCAGTTCCTCAGGGGGCATCAAAGGCCACTCCTTTCCATGATGTGCATTATGCAGGTTCACCTCGGCGGGAGATGAGTTCCTTCACTTGCTTCAGTAGCTCCGCAGGCTCTATCGGTTTGGACAGGAAGAGATCGTGGTGCAGGCTCTCATCGGCGGGAAAGAGCTCCGGCTCCTCACCGCTGACGATGGCCGAGATCAAGATCAAGGGGGTCCCTTTCAACTGGGGATCCTCCCGAATCTCCCGGGTGGCATTGAGCCCGTCGAAGGTATAGGACATCACCACATCCAGCAGGACCACATCCGGCTGAGCCTGCCGCATCAAGGCCAACCCCTCAGCAGCGCTTTCGGCGGTGAGCACCTCGTAATCCCTGGATTCCAGGACGATCCTGGCGAATTCTAGGAAGTCGGGGTCGTCATCAATCACCAGGACCGTCGCCCTGGCGGCCATGTCTCCCTCCTCAACGTGGGATCGGCTATCGCAGGCACTGCTCGACCTTTTTCAAGAGGTCATCCGGTTGGACCGGTTTGGAAATCCAGCCATCAATAGGCAGATATTCATCGGTGGGGAACATCCCGGCGTGCGGGCTGGCGGTAATGGATGAGACCATGATGATGGGGATCTTCCTGAGCTCGGCATCCGTCTGCATCTCCTTGCTCACCTCCAGGCCGTCGAGCACGTAGGACATCATCACATCCAGGAGCACTAGATCCGGCTTATCCTGCCGCATTTTGGCCAGCGCCTGCTCGCCATTCGCCGCACTGAGGACCTGGTAGTCGTTGGCCTCCAGGATCATCCGGGTGATCTCCAC
>CAYRNM010000212.1:0-4959 GCA_964425465.1 uncultured Anaerolineae bacterium | reverse complement strand
CCGCTATAGCGGATTGCGGGTACAGGGCACCGCTAGCTCCCCGTCTAGCACGACCATGGATGATAGTACCCCGAAATCGGCCCATTGTCAAATGGCGGAGAGGGTGGGATTCGAACCCACGGTGCATGGCTGCACACACGATTTCCACTCGTGCCGATTCGTCCACTCTCGCACCTCTCCGGGGCAGGAAAATTATAGCAGAAAAGCGCGACGCGTTCAAATTTCCTGGGCGTTGGCTAGCGGTGGCCACTCACGGTGATCTGGCCCTCGCCGACCTCGATGGCGCTGAGGTGAATGTCCATGTCCGACTCCGCCAGCGTCTCGTTGATGGTGCTGGAGAGCGTACGCAGCAGTGCACCCGGCAGGGGCACCGAGCCCGCTGAGGCTTGCACGATCTCAATCTCCAGTTGCCCATCCACCAGGTGGGGCGTGGCTACGGCCACGCCCTCCAACTCGAAGGGGAAGACATGGACAAAACGCCCTGCCACGTGGACCTGGCCCGGTGTGAAGCAGACGCGAGGGTCCTCCACCGGCGACTCACCGGGATGCTCCTCCAGTATCCGCTCCAGAAAAGAGGTCACCTCGTCACAGGTGGTCTGGAGGGTGAATTCCTCAGGCCCTTCCTCCTCGATCAGAGGGCGTATTTTCTCCTCGAAACGGTCTGCTGCCGCTTCGGAGATCGTGGGCTGGCAGGGCAGGGTCAGCCGGCGGCTGGACTGGCCACAGGCCAGGAGGGGAAGCAACAGGAGCAGCAGAAGCAGAGGCCGTCGTTTGAGGTGCATAGATTCCCTCCGATTCTCAGAGCGCTTCGGCTGGCGCTGATTCTATTATAGCACGGATGCGCCTCGTAGAAAACTCCGTTGCCAAAAATTGACTTCCCTGATATAATCAATAGGGTGAAAATGATGGATTCCCTGCCGGCTCAGGCCGGATAGGACAAGTGAATTTCGATAAGGAGTTGTTCACTCATGCGTGAAGTCCAACTGCTGGCCGAACGAGTCATCGAGAATGTGGAGACGGTGATCTTCGGCAAACATGAGGTGGTGCAACTGACGCTTATCTGTTTGCTCTCCGATGGGCACCTGCTCATTGAAGATGTGCCGGGCGTAGGAAAGACCATGCTGGCCCGCTCCCTGTCTAAGTCCATCGGCTGCCGCTTCGAGCGCATCCAGTTCACCCCCGACATGCTGCCCAGCGATGTGACCGGTGTCTCGATCTACAACCAGAAGACCCAGGAGTTTGAGTTTCGTCCTGGCCCCCTCATGGCCCAGATTGTGCTCACCGACGAGATCAACCGGGCCACACCCAAGACCCAGTCGGCGCTTCTGGAGGCCATGGAGGAGCGACAGATCACGGTGGATGGCGTCACCCATCGCCTGGACCGACCCTTCCTGGTCATGGCTACCCAGAACCCCATCGAATACGAGGGCACCTTCCCCCTTCCCGAGGCCCAACTGGACCGCTTCCTGATGCGCATCAGCCTGGGCTATCCCGATCCCGAGCAGGAAATCGAGATCATGGATGCGCAGCAGTACCACCACCCTATCGAGGATCTGGATCAAGCAATAGATGCGGAAGAACTGCTGTGGGCCCAGCAGCAGATCCGCGACATATACATTGACCCCCTCATCAAAGAGTACATCGTGAACCTGGTCCATGCCACGCGCCAGCATCCCGATATCTACCTGGGAGCCAGTCCCCGCGGCAGCCTGGCCCTCTACCGCACCTGCCAGGCGCGGGCGGTGATCCAGGGGCGCGACTACGTGATCCCCGATGATGTCAAAGCCCTGGCCGAGGTGACGCTGGCCCATCGGCTGATCGTCAGCCCCTCGGCGCGGATCAAAGATGTGGACCCCCGCAGCGTTGTGGCGGAGATCCTGGATACGCTGCCTGTTCCCGGCGCCCGGGTGCGAGCCCGCGGATAGGAGCGAGAGCGCACACACCGGGGTTAGGGGCTCTCCTAACCCCGGCTTCTTTTTCCCATCCTTGGGACGGAGAAAGCGATGCGACCTTTGTACGCTGTCCTGATATTGGCCGCTGTGAGCGGGTTTCTAGCCCTGCAGACGGGTCACGCCCTGCTTTACTACATCACTTACCTCCTCGTGGCCACTGTGCTGTTGTCCAGTGTCTGGGCTTGGCTCGGCGTGCAGGGCCTGCGCGTGGAGCGCCAGACCCGCACCCCCCACACGCAGGTAGGGCACCTGGCGGAGGAGCACTTTGTGGTGCACAATACCAGTCGGCTGCCCAAGCTGTGGCTGGAGGTGCGCGACCACTCCAGCCTGCCCGGCCATCGGGCCAGTTTCGTGATCAGCAGGCTCGGCCCTGGGGAGCGGTACAGTTGGGTGGTGAAGACGCTCTGCCAGCAACGGGGTCGCTTCACCCTGGGCCCCATCACCCTCACCAGCGGCGATTCCTTCGGCCTCTTTGAGATCACCCACCATCTGCCCACGACCTCCCCCATCCTGGTCCTGCCTGCTGCGTTGGAGCTGGCCTTCTTCCATTTGTCGGAAGGGCGCGTCGGGGGTGGTGATGCAGTAGGTGGGCTCACCCATGAGATCACCGCCAACGTGGCCACCGTGCGAGACTATGTCCCTGGGGATGCCTTCAAGCGGATCCACTGGCCCTCCACCGCCCGAAAGTCCCGCATCATCGTCAAGGAGTTCGAATTGGATCCCACCGCGGAGGTGTGGCTTTTCCTGGACCTGGAGGAGCGGACTCAGGCTGGCCCGAGGGAATCTATCTCCCCGCCGGAGGAACTACCCCTCTTCCGTCCCCGGCCCTACATCTGGGAGCCGACCCCCAACACCGAGGAGTATGGAGTGATTCTGGCCGCCTCACTGGCCCGCTACTTTGTACGCCGTAATCGGGCGGTGGGACTGGTGACTTACGGACCTCAGCGCCAGTGGCTGAAGCCGGTCCATGGCTCCCGTCAATTGGATCGCATTCTGGAGCTTCTAGCCCTGGCCCGCGCTCAGGGGGAGGTCCCCCTCCAGCGGGTGCTGGAGAGTGAGGGGGTTCGGCTGGGCCGCAATGGACTGGCCTGCGTCATCACTTCCGCGGCTGAAAGGGAGTGGATCGCCGTGGCCCGCCGGCTGGCCCGCCGTGGGCCACTGGTGGTGGCCTTTTTTGTAGATCCCGTCTCCTTCGGCAGCCAGGCTGACATCGGTGGAGTGCTGGGGGCCCTCCGGGCCAGCGGCCTGCCAGCCTTCACCCTGAGGCGGGGAGGGATTGCGAACGGGCAGGTGCTGCTGTTCCCGGCCGGTGCTTTGGTCTGAACCCGCCATCTCCGCTTAAGTTGCTGGCCTAGAAGACTTGACAGGATGCCTTTTTAGGTGTATACTATATGCAGTTTTTTGAATATACCTGACCAGGGAAGATGGAATGAGAGCTTATAAGCAGCAGGCCAGGATCATGAAAGCGCTGGCCCACCCGGTGCGATTGCACATTCTGCAAGTATTGGAATGGTGGGAGGAAGCTTGCGTCTGCCATCTGGAAGCACTGCTGGGGCTGCGGCAGGCCTACATTTCCCAGCAGTTGGCCGTGCTGCGCGAGGCGGGGCTGGTAAGCGATCGCCAGGAGGGGCTCTACGTTTTCTACCGTCTGGCTGACGAGCGGGTGCCGGCGCTGCTAGCGCTGACGCGGGAGGAGACAACAGAGGAGGCTCGGCGGCCGCCAACTGGCCCGCTCCCCAATTGCTCCTGTCCCAAATGCCAGCGCAGTGGAGGTTAACGGCATGAGAAACGATTACCTTCTGCAAATTGAGGATCTCCACCTGCAACGGGAGGGACGCCAGATTCTGCGCCGCGTACATCTGACCGTCGCTCCGAAGCAGGTGTTTGGGCTCCTGGGCCTCAACGGCTCTGGCAAATCCAGCCTGGCCTACACGCTCATGGGCTGCGCGGGCTACGCGCCACAACAGGGGCGCATCCTCTTTGCCGGCCAGGACATCACCCCTTTGCCCATCACCCAGCGGGCCCGGCTGGGGCTGACTTTGGCCTGGCAGGAGCCGGCGCGCTTTGAAGGGCTCAAGGTGCGAGACTACCTGGCCCTGGGGATGCGGGAACCCTCCCAGGAGCGGATGGAGGAGGCCTTGGAGGCGGTAGCTCTTTCGCCCTCTGCGTACCTGAGCCGCCCAGTGAATGAGACCCTCTCCGGCGGCGAGCGGAAGCGCATCGAACTGGCTTCCGTGTACGCCATGCACCCCAGGCTGGCCATCCTCGACGAGCCGGACTCGGGGATTGACGTCCTCTCCCTCGATGATGTCGGCCACCTCATCCGGCGCATGGCCACCGAGGGGACCAGCGTGCTGCTCATCACCCACCGGGACGAGATGGTGCCGGTGGCCGACGTCGCGGCGCTGATGTGCGAGGGGGAGATTGTGCGCGTGGGTGATCCGGAGGAGGTGCGCCGCCACTACGCACGACGCTGCCGGCCCTGCGAAGTGGCAGAAGCGGTGGAAGGGGCGAGGGCCTATGAGCGTTTCTGAAGCTCGGCATCCAGCCCGCTTCGGCGAGTTCGAGGCTATCGTGCAGAGCTTCGAGCGAGCGGGGGGCGATCCTGCTCTCCTGCGCTCTCCCAAGGTGGTCAGCCTGGTCATCAGCGGCAACCGGGTGTTGGGGGCCAACGAGGTGGCGGGGGTGCACGTCGAAGCGCAGGAATTCGATCGTGGCGTGCGCATCAAGCTCTTCGTCGAGCCGGGGACCAGGCTGGAAACGCCAGCCCACCTGTGCTTCGGTGTTATCCCCGCTGAAGGAGTGCAGGAGATCCGGCCGGAGTTTGATATCGGCGAGGGCGCTAGGGCCAAGTTCATCGCCCACTGCACCTTCCCCAACGCCCTCCAGGTCAAGCACCTGATGGAAGCGAAAATCCACGTCGGCCGCGATGCCGAGATGAAGTACAGCGAGACCCATTACCACGGCGAATCAGGCGGGGTAGAGGTGATCCCCAAGGCCGAGGTGA
>CAYRNM010000211.1:0-4972 GCA_964425465.1 uncultured Anaerolineae bacterium | reverse complement strand
TGATGGGGCTGGCGGTGGCAATTTTCATCTTGAGCGGAGTGGGCCTGCGCTTGATGCCCGCCCAGACCACTTCCTCTCAGGACCTGAGCATGGACTTCATCCGGCAGCCCTACCTGCACCACAACCCAGAAGGGGCGTGCTTCGGAGACGGGGCCCACCTGCTGCATTACACGCTTTCGACCGACGAAGTTCAAGCGGGAGAGGTGCTGACGGTGACACTGGCCTGGGATGCCGAGGCAGACAGGCCGCTCACTGCGACCCTACGCCTTGTCTCCGCTGCCGAGCCCCTCTTTGGTGAATCTCCCATCGGTGTGAAGAGCCATCTCCCCATTCAGACTGAGCAGACAATACACCGATTGGAGGTGCCCCCCGCCACTGTGCCCGGCCCTTATCTGCTGGCAGTGGAACTTCGCGACGCGGCGGGGCGCTTGGCCCCCCTGACCCCCCAGGGGAAGAAGCTGGGCACCACCTACCTGCGGCCGGTGTGGGTCAAAGCGCTGAAGCGCGGGGTTCCAGCTCAGGAGCCCCTGGCCTGCTTCGGGGAGGGGATCGCGCTGTTGGCGGCGCATTCTGAGCAGAGAAGTCCTGAGCGACTGCGCGTGCACCTCACCTGGCAGGCTCTTCAGCCCATCCCGGCCAACTACAACCTCTCCCTGCGGCTGAAAGACCCCTCAGGTCAGCGGATTTCCGTCCGTGACCTCCAGCCCCATTATGGGTTCTACCCCACCAGCCTCTGGCCGCCAGGTGCAGTCGTGGAGGACTTTCTATCCCTCCCCATCCCCGAGGGCACGCCTCCGGGAAGCGATTACATCCTGGAGATCATCCTTTACCCCGTCTCCACTCTGGTCCCCGTCGGTCAGGCGGAGGTGAGAGGTGTTGAGATCGTAGAGGCCCTCAGCCCCAGAGCCAGCGCAAAGTCCTCAGGACCGCAGGGAAAGGAGAACTAGTCCACCGCTGCTGTAGCCAGCTTTTCACCAAAAAGGGCCTGAGATCCTGCCACGCTTGCTCCGCCTCCTCATGCGTCACCCAGTGTTGGCCGAAGCGCTCGGCCACGTACAGCCCCACCAGGTGCTGGATCAGCACCTGTGCTTGAGGCACCACCCTGGCCAGCGCTTGAGCGTACTGGTTAGGGGTCTGACCTGCGGATAGGGGGCAGCTCAGCCAGTGGCCGCCGGCCATCAGCCGGGCGTAAGCCCAGGCGGTGGGGGTGAAGTGGCGTCCGATCCACCAGCGGCTCATCCCCCATCCCCCGGCCATCAGCGCACCCACCAACGCTACAATCCCCACTGCCCTTACCAGACCGCGCCAATCTCTGGGTCTTCGGAGCATCATGCCCGATCCCGATTCCGGATAGTGCTCATCCTCCATATAACCGCCCAGCCCTCCAGGTCCTCCTCCCTTCATCTCCTCCTCGGGCTGAGGTCCTTCCTCCTCTCCCCCCACCACCACAGGCCGGGGGCGGACGATGAGGGGTTCAGCCGCCGTGGGCTCAAACTCCACCCAGCCGTACTCTGGAAAGAACACCTCTGCCCAGGCGTGGCCGTTGGCCCTGGAGATAATGAAGATCTCCCCTTCGGCGTCGTATTCTCCACTGGAGTACCCGGCCGCCAGGCGAGCAGGGATGCCCAGGGCCCGGGCCATGACGACCAGGGCCGAGGCATAGTGGGTGCAGTATCCCTCGCGCCGGTTAAAGAGGAAGTAGTCCACGCCATCTCGGCCCGCAGGAGGAGGGGCAACCTGCTCGTTGTAGGGAAAGGCGCGCAAGTAGCGCTCCAGGGCGGTGGCCTGATCGTAGGGGGTAGTGACCTGCTCAGCGATGGAGTGGGCCAGGGAGATCACCCGGGTGGGCAGCTCATCGGGAAGCTGCAGGTAGCGTTCCTCCACCCAGGAGGGATAGTCGGTCCCTGCACTCCTCAGGTCCTCCTCGCTGGCAATGGAGAGGGAGGAGACGGCGATGTAGCTCTCCTCAGAGCGCAGGGGGCGGTGGCTCTGCCACAGGGAAGGGGAGGGAGGAGTTTCTTCTGGAGAATAATACACCTTGGCCGGAAGGCTCATGCGCAGGGGCTGAGAGGCGCCGAAAAGCATCGTCGTGCCCGGCAGATAGGTGGTGAGGGTCTGGGTCACCTCCTGGCGCATGACGTACTCTGGCACTGGCATCACCTGTACCTGCGCAGGTGCAGGTAGCGATGTATGGGGGTCCAGGAGAGCCAACTGGGTGTCCGTATCGCGCCATCCCTGCCCAGTGTACTCGTCGTAGACGACGGCCCGCCAGTAGTAGCGGCGGAAGGGAGCCTGTACCGTGAGCACCGGCCCCTTTTTGCTGAGGATCGGCCCTGGAAAACGCAGTTCCATCCCGAAGGGCTCGCCCGGTCCACGGAGGGGATACTCCAGGGCAGCGAAAAGGCGCTGCCACTCCCGCTGAATTCTCACACTGATCCTTTCAGCGGGCAGCCATTCGATCAGGGCGCCGCTTTGGGGGTGGGTCAAGGGGGGGATCAGCCACGCCAGGGCCATGATGGCTAGGGCGAGGTACATGGCGTAGCGCAGGAAATCGATCCCTATCTCCAGGCTAAAGCTGACCGCTTCCCGTTGCCAGCGTTCCTGCCGTTGGCGCAGGGTGAGATGGGTCACCAACAACAGCCCGCAGAGAAGGTAGACGAATAGATAACCGGTCAGGGAGAGGGGGGAGTAGTAGAGGTTCCAGAAGAAGAGGAGGCCGCTGGGGATCAGTATGCCCCACACCTGACGACGGCGGAAGGCGAACCAGGCGGCGATGTAGCCGATCCACCAGCTCAGGAAGGCCAGCTCCAGCACGAAGACCAGGGCGTCGTTGCTCCGCCCCCGTCCCTGCCAGGCGATCTCCAGCCAGCGCCAGATGCGCAGGGCCATCTCCATCACCCTCAGCCGCAGGCTCAGCCAGTTGGGAAAGCGCGTGCTCACCGCCAGGGCGGTCCCGATCACTCCATAGACCAGGCTGAAGGTGTGAGCCAACCAGGGACGGAAAATGCTCCGGGCTAACAGGAAGCCCGCCAACAGCCCTCCTATGGCCGTCCAGACCAGCACCTCCAGCCCCCAGGTCCAGCGCACAGGGATGAAGGAGCTAGCGACGCTCAGGAGCATCCCGGCCAGCAGCAACAAATCCAGTGCATTCTCTCGCAGCTTCAGACCCATACTTTTGAAATGTGATCCATAATGCGTGAAAACGGCCTGGTCACACGTCACGTTTTACGCAACGAAAGTAGCCGACATCATAGCAGCTTAGGTTGTTCCACCTTGATATAGGGCAGGCCCAGGTGCTCATAGGCGTGACGGGTGGCCACCCGGCCTCGGGGGGTGCGATCCAGAAAACCCAACTGCAGGAGGTAGGGTTCGTACACATCCATGATGGTATCCGACTCCTCGCTGATGGCCGCGGCGATGGTGTCCAACCCCACCGGACCGCCGTCAAACTTCTCGATGATCGTGTGCAGCACCTTGCGATCCACCTGATCCAGCCCCAGTTCATCCACCTCCAGCAGGGCCAGGGCCTGCCGGGCCACCTCCTGGGTGATGGCGCCATCGGCCCGCACCTGGGCGTAATCCCGAACCCGTTTCAGCAGCCGGTTGGCCACCCGAGGGGTACCCCGTGCCCGCTGTGCGATCTCCTTCACGCCACCCTCATCAATTCCCACCCCCAGGATGCGTGCCGAGCGGCAAACGACGGCCTCCATGGCTGACAGCTCATAGAAACCGATGCGGTAGACAGCGCCGAAGCGGGCCCGCAGCGGCGAGGTCATGAGGGCGATGCGGGTGGTGGCGCCGATGATGGTGAAGCGGGGCAGATGCAGCCGGATAGAGCGCGCAGTGGGCCCTTTGCCGATGACGATGTCCAGGGCATAGTCCTCCATAGCCGGGTAGAGGATCTCCTCCACAGCACGGCCCAGGCGGTGGATCTCGTCAATGAAGAGCACATCCCCTTTGCGCAGGTTGGTGAGGATCGCCGCCAGGTCGCCAGCGCGCTCGATGGCTGGCCCGGAGGTGATCCGCAGGCCCACCCTCATCTCGTTGGCGATGACTGTGGCCAGGGTGGTCTTTCCCAGGCCCGGAGGCCCGTAGAAAAGGACGTGGTCTAGGGCCTCCCCCCGTCCTCTGGCAGCCTCAATGAGGATGGACAGATTGGCCTTCAACTGCTCCTGACCGATGAACTCATCCAGTGTCTGGGGACGGAGGGTGGTATCGAGGCGAACCTCTTCTTCTTGTAGCCGAGGCGAGAGGACTCGTTCAGCCATCCGTGCTCTCTTTCTACCAGGCCATGAGCTGGGAGTATATTATAGGCCAGAAGGCCCTGCATCGCAAAAAGCAGCAGGGCTTGGGGTCATGGCGTGGAAACATGCCCATCGGCTACGGTGACGCGCTCCAGCTCCACTGCGCCGCCCAGGTCGGCCCCGTCGGGGCTGAAGGCGTGCAGCCGCCGGCCCGTCTGGGGGATGTAAAGCCCTATCTGGAGAGGGTAGTTCCCCGCCGGTGTCGCCGGATCCACGACCAAAGTGTGCTCATCGGCGATCACTTCCCCCGGCTGCCAGGTAGAGGTGGGGCGCTTGGCACAGTGGGGCGGCCCATCCTTCTGCGCCCAGATGCGTTCTTCATCCTCCAGATGGACGAAGACCGTGTAGGCCTCCGGCACTCCTCCCCTGGCCTGCCAGTAGAGAAGGAGGGTAAAGGCTCCTCCGGGATGGGTGGGCACACCTTGCAGGCTGTAGCCCAACAACTGAATGCTCCCCCCCTCGAAAGTGACGGGCCGCCGATGGGTGATAGCTGCTTCCAACCCACCCACCGGATGGCCGGTGTCCAGCCCCTCTGCTGTAGCTTTCAGATCAAAGGCCTCTGCGAAGCTGACCAGCCGATAGATAGTGGGCTGAGCAGCGGGTGGAACATCCCGCTCGAAAATTTGCAGCCGGGTCTGGCCATCCACCTCCACCACTGCCCGCTCCCC
>CAYRNM010000210.1:0-4998 GCA_964425465.1 uncultured Anaerolineae bacterium | reverse complement strand
TCGGCGTCAAACACGTCGCTTCGAGCTACACATCTACCAGCGCTGCCTGAACACCAGCCGCAAGCAGGTAGCGGAACAGGAATGGCTTGATCAGTCCACCGTCACGGACATCCTCAAACGTTGGGCGAAGAAAGCGGTGGCTGCTCAGGTCCGGCTCCTGGTGCGGGTCTTGGGCGTCGATGAAATCGCTCTCAAGAAGCACCATCAGCAGTTCGCCCTGGTCCTGTCCGACCTGGAACGGCGCTGTGTCATCGCCGTGCTGGAGGACCGGTACAAGGAAACCTTGGAGAAGTGGTTCGACCAGCTTTCGCCCCAAGAGCGCCAGGCCATCCGCGTGGTCTCCATCGACATGGGGGGACCCTACTCCTTGGCGGTGAAGGCCAAATTGCCCCAGGCCACCATCGTCGCCGACCGCTTCCACGTCATGCGCCAGTTGAATGAGCGTCTGACCCAGATGCGGCGGGCCGTTCAAGCCCGCGCTGACGAAGCTACCCGTGAGGTCCTCAAGGGCAGTCGCTGGATTTTGGTCAAGAATCGGGACGAACTGAGCGAGAAGGAAGCGCTCAAGTTGGCCGAAGTGTTGGCCGCTTGCCCTGAGCTACGAACCCTCTACTTGCTGAAGGAGGAGTTCCGCCTGATCTTCGAGAAGGTCCGGGACCGTGACCCAGCGGCACGCTTCCTGCGGGTCTGGATCTACAAGGCGCAGCGTACGGGCGACAAGTATCGGTTAAAGTTCGTCGCCACCTTGTTGAACTGGTGGGAAGAGATTCTGAACTACTTCATCGAGCGGGTAACCAACGGCTTCCCGGAGGGGATGAATCGAGCCATTCGGGCCATCATCCGTCGGGCCTGCGGCTATCGCAACTTCGACAACTTCCGCTTACAGGTCTTGGCAGAGCATGGCCCATCCGGTTAGCCCACTATTCCACGAAGAGCCGGAATATCTAGCCACAGTATACCATAGGCTGCCACGAATGTCAACTGCTGGTCAGAGACGGATAGCGCAACAATTCTGAGGGGGTGATTTCAATCCACGTTGGTGGGCGAGTTCAACCCCAGCTGTGAATCTCAAGGGTCAGTCTTTCCAAGCTGACCTTTACTTTTGCCCACAAGAGGCGTTTCTGCTTTCATTAGCTGGAGGATTTTCGCACTTCCCCAGCAGAAAGGAGAAACGCCGTGACCGAATTAAAGCCCGCCTTATCCACTGCCGCTAAAGCGGCGTGGCTTGCGGCGGGCTTTAATTCGGGTCAAATGAAGAAGCAGCGCAGCAAATGACATTTCCCAGCCGCCGATGACCCGAGTGTGGCGGGGCTGGGCGCTGGCTTGGTCACCTCATCCCGTCAAGAAGGTTGTCCCTGATACGTACGGTCCAGGGAGTGACTCGGTTCTATCTTATGTTGGCGCAATTGAAGGGTATGTTGGTGGCTGTTCAGCGGGGGCTGGGTACGGAGGCATCCCAGCCTTCCGTTCCTCGCTGCTTGTTGCCCCTCTCTGAGCAATAAGCAGCAGGCCCGTGGGCATTCACACGCCCAAAGCATCCAGATAGCTGATCTCGCCGGGTGGCACCCCGGCCACTTCCAGGGGGCTTTGGCCGGGATGCCGATAATGTCGTTTGCGCTCAGACCTCCATTGAGTGGGCGTGAAGTTATAGTAGATCGCCCAGACCAGCGCCGCCCGCTCCAACCGCTGGTCCGAGCCGTGGATGCGACCCCGACTGAGCCGGAGACGGAAGTCCCGCCAACACCACTCAGGGGCCACCCGCTTGAGCCCGTGGTAGTAAGCCACCAGGTGGGCCAAGAGGTGATCCAACTGCCCATTGAGGATGTGTCCTATCCTCGCCCCCTGCGGATGCCCCTTTAGCGTCGCCAACGCCTGCTCCGCCGCCTCATAGCTTTGGGCATCGATCACACCCCGCACCAGGGCCACCAACTCCTGGCGCACCCTTTCCCGAACTTGCTTGGCCGCTTCTTCGGCCAGCCCCTCCCCTGCCTGGGCAGCGGCACTCGCCAGCTCACAGCCCAGACTTCGCCACATGTGCCAGATGCAGCTTTGGTGCTGTACCCAACTGAGTCCCCGCCGCAAGTAAGCCAAAAGCCCCTTGGCTCGGTCGCTGGTCACCCCGCGCAACTGCTCCACCTTCAAGCCTGCCTGTCTGGCCCGCTCGAACACCTGCTGCCACGGCGCTTCCCCCTCTTCCCCTTCGACCACTACCGGTGGCCAGATCACCCCATGGACGCTGTCCACTACCAGCAGTACCACCCGCTTGGCCCCGCCGCGTAAGCGCGCCCACAGCCCATCGGTCCCCACGGTGCCCGTGCTGGCTATCCCTTCCAGTTGTCCCACCACGCTCTCTTGCGCCACCCGCCCCGCCCCATCCAGCCAGCGGTGCACGGTGCTGGCGGCCAGATGGCACTGTTCGGCCTCCACGGGAACCGGGTCTAACGGCCGCCACAGTAAGTAGCGCTCTTGTCGGCCCATCCAGGAACGCAATACTTCCGCCGTCCGCCGCAACGAAGTGCCCAGGTGTTGCCAGTGGTCAATGGCACAGCGGTGCACTTCGCGGGTGTACCAACTGCCCCGGATCAACAGCGCTGAACCCTCCGAATAGGTGCGGCGACACCCATGGCACCGATGCCGCTGGACGACGATGGTCTTCCGACCCCCAAAGAACCAGGGGTGACGGTCATAGGTGCCCCACTTGATCGTGTCGGTGCGCCCGCAACGCGGACACCGCTTCCAATCCCACACCGACCGATTGGCCAGCGCATATAGCGATTGCAGAAAGACTCTGCCGCGTTCGATAATGTTCATGGACTGTGCGACCTCCTGCGCGTTGACGTTCAGCTATAGTGTGGTCGCATAGCCCTTTCCTGTCAAATGAGACCTCCCTCCACAGGTCACCAACACACTTTAGAACCGAGTCCAGGGAGTTGATGGCGGAAATGCGCAGGAATGATATAATAGGCTGTGGTTCCATGCAGACCAACCTTTGGAAGACACCATCGAGATGGGCCAGTGTTGACTTCGCCGAGCGTTCGCCGGAGCTCACGCTGAAGGCTCAGTCGAGGCGAAGCGCGAGTGCCCTCTGCATCTGAGGTGTGCTCGGGACTGACACGTTCTACCTGTGCCGCAGCACCGCTTCAGGCCACAGGAAGACCATCAGAGACATGGGCGGGGAGGGGGTGTGAGAGAAGTGATGGGTGGTTCAGAGGACACACGAACACGAAAACCAGCCCCTGATGAGCTCATTACCCTGGCCGAGGCTGCCAGGTGGTGTGAGTTGAGCCCAGCCTCACTACGTCGCTACGCCTGGGAGGGAAAACTGAAAGCCAGGAAAATGGGGCCGGTGTGGGTCACAACCCTTCGAGCCGTTGAGGAATATCTTGGTGGCCGTCAGCGAAAGAGGAGGCCAGAGGGATTTGACTAAATCACGCCAGTAGGATATAATTGCTATCACCGAACAGCATAAAGGCGCCGCCGGCGGGTGTTAGAGGCACCCAACCGGCGGCTAACCCCACCGACTGCGTGCACAGTTGGCAGGGCTGGCCTCTATTATACCACGATTCCTGTCGTGGCCCAAAGGGACCGGGCGGCCACCTTTGCCTGTTGGCAGGGGTGGCCGCTTTGCGTCTGGCCCGTCCTGCCTGTCTGTTCTGGCCAGGGTACCCCTGCCAAGACAGGCAGCACGAGTGGGCACAGGAGTAGAGTGCCAGCCCGGGGATGCCGCCGGGGAAGAGCGGAGCCGATGTGCTGCTCGATAGGGGGGCGGGGCGCTGTCCTCGCCCCCTGGCCATCCTTGTAGAGCTCAGTGAACCTCCCTGGTGCGTCAGCCACAGCCCTGGCCTGTTGAACAGAAAGCAAGATAAAGATGCGCTTTGACAGACTACTGGCTCAGTTCATCACCGCCCGCCGGGCCTGCGGGGTGAGCCCCAAGACACTGGAATGGTATTCCTCGTGGGGCAGCCGGTTCCTTACCTTCCTGGAAGAAAGAGGACACGATCTCACCATCTCGACCATCACCGCTCAGTCGGTATGGGAGTTCCTGGCCGAACTGCGAGACAGGCACACCTGGGAGGGGCATCCCACTATCACCACACACCGACCTCTATCCCCCTTCACGGTGAACGGTGCCTATCGAGCGCTCCATGCCCTTTTCAAATGGGCAGAGCAGGAGGGCTTTGTCGATCAAAGCCCCATGAGCACGATGAAAACCCCTCAGGTGCCCAGGCTACAGCCCCCAGCTTTCAGCCGTGGGGAACTCCGCCGGCTGGTAGAGGAAGCAGGGAAGACGACCCATCCTCTGCGGGACCAGGTGATCGTGTTTCTCCTGGCTGACTGCGGACTGCGGTTGGGAGAGCTGGCGGGCTTGAGAATGGAGGACATCCATTTGGACGAGGGGTATGTCAAGGTGATGGGCAAGGGAGCAAAGGAGAGGCCCATCCCTCTGGGGGATGTGACAGGACAAAGGATAGTAGCCTACCTGGAGGAAGAAAGGCCGGAGACATCGGCAGAGAGGTTGCTGGTGACGGACGAAGGGAAACCGCTGTCGAAGGGAGGCATACGAACGTTGATCAGGCGGTTGGGAAAGAGAGCGGGATTAAAGGCCAGGGTTTACCCTCACAAGCTGCGCCATACGGCAGCACGGGAGTTCTTGCGCAACGGAGGGAATGTGTTCACCCTTCAGGAGATTCTGGGGCACGAGACCCTGGAGATGACGAGGCGGTACGTGTATCTCGACCTCGACGATCTCAAGACGAACTTTGCCTCGGCCTCGCCGATGGACAATCTGGTCCGGTGATCAAAGCAGTCAGGCCTAAGGCCATTTCCATGGGATTCTCCCCGGCCAGCCTTCCCCTTACAGGACAGACGCTCTTTGTCAAAGCCTCCGACTTAGGTGTTGTGTTTGTCAATCCAAGCCCCATGAGGGGGCGTGGCCTGGCTGGGCCTGTCCTATAAGGGGAAGGGGACAGGCTCCTCTGGCTTGAGACACTTAACCAT
>CAYRNM010000209.1:0-5009 GCA_964425465.1 uncultured Anaerolineae bacterium | reverse complement strand
TATCCGGTTTCTGTTCGTCGGGTCCGAGTTTTGCCTTACGCTTCCTTCAGACTCCGCCTCGCGACGGACGCCCTTGCGTAGGCTCGCGGTTCCGGTCATCACAGCCCGCAGAGGACTTCCACCTCCTAGATACACGACATGCCTGGCACACAGAGTCAAGGGTGTACCTTCCAGAAGGCACACCCTTGGAATGATCCGATGGGGTGGGTAACTCCCAGACAATGGGGTTGCTCCCACCTCATCTTATTCGCTGCGCAAGCCCTGGTAGAAACCTCTGGGTTATTGGGATCGCTCAAGACCAGATTTCTGGGAAGGGTTCTGCACTATGAGCCTGGCTGTTCAGAGGGGCAAGGTAAAGCCAACAGTCCCTTTGAGCGCCCCGTTGGGCGCTAATCAGGCTCTCACACCCCCTGTCTGGGGGCTCTATTGCCCTCTGCTCCGACTGCTTTTTCAGAGGCTGGTAGGTGAGGAGGCTTCGCCGTGAGCGCCCAGTCGAACGGTTTTCTCCCACCGCCATCACCGCCCCCGAGCGAGCCGGCAGTGTCAGGCCGGTGAGCCGCCCGGTGACAATGCTTGCCTCCCCGCTGCCCATAAGGTTGCGTAGAGATGTTCCGTCGGGCAGGTGGTCACTCATCGGAACATCCAAGTGATGGGGCGGGGTATCGTTGTTGAGCACGACCACCAGCAGGTCGTTCTCCAGGCGACGCAGATAGGCGTAGACTCCGGCCTCGGCGTGGAGTGAGGTGTACTCACCCCGGCGCAGCGCGGGGTGGGCCTTGCGCAGGGCAATGCATTGTTTGACAAAATCGCGCAACCCGGTGTTCCAACGACTCTCCTCCCAGGAGAAGGCACGGCGGCAATCGGGGTCTGGGCCACCCTCCATCCCAGTCTCATCGCCGTAGTAGATGCAGGGTGCCCCGGGATAAGTCATCTGGAAGAGGGTCGCCAGGCGCAGGGCCGCTTCGTCGCCCCGGGCCAGCGTGAGGAAGCGAGGCATGTCATGGCTGTCGAGGAGGTTCAGTTGGGCCAGCACCGCCTCGCGGGGATACATCGCCAGCAACTCTTCGACCCGACGGGCGAAGGCAGGAGCGTCCAGTAGCAAAACCTCGTGCACCGGGGCGCTCAGGATCTCCCGGTTCAGCCCTTCGCCAGCGAAGAAGCCCAGGCAGGCGATGGTGAACAGGTAGTTCATCACCGCGTCGAACTGATCGCCCTGCAGCCAACGGGTGGCGTCGGTGGCAATCTCTCCCACGATGTAAGCCTCAGGGTTGGCCTCCTTGACCACCCTACGGAACTCCTGCCAGAAGCGGTCGTCGTCAATGCAAAAGGGCACATCTAGACGCCAACCATCAATGCCCTGATCAAGCCAGTAACGAGCCACCTCGAAGATGAAGGCCCGCACCTCAGGATGGTCGGTGTTGAACTCCGGCAGGGCTGGCAGGTTGCACCAGCATTGGTAGTTGGGGGTGCCCTGGTAAGCGTTGAGCGGGAAGTCCTCGACGACGAACCAGCCCAGGTAGGGGGAGGCAGCCTGGTTCTCCAGAATGTGGTGGAACTGGAAGAAGCCCCGGCTGGCGTGGTTGAAGACACCGTCCAGGATAATGCGGATATTGCGACGGTGAGCCTCTTCCAGTAGCGTGCGGAAGGCGGTCTCGCCGCCCAGGAGCGGATCCACGCGATAGTAGTCGTGGGTGTGGTAGCGATGATTGGCCGCCGACTGGAAGATGGGATTGAAGTAGATAGCATTTATCCCCAAGTCCTCCAGGTAGTCCAAGTGCTCAACCACGCCCAAGAGGTCACCCCCCTTGAAACCGTAGGTGGTGGGCGGGGAGTCCCACGGCTCCAGGTTGGAGGGCTTGGACACCTGCTCGCTCCTGGCGAAGCGGTCGGGGAAGATCTGGTAGAAAACGGCGTCTTTAACCCACTCAGGGGTGGTGAAATCGAAGGTCATTAGCAGGCCTCCTTTTCAGGCTATTCCCACCGCAGTCAAAATGGCTCCAACCACTCCTCGATAATCTCCGATCTCAAGCCAGGGGCATTCCAGGGCAAGGACCGATACCTTCATCCCCGTCTTTTCCAGCTCTCTGTACTGCATCTGTCCCCTTCCTTACTCCAGACAGCTCACAACCTCCCCGGGCTGCTCGAAGGTGATCAGCCCACCTGGTAGCGAGCTATCATCTCCTCGTCAAGCTCCACTCCCAGTCCGGGCCCTTCAGGGAGGGAGAGAAAGCCCTGCGCGTCAGTCCCCAGCGGCTCTGTGATCAGCTCCTCCCGCAGTGGGTTGGGGTTTCGGTCCAGCTCCATCCACTCCCCGTTGGGTAGCGACGCCACCAGGTGCAGGTTGGCCACCAGGGCGATGGCTGAGGAGTAGGCATGGGGGACAAAGGGCAGCCCGTAGGCTGCGGCCAGGGCAGCGATCCGCTGGCACTCTGAAATCCCCCCTGCCCAGGTGACATCGGCCTGCACCACCCCCACCGACCCACGAGTGATGAGCTCCCGGAAGCCGTAGCGGGTGCTCTCCGTCTCGTAGCCAGCCACAGGGATGTGTGTCGCCGCCGCCACCTGAGCGCTCCCCTCCACGTCATCAGTGCCGACGGGTTCCTCCAGCCAGTAGACGTGGTACCTCTCCAGCTCCCGAACCATCCGGATAGCCTCATGTGGGCGCCAGGCGGTGTTGGCATCACCATCAACTCCACCTCCTGCCCGATGGCCTCCCGGACCGCAGCCACCCGCTCCAGATCCTCCTCGGGGCTGACCAGGCAGAGCTGGTCCTGTAGCAGCACTCCCTTTGCCCCTCTCCCGATCCAGGCAGAAGGGTTCCTGCCTACCTTCATCTTCACCCCCTGGAACCCCACTGCGGCGTAGCGGGCCATCTCCTGGGCCAGCTCTCGGGGACCCTTGCCCTCCTGGTAGAAACCTCCGCTGGCATAGGCTCTGATTTGGCTCCGGTATCCTCCCAGCAGCCGGTAGAGGGGCAGGCCCGCCACCTGGCCCAGGATGTCCCATAGGGCGATGTCCACGCCGCTGATGGCACCGATCACCGCCCCCCGGCGGCCGTGCTGGAAGGTTCGGGAGTACATCCTGTCCCACAGCCGCTCGATGCGCAAGGGGTCTTCCCCCACCAGCAGGGGCCGCAGCTCTCCCTCCACGATTGCCTTCACCGTGCGCAGGGCGCCACCGAAGCAGGCCGCCTCTCCGATGCCTATCAGGCCCCTATCGGTCTCCACTCTGACCAGCAGGGCCTCCCGATAAGGGATGAAGTTGACCGCATCCATGATGGGCTCCACAGGGCAGGATAGCATGAGGGCTCTCACCTCGCTAATCTCCATGTTTCACCTCCTTGGCCGGCTGTCCTCTCAAGGCTGAGCCATTATATCACCCCAACAACGGGGGAACAAATCCTCACCTTCGCTGTACGATCCCCACCTGCGTTTTGATCTCTTCGCAGCCCAGGGCTAAAGCTGCCCCCAAGTAGACCACACCTCCCAGAAGGGTTCCCCCCAGGCCAAGGGCCAGCGGGCTGCTTCCCCGCCACCAACTTCTGAGGGCGACCAACACTGCCCCCATGACCGCTGCGGCCAGCGCGCACCGCAGGGCCGAGGCCAGGACCCCGCTCCCCTCAACCCCCCCTAACCTGCCACGGGCGATCCACAACAGCCCCGCCACTTCCAGAGTTACCGCTATGGAGTTGGCCAAGGCCAGGCCGCCATGGCTGAAGACCCTCATCAACCCCAGGCTTAGGAGAAGGTGAGCCACCATCGCTCCGGCAGCGACGGCCAGAGGGGTCTTCGTGTCCTGCTGGGCGTAGAAGATGCGAGCTACAACCTCCAGGGCCGAGTGGCCGATCAGCCCCAGGGCGTAGAATTGGAGGGCCCAACAGACGGCTTGGGTGGAAATGGCCTGGAAGGCTCCCCGCTGGAAGAGGAGTTGGATCAGGGGCTGGCCCAGCAGGATGAGCCCCACCGCCGCCGGGATGGTCAGGGCCAGGATGGCCTGCAGGGCAGTCGAAAGGGTGGAACGCAGGCTATCCCGCTCGTTCCGGGCGGCCAGCTCGGACAGGGTGGGGAAGAGGGCGATGGCCGTGCCCAGGATGCTCTGCGGCAACTGCATCGCCAGCCAGGCGTAGTTCAAGGCCGACACACTCCCTTCGCCCAAATGGGAGGCCAGGTTGGTCATGACCAGGAAGTTGAGCCGGACCACCCCCAGGGTCAGCACCCGAGGCCCCATCAGCTCGACCACCCGGCGCAGCCCCGGGTCGGTCAATCCCAGGGTGGCTGACCAGTGCGCCTGGTGGCGGATCAGGGCCGGGACCTGGACCATCAGGTGCATGGCTGCCCCTACTACCACGCCCAGCGCCAGGCCATACACCCCTATGGAGGGTGCCAGAAAGAGGGCCCCGCCGATGATCCCCAGGTTGTAGAGCAAAGGGGCCACCGCCGGAAGGAGGAAGTGCTGATGGGCGTGGAGGATGCCCATCACCACCCCGCTCAGGGCGAAGATGAGAGTGGAAAGGAGCAGCAGCCGCATCAGGTCCACCGTCAGGGCCTGCTGCCATGGGGAGAAGCCGGGGGCGAGCACCCGTGAGACCAGGATCGGCGCGGCCAGGCCTGTAGCCAGGCCCAGCAGCGCGACGATGGCGAAGACCCCGTTGAGGATAGCACTGGACAGCCGCCAGGCGCTGGACCGGTCCTCCCGGGTCAGGTAGCCAGCCAGGACAGGGATGAACACCGAGGCCAAAGCCCCACCTGAGATGAGTGCGAAGAGGAGGTCAGGCAGGTTGAAGGCGGCGTAGTAGGCGTCCAGCTCACCACTGGTGCCGAAGGCCCTGGCAATCGCCATCTCCCGGACCAGCCCCACCACCTTGCTGGTCAGGAAGCCGGCCATGACGATCCCCGCTGAGCGGACAATCCTTCCCCTGTGGGCGACCATTGAGTTTGACCTGCTGGATGAGATCGAAGTAGCTCCTTCTCTCATCGTAACCGATCAGCAGCCGGTAGTGACCCATTTCA
>CAYRNM010000208.1:3156-5031 GCA_964425465.1 uncultured Anaerolineae bacterium | reverse complement strand
GCTGCCACGCTGATCCACGATGACCTGGTGGATGAGGCCCCCTTGCGGCGGGGTCATAAGACGCTCCACACGATCTGGCCGGCGGGGGCGGTTGTGCTGGCCGGCGATGTCCTCATGGCCCAAGCCGCATGGTTGGTGGCAGACCTGGAGCGCCCCCGCATCCTCAAGGTCTTCGCCGACACCCTCTGTACCACGTGCGCCGGGGAGATCAAGCAGATACTCGCCAACGAGGGGAAGCAGGGCGGCCGGAAGGACTACTACCGCCGCATCGGGGCCAAGACCGCCTCGCTTTTCGCCGCCTCAACGGAGATGGCGGGCATCCTGGCCGAAGCAGGGGAGCCTCAGATCGCTGCCCTGCGCCGTTTCGGTCGGGAGTTGGGGATGGCCTTTCAGATCGTGGACGATGTGCTGGACTTCATTGGCGACGAGGCACGGTTGGGCAAGCCAGCCGGCAGCGACCTCCGCCAGGGCCTGATCACCCTGCCCACTCTCTGCTACCTGGAGAGGGTCGAGGACGACACCCCTGTCCACGCCGTACTTTCGGGTCAGCGGGACGAGGAGCACGTGCGAGCGGCGATAGAGGCCGTTTGTTCCTCGGAAGCCATTGAGACTGCGCTGGCGGAGGCATGGACCCACGTCAGGCGAAGCCAGGAGGCACTGACGATCTTGCCCGACAATGCCTCACGCCAACTGCTGTGCTCCCTGGCCGAATATGCGGTGGAGCGAAGGCGCTGAGAGACAATGGCCCGACGATCTGATCCGCAGCGCATTTGAGAAAGGGGGACAAACCCATGAACAAGCTGGAAAGAGTGCTGGCCACCCTGAACCATGAATTGCCCGACGTCATCCCCAATCAGGAGGGGTTCTTCGACACCACCTCTCAGGAGAAGTTCCTCCCCCAATTTGAGGAGAGGACGGACTGGAAGAGGATCGAGGAGCCATTGGAAAGGCAGATAGCCTATGCGGAGTTCATGGATACCTACATTATCAATGTGGGCCATGGTGGCCTGCGCAGTATAGTCGTCGAGAAGGGAGAGAACTATCACCTACTGGAGTTTGAGAATGGCACTAGGTGGCGGATCAGGGAGCACCCCTTTTATCGTCAGTACATTGACCTCCCCATCAAAACGGAAGAGGATGTAGACCGCATCCCCATGCCCGACCCCAGAGACCCCCAGCGATACGAGGGCGTGGAGGGAGGGGTGAAGTTCTTCACCGCAAGGGGATACTTCACCAGCGCGGGCATAGATGGCTTCTTCTCCGGCGTGTGGTACAGGTTTCGCAAGTACGAGGACTTCATGATGGACCTGGCAGCCAACCGGGATTTCGCCAAGCGGGTGATCAAGAAGGTGGCGGAATACAACCTGGTCTCGGCGGAGGAGCTGTTGAAGCGGGGCGTACACAGCATCGCTTTCCCCGACGATCTGGGCGGGCGGACCGGCTTGTTCTTCTCCCCGGAGTGCTACAGGGAGTGCTTCTACGAGTGGCACAGACGACTGTTCGAGCTGTGCCATGAGTATGGCGCGTATGTGAACATGCACTCCCACGGCAACATTAACGCTCTCCTGCCGCTGCTGGTCGAAGCCGGCGTGGATATCCTGAACCCTGTGGGGCCAACGGACAACATGAACCTGGCGGAGATCAAGGAGCAGTACGGAGACCAGATCACCCTCCTGGGCGGGATCACCAAGTTCATCGGCCAGATGAGCAGGGAGGAGCTGGAAAGCCACATCGAGGAGGTCATCCGCATTGGCAGCAAAGGGGGAGGCTATATGACCATGTCTGAAGGTGGCATCCCCTACACCATGAGCCACGAGGATTTCAAGTTCTACCTGGATATTCTGCGGAAGTATCGGGAGAAATATGGGGCTGGCT
>CAYRNM010000208.1:1918-3056 GCA_964425465.1 uncultured Anaerolineae bacterium | reverse complement strand
GGGGTGAGGCCGGTGATCAACGCCACCGGTTGGCGCTTGACCTTGCTGGGGGGCTCTATCCTCTCACCGCAGGTCCAACAGGCGATGCAGGAGGCGAACCGCTACTACGTGGACATGAAGGAATTACTGGATAAAACCGGCCAGATCATCGCCGAGCTCCTGGGCGCTGAGGCGGCCTACGTGACCCCCGGCTGCTGCGCGGCCCTGGCTCTGGGCGCTGCCGCCTGCATGGCCGGCAGCGACCCAGAAAAGATGGAAAGACTGCCCGATGTGAGGGGGATGAAGCACGAGGTCATCATCCAGAGGGGGCTCAGGTCCAAGTATGACCGCTGTGTGACCGTCCCCGGCGCGAAACTGGTGGAGGTCGGCGACGAGTCTGGAGCCAGGCCAGAGCAAATAGAGGCCGCCATGGGCGAAAGGACAGCGGCGATCCATTACCTGGCCCCAAGTAGAGGGGATGGAGTGGTGCCCTTGGAGGAGGTGATCCACATAGGGAAGCGGCACCACATTCCCATCATTGTGGATGCCGCAGCTCAGGTGTATCCAGTGGAGAACCTGAAGAAGTACACGGCGATGGGCGCCGATCTGGTGTGCTATGGAGCCAAGTACTTTGGCGCTCCTAATTCGACGGGTATCCTGTGCGGGAGGAGGGAGTTGGTCGAGGCGGCAGCGCTGCACGGCTTCATCGGGTTCGAGTCCAGCCCCTACCGAACCCTCGGCCGGCCCATGAAGCTCGACCGGCAGGAGATCATCGCCGTCGTCGTGGCCCTCCGGGAGTGGATGGCCATGGACCACCAGGCTCGCTTTGAGGGCTACGAGCGGCGGGTGAGAGCGTTCCAAAAGGAACTGGAGGGGATTCCCCATATTGAGGTGACCCTTCAGGGGAGCCCGGTGACCGGCCTGCGCATCGCGCTGGACGAGCAGGCGTTGGGCAAAACCGCCGCCCAGATCGCCGAGGCCCTGCGGGAAGGGGATCCTAGCATCTGGCTGCACGCTCAGGCGGATACCATCACCGTCTCGGTATCGACCCTCATGGATGGAGACGAGTTGATCATCGCCGAAGGAGTAAAGCGCTTGTTGTCGGGGTAGCTGGACTTGAACTTCACTGTGGCTATGGGTATCCTGGGGGCAGGTATCG
>CAYRNM010000208.1:0-1818 GCA_964425465.1 uncultured Anaerolineae bacterium | reverse complement strand
CCACAGTGATGGAGATTGGTGAGTGGGTCAAGGCTGACCAATAGACTTTATCGGAAACAAAGGGCGAGCAGCACTGAGTGTGGTCTGCTGCCCAACCCACAATCGGTCACTAGTACAAATGAGCGACATGGACAAGATCTCTGCGCCCAGCCAATACTGGAGCCAACCACCGGACAGCCTGCTGGCGGCGCTGCACAGCACACCCAATGGGCTCACCACCGGCGATGCCAGACAGCGGCTGCAACAGTTTGGGCCCAATGTGTTAGAAGCCAGGGAGAAGGTGAGGGCATTGCAGCTTTTCCTGGAGCAGCTCAAGAGCCCGCTTGTCCTCATGCTCATTTTTGCCGCTGGCGTGTCAGCCGTACTGCAGGAGTGGGTGGACGCCATCATCGTTCTGGCTATAGTGCTGGGCAGCGCCGTGCTGAGCTTCATCCAGGAGTACAACGCCAGCACTGCCGTGGAGAAACTGCGCGCGCAGGTGACGATCAAGGCCACCGTGCTACGCGATGGCCAGACGCAGTCCATCCCCGCCGAAGAGGTAGTGCCTGGCGACGTGGTGTCGCTCTCGGCAGGCAGCCTGGTGCCCGCTGATGGCGTCGTGCTGGAAGCCAGGGACCTTTTCGTCAGCCAGGCAGTGCTCACTGGTGAGACCTTCCCGGTTGAAAAGAAGCCCGGCCTGGTCGAGGCACGCGCTAGCCTGGCAGAGCGCACCAACTGCGTCTTTATGGGCACCAACGCGCGCAGTGGCAGCGCCCGCGTCTTGATTGTGGAGACCGGAGCCACTACCGCCTTCGGCCAGATCGCCGAGCGCCTGACCCTGCGCCCACCCGAGACCGACTTCGAGCGCGGCATCCGTCACTTCGGCTATTTGCTCACTCGGGTGATGCTGTTGCTGGTGCTGGTCGTCTTTGCTGTCAATGTCTTCTTCCAAAAGCCGGTCGTTGATTCGCTGCTCTTCGCCATCGCTCTGGCGGTGGGGCTCTCGCCAGAACTATTGCCAGCCATCATCAGCATCAACCTGTCTAAGGGTGCACAGACCATGGCTCACCATGGGGTCATCGTGCGCCGCCTGGCCTCCATCCAAAACTTTGGCAGCATGGATGTGCTGTGTACCGACAAGACGGGCACGCTGACCGAGGGCGTGGTGCAGCTCGATGGGGCATTGGATGTGCAAGGGCAGCCGTCAGATGACGTCTTTCGCTACGCCTACCTCAATGCCCACTTCCAGACGGGCCTGGTCAACCCATTGGACGAAGCCATCGTTGCCCACGCCCAATCCGACACCAGTGATTTCAGCAAGTTGGGCGAGGTGCCCTACGACTTCGTGCGCAAGCGGTTGAGCGTGGTCGTGCAGGTAGGAGCACCCCTTGCGGATCCCCTTGGGCTGGCGCAAGGCCAGCCCCTACTGATCACCAAAGGGGCGGTGGACAATGTACTGGCGGTGTGCACGCGGGTACAGGAGAGAGAGATTGCCGTTCCGCTGAATGACAGCCACCGGGCCCAGATCCAGCAGCGCTACGCTGGGTGGAGCGGACAAGGTTTTCGCGTGTTAGGCGTGGCGACCGGTAGGGGCGACTCGGCAAGTCGCCCTTACACCCGCGACGATGAGTGTGACCTGAGTTTCGTTGGCTTCCTGCTCTTCTTTGACCCGCCCAAGCCAGATGTGCGGGAAACCCTCACCGAACTAGCCAAACTCGGTGTGCAACTCAAGATCATCAGCGGCGATAACCGGCTGGTGGCGCAGCACCTGGCGGAGGCAGTTGGCATGAAGGTGACCGGTGTGGTGAGCGGCAGGGAATTGGACGAACTGCGCGATGA
>CAYRNM010000207.1:0-5032 GCA_964425465.1 uncultured Anaerolineae bacterium | reverse complement strand
GCCGTTCGGCGGCCTGGTAGTCCTCCTGGAATGCGACGGAGAAGATCACCGCATGGATGTGACATCAGAGATGACATCGTCCTCTCTTGTCGAGCTTCTTCGTTTGCTGGACGAAGCTGAGATCGATCTCTGGCTCGACGGCGGCTGGGGTGTGGACGCGCTCTTGGGGACACAGACCAGACCACACAAAGACGTCGATATCGTCGTCCGCGTCACAGATGTGCCAAAAGTGCAAGAGATCTTGGGTCGCAGGGGGTTCGCGGTCAGGCAGGGTACGCCGCTGAACTCCTTCGTTCTCGCCGACGGCTCAGGTCTGGAAGTCGATGTCCACGCGGTGACGTTTGACGGCGAAGGCAACGGGGTTTATCGCATGGAAAACGGGGAGGACTGGGTTTATCCCGCTGAGGGATTCTCCGGGCAGGGCGTCGTCGACGGCAGAAGTGTTCACTGCCTGACACCGACAACGCAGGTGTTCTGTCACGCATACGGCTACACCCCAACCGAGAAGGACTTCCAAGATATGGAACTCCTCCGGAAACGCTTCGGCGTCGAGCTACCACCGCAGTTGAAGCCAAGCCCGTCCGAAAGCGGGCTGCATTGATGCACTCAATAGCCAAATTGGGCCCGCCTAACCAGCGCGTGGAGCTGGCCGCTTCGCTCGCTACGCTCGCGGCGGCTCACGCGCCAGTCGTTGGGCGGGAAACTGGGCCTTGAGGATGACGGAATGGGATACAAGCCACATCCGTGAGCAATTGTCGCCTTTTCTGCCAGCGAATAAGTTAGAGGGAATTTGCCAACGGATCACCCCACTCGGCAGATGACGGAAGAAGCCTAGGCCCTCAATGAAACCGGGCCTAGGCTTTCCCACCCTATGCATAATGGCACATAGGAGACACCGCTACAGGAGTATAAATGTTACATCGTTCTCTACCCCCTATTGGGCCTAAAGGCAAGATCTATCACTGGATCGCCTTGAGCCTAGTTGCCCTGCTGCTCACTGCCTGCGGCAGCCCACCCCTGGCGACCCCTCAAGCTGCTCATAGGATCGCCACACCGACGTCCACCCTCTCACGGCCGATGGATACACCCACCCCACCCCTCACCGACACACCGGAACCAACGGAGCCGAACCCTCCAACGGCTACAGCGGAACCGACGGAGCCGCGCCTGCCTACAGCCACGCTGGCGCCAACGACAACACCCTCCTCAACCCAAGGTGGAGAGCCCAATCCCACAGCAACCCCTCAGGAGGCGACGCCCAACCTGCCCACACCCACTGCGACCCCCACTCCCCGGCCTCGACCGCCACGGATGGCGTCCCCCGAATACGGGATGGAAGCTTTCCTATGGTGGAGGCCGGAGGTGGCCACCCGCGACCTGGGGCTCATCGAGGATGCGGGGTTCGGGTGGGTGAAGCAGGATTTCGCCTGGAGAGACATCGAAGGCGCCGGCAAAGGCCTCTTTGACTGGAGCCGCACAGACCTCATCGTCAAGTTCGCTGAGGATGCGGGCCTTGATCTGCTGGTACGACTCGACCGGCCGCCAGCCTGGACAGGAGCCCAAAGCGATGGCCCCTCACCTCATCTGGCTGACTTCGGGGACTTTGCCTATGAAATTGCCAACCGGTACAGAGGCCGCATCCGCGCCTATCAGATTTGGAACGAACCGAATCTCGCTCGTGAGTGGGGGGGGAGAACTCCCAGCGCGGCGGAGTATGTCGTGCTGCTGAAGGTCGCTTACCAGCGCCTCAAGAGTGCCGATCCGGGGGCCATGGTTATCAGCGCAGGTTTGAGCCCCACCGGCAGCCAGCCACCCGAGGCCATCCCCGATGATCTCTATCTGAAACAGATGTATCAGGCTGGAGCCAGCGCCTATTTCGACGTGCTGGGCCTCCACGCGCCAGGGTTCAAAGCTCCCCCGGAGATGAGCCCCGAGGAGGTCATGGCCAATCAGGAGGTGTATGGCCACGGCCGGTGGTTCTGTTTCCGACATGTAGAAGACCTGCGGCAGATCATGGTCCAGTACGGAGACGCGGACAAACAGGTGGCCGTGCTGGAGTTCGGCTGGACCACCGATCCACGGCCTGATTCCCCCTACAACTGGCACGCCGTGGATGAGGCCACCCAGGCCGACTACCTGGTGAGGGCCTATCAGTACGCCAAGGGACACTGGTCACCCTGGATCGGCCTGATGTGTCTGATTTACATCTCCAATCCGGACTGGACACCCAAAGACGAGCAGTATTGGTGGGCCATCACCTGGCCCGGCTATCCGGAGCCGGTGCTCCGGCCGGCCTACCAGGCCCTTAAGGCTATGCCCAAATAGATCGGACACGAATGAGAAACCGGATTCCCACCTTCCTGATTGCCGTCCTCATCCTCGCCGCAACAGGTCAGATGAGCGGGGCTCAATCGCCCATCACCTACTCCGTCCAGCCCAATGATACGCTGGAGAGCATCGCTCAGCAATTTCAGGTGAGCCCTCTTCGTCTGGCTCAGGCCAATGCACTGTCCCCTCCTTATAGACTGCGAGCCAACCAGATCCTCCTCATCCCCGACCCCAATCTGCCGCCACCTCGCCCCATTGCTGAGGATCAGATGCTCAAGGGCCTCTACATCACCTTCTATGGCATCGGCTATCCCCCCTTGTGGGAGCATGTGCAGACCTTATTGGTGGAAACCGAGCTCAACGCGGTGGTGATAGATGTCAAAGGGGACCGGGGCTGGATCCCCTACACCAGCACGGTGCCCCTGGCTCAGGAAGTGGGGGCCCAGGATCGGATCATGATCCAGGACATGGAGGCCCTCATGGGGTGGTTTCAGGCCCACGATATCTACACCATCGCCCGGATCGTGGTCTTCAAGGACCATCCCCTGGCTATGCACCACCCGGAATGGGCGGTGCGTGACGTGGACACAGGTGGGCTGTGGATTGACCGGGAGGGGCTGGCCTGGACCGATCCCTTTCGCCAGGAGGTGTGGGACTACAATATCGCCCTGGCAGTGGAGGCGGCGGAATGGGGTTTCGACGAAATTCAGTTTGACTACCTTCGTTTCCCCACCGATGGGGAAGTGAAGAGAGCCCAGTACTCGCAGGAGAGCACGGTGGAGAGCCGACGGGCGGCCATCACTGGTTTCTTGGCCCAGGCCCGAGAGGCGCTGAAGCCCTACGAAGTCAGACTGGCAATGGATGTCTTCGGCTACACCTGCTGGCATCTGGACGACATGGGCATCGGTCAGATGCTGGAGGACCTGGCGCCATGGGTGGATGTCATCTCCCCCATGGTCTATCCCTCCACCTATGTCCAGGGCGGCGGGCTCCCCGGCTATCGGGAGGCGGTGCCCTATCCCTATCAGATGGTCTACTATAACGTCCGCCGGGCGCTGGAGCGCATCGCGGGTTCTGGGGCTACCATCCGCCCCTGGCTGCAGGACTTCCCCGACTATGCCTACGATGGCCGTACCTACACCCCTTCCGAGATCCGAGCCCAGATGCGGGCCGCCCGCTGGGCAGGCGCTCCGGGCTGGATGCTCTGGGATCCCCGGATGCGCTACACCCCCCAGGCCCTGCGACCCGCATCGAGGTCCTGCCCCCACCAAAAAAGGACAGCCCATTTCCGGCTGTCCTTTGTCCCCTGTGAAGCGGGCAATCCAGATCCCGACCTCCTCTGCCTCCACGGCCTATCCCGTGCCTCATGCATCCCTGATCTTGCTCCCTAGACGCCGCGCGAGGAAGAGCAACACCGCCACCACCATCAGCACCGTCACTGCATCTTGATAGCGGGAGACAAGGTGAGCGACCCGTGACCAGTTCGCTCCCAGCATCCGCCCTGCCCCGGCCAGGAAAAAACTCCACAAGCCAGTGCCCAGGGCGGTGAAGGCCACAAAACGGAGTATAGACATGCGGGCCAGCCCGGCCGGGACGGAGATCAAACTGCGCACGATGGGCACCAGGCGGGCGAAAAAGATCGTCGGCTGGCCATAACGGTTGAACCAGGTCAGCGCCCTATCCAGATCCTCCTCCGACAGCATGGCGTAGCGCCCGTAATGGCGCAGCAGGTGACGGACCCGCGATTCGTCCAGCCACCACCCCAGCCCGTAGAGGACCAGCGCGCCGACGACGGAACCCAGCGTGCCCACCGCCGTCACCCCCCCCAGGGTGAAGTGCCCCCTGAGGGTCATGTAGCCCGCCAGGGGAAGGATGATTTCGGAGGGGATAGGGGGGAAGAGGTTCTCCAACACCATGACCAGCCCCAGCCCCGGATAACCAGCCGAGGCGATGATACCCTGTACCCAGTTGTTGATAGCCGAAAGAATAGAAGTCATCCCTGTGTCCTCTCTCAGCAACGGTGGTCGCAACAAACCCCCGGATCGAGGGGAGTATATCATTGACCTGCGTATCAGGCAAGTGGTCTTTGACTTCTCAGACCTGGTGTGCTATACTCCTCATTGTACTTGGCGAGGTATTGGATTTGTTTTAGGAATGAGGATAATCCGAGAATGGGATCGAAGACCCTGAATCGCTGGTTGGTCGCCATCGGGCTTCTGCTGTTCGTCATCTTCTTTTTTCGCACCATTCTGGGGCTGGGGCGAGCCAACCCCTCCCCCCTGTCGCTGACCATCGTCGCCCGGCTGATCAAGGCCGGTCGGGTGGCCAGGATCACCGTCCAGGGTGATGAATTGCTGATTGAACGCATCAGTGGCACGCAGGACAGCTCCCTTAAAGAGCCCCGCGTGGGCCTGGTGGAGACGCTGCGCGATCTGGGGGTGACGGAGGAGGAGTTAAATGCCCTTCAGATCGTCGTTGCCCCACCTAGCCGCTGGCAGAACTGGCTGACCCTTCTGGGGGCCTTGCTTCCCGTGCTATTGTTCAGTGTCCTCCTCTACTCGGCCTTCCGCCAGGCCCAGGGAGGCGCCAACTACGCCCTCTCCTTTGGCAAGTCACGGGCCCGGATGGTCAGCGGAGACAAGCCCACCATCACCTTCCAGGATGTGGCCGGCGTCCCCGAAGCCAAGGAGGACCTCCAGGAGGT
>CAYRNM010000206.1:0-5054 GCA_964425465.1 uncultured Anaerolineae bacterium | reverse complement strand
GGCTTCGCAGCCAGCGATAGATGTCCCCCAGCCGGCGGAAGAACCAGACCCCGGCGGAGGCCAAAAGGCCAGCCGCCGCTGCCAAGAGGCCCCCGATGGTCAACCAATCGCTTACCGATGGCGTCTCTACCAGCTTGGATGGCTCTGGCACGCTGGGAAGTAATCCCCGCACCCAGGGGATGACTACCCAGATCACCAAGTCAAACGCCCCCGCTACCAAAGCCGAGAAGATCAGCAGAATCAACAGCAGAACCAGAGCAAAGGCCGACGCCGATAGGACACCCACCCAGAGCCAGTCATGGCGTCTGAGATGATCTTGCGGCAGTTTTTCTCCTTGCAGGATGTCTCCCCATACCCTGGCCTGCTCTCCAAAGCAATCACTGAGCGCCCGGGCCTGCTCCAGGCTAAACTCGGCCTCAAGCCAGGCCGGACGCACCACTCGCCAGCGCTTCAAGCTGTGCTCCACAGCCGTGAAAGCGTAGGGTGGCAGGGAGGCTTTGACCCCACTGAGGACTTCCAATATCCTAGGCACTTTGTACAACACCTTCCGCCAGGCGTCAGCCCACGCTGGGAGGTTGTGCCGCTGAGGTACCGGCAGAGCCCAGTAGAGATCGGCCAGCTCGCCAGCGAAGGAGAAGGCTTCGCGCAGGGCCTGGGCTCGAACCCCCAGCTCCAGCCGGATCAACTGCGTCCAATCCTCCACCAGTTGGTAGAACCCCTCGGGCTCCAGAGCCGTTGTGGAACCGGGGTCAGCGATGTACTTCCGGATCTCGGCAGGCAGAGCCCTGATGCGGACGTCAACGCTGCCCGCCTTTTCCTTATCCTCCAAGTCGTCCAGGCCCAAATCGTCCGAGAGCACGATCAGCCGCTGGGCCAGGAGCCAGAAGAGATCGTTGTTGGACCTCAAGTCACGGCTGCTGTAGGAGAGCCGGGGCAATGCCCGCCCTTGCCACGATTTTCGAGCTGCGGGATTCTGGGGATGGATGCCGTGGCGATACCGGCCAACGAGCTCTCCCGCTGACCAGCCAAGCCCCAGAGCTAAAGCCAGTTGCTTGGATAGAGAAAGACCTGCTGTAGATGGCTCGTTGTTATGTTCCACAGCGTTCAGATCCTATTTGACAAATCCAGATTGGTAGAGTATAATATGCTCGAAGCGCCCAAGGCAACATCGAAAGTGAGCGTAATCGCTTGCGACTAGAGGCCCTTGTTGGCGCTTTTCCTGTTCGCAAATCCACCAGGTCTGGACACCACGATCATGAGACAGGCATTTGGAAAGGCTCTGGTAGCAACCGTTTCCCAGAATGGGAGTCCCCTTGTTGCCAGGGCCTTTCCATCACTCCGCCAGAAACTATCCCCTCCCTCGCCTCAAACACACAAGCGGCCAGCATCGCAACACACTCATCCTGCATGTGCGATACCGCCGCTCGTGAAGGCATATCCCCCCGTCTCCTGTGAGTGAATGATCCGATTGGGTCTGCATCCCACTAAAGTATAGCTCAGATTTCGGAGATGTCAAACCGCCCGGCTCAAGATCTCCTCGTTGATCTCCACCCCCAGCCCTGGCTCCTCGGGCACGGCCATGTACCCATCTATCACCGGCACGGGGTTTTTGAACAGCTTGTCGCCGATAGGGTGCGGCTCGATGTTGTACTCCTGAGCATAGCGGCAGCAGGGGGTGGCGGCGGCGAAGTGGAGGTTGGCGATGGTGCCCAAGGGCTGGGTCTGATGGGGGGTGCAGACACAGCCAAAGGCCTCCACCAGGGCAGCGACCTTCTTGCAGGCCGAGAAGCCACCGGCTTTGATCAGGTCGGGCTGCACGATGTCCACCGCGCCCTTCTGCATCATCTCCTTGAAGCAGTGCAGGTCCCAATCCTGCTCGCCGCCGGCGATGGGCACATCCAGGGCCTGGGCGACCCTGGCCGTGGAATCGAGGTCCGTGTAGGGGCAGGGTTCCTCGAAGTGGAAGATACGGTACGCCTCCAGACGTCGGCCCAGCTCAATGGCCCTCGACGCGGTGAAGCAACTGTTGCCATCTACCATGATCTCGATCTCATCGCCCAGCCGCTTGCGGACCTCTCGCACCACGGCCACGCTCCGACCCGGAGCCGCATCGGCATCAAAGCCGTAGGTCTGCCCCACGCGCACCTTGACCGCCGTGAACCCCTTCTCCTCCACAAGCTGTGCCAGCCGGTCGGCCTCCACCTGGGGCGAGATGTCGCGGCGCATGCTGGAGGCGTACATCCGGATCTTCTTACGGTACGCACCGCCCAGCAGCTTGTAGATGGGGACCTGCAGCGCCTGGCCCATGATGTCCCACAGCGCGATCTCGAGGCCGCTGATGGCCATCGCCTGGGCCTGCCCCGCGATCTTGTAGGTTTTGACGAACATCTCCTCCACGAGGGCCTCGATGTCGAAGGGGTCTCGCTCCATCACGAGAGGGGCGAGGGAGTGTCGCACATGGGCGGCGACCACCCGTCCGTTCATGGGGCTGCATTCGCCCCACCCCACGATGCCCGCATCGGTGCTCACCCGCACCAGCAGCGTGGGGTCGAGAAAAAGCGGGGTGACTTCCCTGATGTTCATGGATTTTCCTCCTTGTCGCCCATCCATCGCAGATATGCCTCCAAGCGCCGCATTCGAGCCCCAAAAGCTTCGAACAGCCCGTCGGCGGTCTCCTCGATGGACCGATGGTTGTTGGTGTAAGGGTCCTGACGGGTCGCCTCGTTCACCTGGGCGGCCCATTCCTCTGGGATGGCCTTGGCCCCCGACAGCGTGCCGGCTAAGCCCCCTGCGACCGCTGCTAAACAGTCGGTATCGCGGCCGAAGTTGACCGCCGTGAGGATGGTTTCCCTGGGATCCCCCCGGCTGATGGCGAACACCGCCAGTCCCTTAGACAGGACCTCATTGGCCTGGGACAGGCCGTAGTTGACATACCGCCCGCCTTCGTAGAATCCGTAGAACTCATCCCGCATGGCCAGGGGGTCGGTGTGCTGGGAGGCCAGCTCCAGCGCGTGGGACACCTCCCGCTTGATGGTGTCGTAGAGGGCGTACAGGCTGCCCGCCTCCGCCCGGTAGTGGACGAAACGCTCCGCCACCTCCAGCACCGAGTCCACCGTGGCCTGGGGTTTACAGGCCTCGGCGAGGGCGGCGTTGTAGAGGGCTGCCCACCGCAGGGCGAAGGCCGTCTCACAGGCGTAGACCTTGCCCACCTCGAAGGTGTCATCGGCTGCCCCCTGCGGGTCGCCAGCGTTGATCAGCCCCAGGGGGTGGGAGGCGCGCGCCATGGAGACGACGTTGGGAAAGGGCCATAGCCGTCCCAGCTCCGAGGGGGGCACCCCGGCCCTCGCCACCTCCAGCAGGGAACGGTCGAACCGCTCCTGCTTGTAGACCATCTTATCGGGGTCCAGATCCCGCACCCACACCGCGACCAGGTCATGCGCCAGGATGCGGTCCTGTTTCTCGATGATGGCCGTGGCGATCAGCTTCTGCCGTTCGATGCCATCCTCGGTGGTGCCGGGCCATCGTTCCCAATCGGTGTAGGCCGTGTAGTGCCGATAGGGTAACAGCCTGTCCAAAAAGCCATAGGTCTGTTGGATACGCTCTCGGGACCATCCCTCAACGGGCGCGCCCATGGCCGAGCCGACCCATGAGCCGGCGGTACAACCTCGGAACTTGTCCTGGAGTGTCACCACAGAGCCTCCTCTCTATCGTTCGAAAATAGACGCTGTTTAGGGCTGGCACGTCCCTCAGCCGTCCAGCATCCAACTGGGAGGGCCAAACACCCTCTTGGGCCGCTGAGCTTCGATGGCCGATGCCATCTTCACCTCCTCAGCTCGGCGCCCTGTTCGATCAACCTCTGCTGCAGGAGAGATACATCCAAATCGCGCGGCTTGACCTTCCCCTTCGCGCAGAGCGCTGCGGCGGTGCCTGCGGCCTGACCGATGGCCATGATGGGGGCCATGGAGCGATGCGATTCATAGGGCTGCTGCTCCGAGGAGATGCACCGCCCGGCGATCAGCAGGTTGTCCACGAGTTTCGGCACCAGGCAGCAATAGGGGATGTCGTAGCCCTCGTGCTCCAGATACCGCCGGTAGCCGTAGTAGTGGATGATGGGGCAGGAGCTGATGGCGATCACCTTGTCGAATCGTCGCCCCTCGATGGCGTCCTCCGCGGTGAGCCTATACTCCCCCTCGATGAACCGGGTCTGGCGAATGCCGAGCAGGGGTGGTGTCTCCGCCAGGTAAGCCCCCGCTTCCTTCAACTGCGGGTTTTGCTCCAGAATCTCCTGAAAGTGCTCAAACTTGAATTTCTCCGGGTCCACGCAGTACGAATAGGACAGTTCGCCCTGCTCGATCTCATACTCCTTCTGCTCGTAGGGGCTCTTGCCCAGGCCGTTGAGCCGGTGCAGTTCCAGGATGATCTCCTGAGCGATCCCCTTGATGGTCTGCACACTGTCAGGTTCGACCTGATTGCGAAAGCCATTGATGTTGATCATCAGCGACGCGGTGGCCGTGCCGCCGAGATAGCCAAACCGCTCGATGAGCAGCGTGTTCGCCTGGTTTCGTCCGCTGGCGATGGCGGCTGCCAGACCGGCAGGGCCCCCGCCCACGATGACCACATCATATTCACCGAAGACCTCTATTTCCTTGGCTGGTTCGAGGTAGCGGGTCATTGGGATTTCCTCCTCCTACCACCAAGGCACAAAGAGCTTCGTGTCTTGGTGTCTTCGTGGTTCGTTTTCCTGCTCAAGGGGTAGCTGCTCAGCTCTAACGAAACTCTAACGTTTTTCTATCGCAAATCATACACAAGCCAGCTATGATAGAGCCCATGATGTCTTTCCAGTTACCTACCCACGAGGAAATGCATAGTGCTTACCAACAAGGGGAAGAAGCCGTCATGGCCCTCTTTGACCAGTTGGTGACCCACATCCACGCTCTGGAAGCGCGGGTAAAGAGCGTAGGGCAAAGCTCTTTGCGCTATGCCCCATGCGCTATGCTCTCAGCAAACCCCCGTCCAGTGATGGGCTGAAGAAGCCCCGTTCCTGTAGCTTGCGC
>CAYRNM010000205.1:0-5065 GCA_964425465.1 uncultured Anaerolineae bacterium | reverse complement strand
CCCACATGGTCTTGCTGACGTACACGCCATCCAGGATAGTATCCATCATAATGTCCAGGACGACCAGGTCTGGCTTTTCAGTACGCATCAGAGGAAGCGCCTCATTACCACTTTTGGCAGTGGTCACCTCGTAGCCTGCCGATTCCAGAACGAGCTGGGTGGCTTTGACAAACAGTGGATCGTCATCCACCAGTAAGATCTTATGACGCTCTTCCATCACTTCTTCCCTCCTGGCTACCCTTGGCAGTCTCCAATCGCACGCATCTTTGATACTCTCCAAAACCTGGAAAGTATCCACCCCTTCGATCCCCGGAATAGCAGCCATATCGTGGGTGAAGAAGGGCCCCAATTCATTGTTGGAGGGGAAAAGAGCTTCCACGATAAGGTTGTAGGGCCCCAGCGTAGAGACGACGCCGCGCACCTCGGGTATGTCTTTCAGGCGTTGGGCGATCTCGGTCACCCTATCCCATCGAGCTTTCACACCCATGATCACCCGTGTCTGGAATCCCATCTTCTCCGGCTTGACGGCGGCGTAGACCTTGATGACCCCCTCCGCCAGCAAGCGGTCTATCCGGTTGCGGACCGTTCCCTCTGTCACCCCTGCCTGACGGGCGATGTCCACATTGGTCCTCCGCCCATCGGCCTGTAGGAGAGAGATGATCTGCCAATCAATCTCGTCAACAATGTGAGCCATCAAGCACTCCTTCTACGAATTTCAGGACATATTATACCACAAAATGCAGAAAATGTCAAATGGCTTGTCTTCATCTGTGAAATGCGTAATGAGCCTGAAGCCGGGCTTTGAATTCCAGGGGCGAAATGCCTTGCTACAGTTTGAAAAGGCGGCGTGTGTTTCGCAGTTGACAAATCCCGCTTCCCTGCTATGATTAGCCAGCGGCTTTCTACCCTCTAACACTCGGGAGTTATCCATGGCCCAAGCCCAACGCATTGATTTCCACGTTCACTCTTTTTTCTCCGACGGCGTCCTGCTGCCCTCCGAGATCCTGCGGCGGGCGGCGGCGATGGGCCATCGCGCGCTGGCTATCACCGACCACGCCGATGCATCGAACCTCGATGGGCTGGTGTCCTGCCTTGTCCGCTTCGCCCGCCTTCAGGAGGGAGACTTCCCTCTGGAGTTCCTGGTGGGGGTGGAGCTGACCCACGTGGCCCCTTCTTCTATTGCACCCCTGGCCCGACGCGCCAGGGAGCTGGGAGCCGATCTCGTCCTGGTGCACGGGGAGACGCCGGTGGAGCCCGTGCTGCCGGGCACGAACCGGGCGGCGGTGGAGTGTCCCGAAGTGGACCTGCTGGCTCATCCGGGGTTTCTCACCCCCGAGGAGGCGACCCTGGCTGCGAAGCACGATATCATCCTGGAGCTCACTTCCCGTCGCGGTCATTGTCTGACCAATGGCCACGTGGCCCGTGTGGCGCGGGCGGCAGGGGCCAAACTGGTGGTGAACACCGACACCCACGATCCCAGCGATCTCATCACTCAGGAGATGGCCCGGCTGGTAGCCGCTGGCGCCGGACTCACGGACGATGAGGTCGAGGTGGCCACCATGACCAACCCCGGGGCCCTACTAGCTCGGCTGCTCTCCCGTCGCTACCATCGGGCCTGATCCCCAACATCTAGCCGTCCTCCGTCCACAGTCAAGATTAGATGACCAAGGACTAAATCCCATGCCCATTGCTCCCCAGATCGCAGTCGTCACCTGCCCTGCCTGCAGCGCCCGATTCACCGCCGAGGTGCATCACATCATTGACGTGGGGCAGGATCCGCAGTACAAACAGCAGTTCCTGAGTGGACAGCTCAACCAAGCCATCTGCCCCCAGTGCGGCAATGGCGGAATGCTGGCCCTCCCTTTTCTCTACCACGATCCCGGCAAGGAACTGGCCCTCATTTTCCTGCCCGCCAACCTTAACCTCCCGGAGGCCGAACAGCAGCGTTTGATTGGCTCGCTGACCAATGAGGCGATGATGAACCTGCCGCCCGAGCAACGAAAGAGCTACCTCCTCCAGCCGCAGATCTTCTTCCGTCTGGAGGGGCTGATGGAGCGCATCCTGGAGGCCGAGGGCATCACCCGGGAGATGTTGAATGCCCAGCGGACCAGGCTGGAGCTGGTGGACGAGTTCCTGGCCGCCCACGACGATGAAGAGCGGCTTCAGGCCCTGGCAGCCGAGCACGGAGAGGAACTGGACTACGAGTTCTTCCACACCCTCACTGTAAACATGGAAGCGGCCCAGGCTGATGGGCAGACCGTGCTGGCCGAGCGGCTGCTGAAACTGCGCAGCACCCTTCTGGAACTCAGCGACTTAGGAAGGACCAGACGGGCTCAGCGGGAAATCTATGAGGCGCTGGACAAGGGGATGAGCCGAGAGGAGCTACTGGAGCGGCTCATCGCCGCCGAGGATGAGCCTGAACTGCGGGGAATGGTGGCCGTGGCCCGTCCGTTGTTGGATTATCAGTTCTTCCTGATACTATCCCACCGCATTGAGTCCGCCAGTGGAGAGGAGGCACAGCGGCTGAGGGAGCTGCGCGAGCAATTGCTGGCGCTGATACAGGAACTGGATAGGGAGACGGAAGCGGCATTGGCACGGAGCTCGAAGGTGCTACAGACCATCCTGGAGAGCGAGGACTTGGAAGCAGCAGTGCGTGATCATCTGGCAGAGATTGATGACCTGCTGCTGGCGCTGCTCTCGGCCAACATTCGCCAGGCGGAAGCCCGGAGGCAGGTGGAGAGGGCAGCGGAGCTCCGAGGGGTGTGGGAGGCCATCGTCGCTGTTCTGGAGGAGGCCATGCCCCCAGAGATCCGACTGATCAATCGCCTGCTGAACGCGGAGGAGAAACAAGAGCGCCGGGCCCTGATGGAGGAGCAGGAGGGGCTGATCACCCCGGAGTTTCTGGAGCTGATGGAGGCCATGGCCGCCGATCTGACTGAGCGAGAGCAGCCGGAAGCCGCAGAAAGGCTGCGCTCGGTTCAAGTTGAGGTGTCCGCCTTCCTGGATTCGTGGAGCGTCTAGCGTGGAGGGAGTTGTAGTTACGCTATACGCTTCACGCTTTACGGCTTATTCCGGTTCTCAAATCGGAAGCCGTGCCCCCGCACTGTCACCACATACTGGTGATCCGGGTCCGACTCACTCAACCGTTCGCGCAGGCGGCGCACCAGGGCATCTATCGCCTGGTCGGAGACTCCCTCGGCCGCCATATCAGGCCACACAGCAGTCACAATCTCCTCCCGGGTCACCACCCGCCCCTCTCCTTGGTACAACAATTGCAGCAATGTGAACTGAGATGGCGAAAGGGAAGGGGTGGCCTCCCGGTTTCCAATCCACACCCGCCGCTCGGCCACATCCAATAGCAGGCCCGCTGGCCGAAGCGCAGTGACCTCCAGAGGGGCCGTGGCCTCCGCGCCGACGAACAGGAGCCGCACAGCCAGCGCGATCTGTATCTCATCCCCATCCTGCAGGGGATAGTCACCTTCTACCTCTTGGCCATTCACAAAGGTGCCATTTTTGCTGTCCAGGTCGCGCAGAATGTATCCTCCATCCGTCTGCACGATCTGAGCGTGGTGGCGGGAGACCGCCCGGGCGGGGAGCACGATGTCGCACTCTTCCGACCGGCCCAGAAGGGCCTCTGGCTTCTCGATCACCCATTGGCGAAGGGGTGCCTGTCCCTCCCGTAGGATCAATAGCGGCCGCGCAGGTGCATACATCATCCGCCTCCAATCTCAACTTCACTTGACACCAGGGCCAGAAGGTTCTATCATTATCTCCGAAGGATAAAGGGGATGTACCAATCATTGCCGTTAGGAACCGTGCTCCGATCACGGTACAAAGTCCTTGACCTGATAGGGCAGGGGGGCATGGGGGCCATTTACCTGACCCAGGACCTCCGTCTGGAGGGCCGACGGTGCGCAGTCAAAGAGGTGATCCTCCAGCCAGCCTTTGATGCCTCGGCGCAGGCCCAGGCCCGGGCCCAGTTTCACCGCGAGGCCAGTGTGCTGGCCCGCCTCGATCACCCCAACCTGCCCAAGGTGTCGGACTATTTCTCCGAGGAGGGGCGAGATTACCTAGTCATGGACTACGTGCCTGGCGAGGACCTGCGCCAAATCATGCGCCAGGCCCAGAAGAGGGGGCACTTCCTGGAGGAGCAGCAGGTATTGGCCTGGACGGGGCAAATCTGCGACGCACTGGAGTACCTGCACGGCCAGGACCCACCGGTGCTGCATCGGGACATTAAGCCCGCGAATGTGAAACTCATGCCTGAGGGGCGCATCAAGCTGGTGGACTTCGGCCTGGTGAAGCTCTTGGAGCCGGACGAATCGCGCACCGTGACCATCCTTCAGGGACGGGGCACCGTGCAGTACACCCCCTTGGAACAATATGGTGGGGACATGGGCCATACTAACGTGCGTTCCGACATCTACTCCCTGGGTGCGACTCTGTACCATCTGCTCACCAACCAACCCCCCTTGGATGCCAAGCAGCGCTTCCTGCATCCCGGCACCCTGCCCGCCCCCCGCGAGCTCAACCCCTCCCTCTCAGCGACGACGGAACGGGCAATCCTCTCCGCCCTGGCCATGCACCCCGATCAGCGCCCGGCCAGCATCGCCGAGTTTCGGAAGCAACTGCATCGCCCACTTATCCCTTCCCTCTCCGAGTTCATCCCCCGTGAGGAGGAATGGAAGGCCGCCCTTCAGGCCAATATCGTCCCCCTCAGCGTGGCAGGCACCCTGGCCCTCATCGCCGTGCTCCTCACTCTCTTCGGACCGTAGCCCCCTCGTCTTGGTCAGGAGATCCGTGCCCCACTACCCCTCTCCGCCACCATCGCCACCCTAGATACCCCAAAGGCAGCGTCGCACCTATGAAAGAGGCCAGCAACACTGCCCAGCGTTGCAATATGCGCTGCAGCCAATTGGTGCCCGGCGCTTCTAGGCCATAGAGGTTATAGGCGATCAGCCCTCCGATGAGACACAGCAGGAAGGCCCGCAGACGGAAGAGCAGATTTTCACCCATCAGGCTCTGCACCACCCAGGCCAGACCCAGGGCCATCACGATCCCCCCC
>CAYRNM010000204.1:0-5083 GCA_964425465.1 uncultured Anaerolineae bacterium | reverse complement strand
GTGTACAACCTGGCCATCATCGCCGGCGCTTGGTGGGGGGCACCCCCCAGCGGGGTGCCCCCCACCAAGCGCCGGCGATGATGGCCAGGTTGTACACGGCGGGGGCCAAGGCAGGCCAGAGGAAATGCTGGCAGGCGTTGAGGGCTCCCATGCTCACCCCGCTGAGGCCGAAGATCAGCGGCGCGACAAGCATGCCTCGCATGAGGAAGGCGGTGAGGGCCTGAGCCTGGGGGTCGAAGCCGGGCACGATGAGTCGGGCAAGCTGGGGGGCCAGACAGGCGGCGATGGCTGCCAATCCAGTGAGAATCAGTAATACCCAAGTGTAGATGGCATTGGCCAGCCGCCAGGCCGAATCCTCCCGCTCCTGGGCCAGATAGGAGGTGAAAGTAGGAATGAAAGCCGAACCCAGTGCCCCGCCAGCGATGAGGTAAAAGATCATATCCGGCACGCGGAAGGCGGCCAGGTAGGCTCCCAGCTCCTGGCTAGTGCCGAATTGTCGGGCGATGATCATGTCGCGAGCCAGGCCCAGGGCGCGGCTGACCACGAAGGCAGCCATGACCACCCCCGCCGCGCGCACGATCTGCTGTTGGCCATAGGAGGGCATAGCCGCATTCCTTGACAGTTTGTCTCTCCGGGGTTGCGATGGTATATTATGCACTGGACTCTGACGGGAATGTCGGTCATAAAACCCAGCACATTATAGCACGACCTCGGAAAGGGGGAAAGGGATGCGTCAACAGTGGAGTTTCAGCACTGCAGGGGAGATCATCTTTGGTCGGAACACCGTGCGCCAGCTGGGGCAGATCGTGAGGCAAATCGGCGGCCAAAGGGTCTTGGTGGTCACCGATCAGCACCTCGTCGCGGCCGGGCTGCTGGACCGGGTGCGGGAAAGCCTGGAGGAGGTCAGGGTGGCCTTCGATGTCTTTAATGGGGGCGAACCGGAACCGCGCGTCGAGGCCGCCCGCGCCTGCATCGAGGCCGCCCGCGCTGCAGGGCCGGATACCATCGTGGGTCTGGGAGGGGGCAGCAACATTGACCTGGCCAAAACAGTGGCCATCGTGCTGAAATGGGGCGGGGAGCCGGCCGACTACTTCGGCGAGAATAAAGTGCCGGGGCCTGTCCTACCTCTGGTCGCCGTGTCCACTACCGCGGGCACGGGCTCAGCCGTGTCGCCGGTGGCGGTGCTGACGGATACAGAGCGCAATCTGAAGGTCGGCATCTCCAGCAACACTCTGCGACCCAAGGTGGCGCTGTATGATCCCGTGCTCACGGTGAGCTGTCCGCCTAAAGTCACCGCGGAAAGCGGGATTGACGCTCTGACCCATGCTATTGAAGCCTACACCTGTGTTGATTACCATGCCCTGCCTGTGGCCCCCGATCAGCCGGTGGCCTACTCAGGCAAGTTCCCCCTGGCGGATGCGCTGGCTGAGCGGGCGATCCAGCTCATCGGAGCGAATCTGCGGAAGGCGGTGTACCAGGGGCGGAGCCTGGCGGCGCGAGAGGCGATGCACCTGGGCGCACTGCTGGCGGGTCTGGCCTTCTCCAACGCCGGCACCGCGGCCGTCCATGCCCTGCAATACCCCATCGGCACCCTGACCCATACCTCTCATGGGCTGGGCAATGGGCTGCTGCTGCCCTACGTGATGGAGTATAACCTGCCTGCCTTTCCTGAGGCCTTCGCAGACATCGCCCGCTGGCTGGGGGAGGAGGTGGAGGGTTTATCGGTGTGGGAGGCGGCGCAGCGGAGCGTGGAAGCCGTGCAGCGGCTGAAGGCTGACATCGGCATCCCACGGGCGTTACGGGATATTGGCATCACGGAGGAGCAACTGCCCGCCATTGCGCAGGCCGCCTTTGGAATCGAGCGGCTGATCCGGAACAACCCGCGTCCTCTCTCCGTAGAGGCGCTGGAGGGGATCCTGCGGCGGGCGTGGTAGCCGCTGAAGGGAATCAGGGGCCAGGGCTCGGACCATGCCGTCGGCGCAGCAGGGCCCGGTAGCGGGGCAGGAGGGTGCTGAAAAGCCGGTATAAGAGGGGGTAGACCGGGTAATCATAAGCGCCCAGATAGCGCACCACCTGGCCGCCGAAACCGCGTTTGAAACGGTACACCCCCCACAGGGGATCTGATTCGTCGAAGGCCTCTGGTGCGCCCCAGAGATCGTAGGTGATGCAGCCCTGTGCCCTGGCCCACTTGATGGCGGCCCACTGAAGGACATGATTGGGCATCCGTTGCCGCTCTGCATCCGACGAGGCCCCGTACATGTACCAAGCCCTCTCCCCCCATCGGAAAAGGAAAAGGCCAGCCAGGCATTGCTCTTCATAGTAAGCTAGAAAAAGTTTCCCCAGCTTTCCTCTGAGAAAGGTCCGCCACACATCCTGATAGTAGGCAAAGGGGCGGATCAGAAAATCATCCCGAGCGCTGGTCTCGGCGTAGAGTTGGTAAAACTGGGGCAATTCATCCTCGCCTGCCTCCCCCACCCCTACCCCTCGCCGCTCCGCCAGCCGGATATTGTATCGTGTCTTGCTGTGCATGGCCATCAAGAGCTCCTCCTCCGAGGGGCGCAGGTTCACCAGCACCGTGTTGCGGAACTGGATCTGCTCCGGGGAGAAGTGCCATCCTCGTTCCTTCAACAGGTTGATCACCGCGCCTGCTGTGGGCTCCAGCTCGCTCTCCTCCACCCCCCCATTGCAGCGCAGGTCGGGGTCCATCTTCAGGAAGATGGCTCGCTGCCGTCGGGCCAGTCGCTCCAGCGCGTCCAACACGCGGGGCCACAGCGACAGATCCTCGTAGTCGAAGGCCGGCCCCTTAGGAGCGTACAGCAGGCAGAAGGGGGTGGGGGGCACCGGTCGGCGCAGCACGCTGGCCGCCGCGCGTACCTCTCCTCCCTCCTGGAACAGGAAGCGCAGGGGTTGCCATCCCCAGCGTCCCTTCACCTCCCCCCACTCGTAGGTTTGCAGCACGTGGCCCTGGGGAAAACGGGCCAGGGCTTCATTCCACTCCCGTCGATCCGCGATAGGGACGAGCTCCATCACTATGCACCCCCGCTTCGCCACTGGAGGGCTCTTTGATAGAATTGGTAGAGCAGGGGGCGGTACACATAGTCATAGGCCCCGATGTAGCGCACCAGTTGGCCGCCGAAGCCACGCTTGAAGTGGTACACTCCCCATAGGCCCCCGCTCCGCTTCATAAACTCCGCCTCTAGCACTGCCTCCTCGTCGTCGGGTACGCCCCACAGATCATAGGTCTCACAGCCCCGCGCTTTGGCCCAGTGCATGGCGGCCCACTGCAGGGTGTGGTTGGGCATCCGGTGCCGCTCCTCGTTGGAGGAAGCGCCGTAAAAGTACCAGGCCCGGGGCCCGCAGGCGAAGGCCATCAGCCCCGCCAGGGGCCGTCCCCGGTACTCCGCCAGGAGGAGGCGGGCCAGCCCTGCCGGGACGAAGAGATCATAGGCCCTCTGGTAGTAATCATGGCTGTGGATGCCGAACTCGTCCCGCTCACCAGTGATCTGGCTCAGGCGATAGAAGGTGGAGACGTCCTCCGCATTCCCAACGCGCACCTCCACCTCCCGCCGCTGGGCCAGCCGGATGTTGTAGCGGGTCTTCCCCTTCATCGCCGTCAGGATCTCCTCCTCGGAGGGACGCAGGTCCACGTGGATGGTGCGGCGCGGCTGAACAGCGCGAGCGCTGGGGCGGAAGCCACGCTCCCGCAGGCGGGCGTCGAGCTGGGGGGCATCGAACAGTTCGGGCTCGATGGTGAGGCACACACTGCCTTCCCTCCGGGCCAGGGGATGGATGGCGGACAGGAGTGCGGCCACCGTCTCGGCATCCTCCCAATCCACCAGAGGGCCCTTGGGCACGTAGGCCAGGCAGGGACCACGCCTCAGTCCGGGGAAAAAGGGACGTAGGAGGAGTTGGGCACCGGCGCAGATGTGACCCTCCTCCACCAGCGCCACCCGCCGCACCCGCCAGCCGAAGCGCTGCTTCAACTCTCCCCAGAGGCTCGTCTGAAGGACATGGGCCTGCGGATGGGACACGACAAAGTGGTCCCACTCTCCTATAGAGGGGTCGTAGACAGATTGCATGGGTGCATCACGCTCCTTATTCATTCCTTTGCCAGGCTCTATTATATCATGTCCCCTCCGGGCCGCCAGTGTTTGCCCTGCTGCCGATTGGCAGATTGGACAGAAGGATGATATAATGTAGCTTCGAAGACCGCCAACCATCGTCGGCTGTCGGCGGCCAACATCTTGAAAGGTAGCCTCCAAACAAGTCGGAATGGCTTTGGGAAAAAACCTGCAACAGGAGGTAGCACCCTATGGCTCAGACCCACCTCATCGGCGTGGACCTGGGGACGGCGGGCACCAAAGCGGCCATCTACGACGCGCAGGGAGAGCTCCTCGCCCAGGCCTACGAAGAGTCGAAGCTCCACACCCCCCGGCCTGGCTGGGTGGAACAGGACCCTGAGGACATCTACGCCTCGGCCTTGCGCACCATCCGAGAGTGCCTGGAGAAAGGCAACGTTCAGCCGGCATCCGTGGCCGCCATCGCCTTCGATGGGCAGATGGCCGGCATCGGCGGCGTGGATGAAAGGTGGGGCACCCCCATCCCCTACGACTCCTGGCTCGATACCCGCTGCCAGCCCTACATCGCCGCCATGAAAGCTTACGAAGAGCTGATCATCCGCCAGACGGGCGGCCCGCCTACCACATCCCACGGCCCCAAGATCCTGTGGTGGATGCACGAGCGCCCCGAAACCTTCGCCCGCATCCACAAGTTCGTCGTCCCGGGCGGGTATGTGGCCGGACGGATGGCGAGCCTCCCAGGCGGTGAAGCGTTCCTCGACACCACCTACCTCCACTTCTCCTGTCTGAGCGACGCCGAAGAGGCCGCCTGGTCGGAGGAGCTGTGCGACCTCTTCGGCGTGCCCATGGCGAAGCTGCCCCGCATCCTCCACCCCTGGGAGATCGTGGGGCGAGTGACGCCGGAGGCGGCGCGAGAGACGGGACTCCTGGCCGGCACGCCCATCGCCGCGGGCTGTGGGGATCAGGCGGCCGGGATGTTGGGGGCGGGGATGGTGGAGCCGGGG
>CAYRNM010000203.1:0-5145 GCA_964425465.1 uncultured Anaerolineae bacterium | reverse complement strand
TGGGCGAACACGCCGATGCCCCCATTCTCCGGCATCATGATGTACGGGCCGGCAGCGATCTCCTCGGTCACCGAGTAGGGCGGCGTGACAGACGAGGAGTGTGACCACAGGGAGGCCTCTCCGTAGTCGGTGCGGTTGAGCAGCGTGGTATTGTCCTCCTCGCCGTAGCCGGAGTGGACGATCCACAAGCGGTCAATGATGCCATCGCCGTCCAAGTCATAGTTGGCCCAGTCGAAACCGGGGATGGTATCGCTGATAGCGTTGACCGCGTCCAACGCATCCGTAACCAGCGACTTGGAGTTGCCTGCGCCGGGGATGGCCCCGCTCCAGCTCCCCCCGCCGGAGCGTGCGCCGGGGCAGGTGTCGGCCCCGTACCAAAAGGTGGAGTGGTCGAGGGACAGCCACCCGATGACATCACCGGTGATGGTATACACCCCAGTGGACAGGTCACTGTAGTATTCTGCCACCGACTGGCCGCTGAAATCCTCTAGCACCGGGGTGCCGTCCTGCATGGTGTAGCTGAACACCACGCCCTCGCCGAACATAAAGCTGTCGAACCACTCCGGGCTGAAGTCCTCGGTCCAGATGCTGTCGCCCGACCGATCCTCCAGCGAGATTGGACGCGGGATATCGTTGTGCGCCGGGCCGGTGTAAGTGAACACCGTGGTCTGGGTGATGATCTTGGAGCAATCCCCGTAGACAAGGTAGCCTTCCTCATCGTACACCGCCTCGTTCGGATCGGCGATGGCCAGGGGGTCCCAGGTGGAGACGTCCTGCGTCCAGGTAAACACGTCGGTGCCAGCGAACTCGACCAGAATTACCAGCACCCGGTCGGTGCCCGTCAGTTCCAGCGCGCTGGCCTCCGCCGTCTGGCCGGCCTCTAACAGCCGTTGCCGTTCGCGATTGCGCAGGTAGTCCTTGATGTTGGGCTGGTCAATGGGCTTGACTGGGCGGCGTACCCGCTCAGCGTAGGGTCTCAGACCTACATCCTCTGGTGGCTGCACTGTAACCGGCGGTTTTTCCCCTTCAGGGAACGGGGGGTTGGCCATAACCGGCGAGACCAGGGTCACCACCATAAGCACAGCCACCGCAAGGGCCCAAACCTTGTGTCTCATCAGAGTTTCTCCTTTCATGGGTTTGCTCGAGGAAACGATCCGACCGTGCAAGGCCTGTCCTGCCTTTGTTTTCGCCTAGCGATCACCTCCCTCCCTGTGACTGGCCTAGCCATGCCCCTTGTGCATGCTCAAAGTATAGCACACCTCAGCCAAGCTGTCAACCACCGAATAGGGACGGGTGCACTTCAGTTTTCTGGGCGAGTTTGGTCAAGCCACTCTTTGAGCACGTTCCCAGGCTTCGTCCCATCTTCTACTGTGGATCTCCTCTAGCAATGCCGTCACCCGATGACTCCTTCCCCTGGCTACCTGTGCCAGTGCAGCCTGCTGGCTACAGGCCAGCAGGACAGGCTCTGTCATGCACTCGGGACTCCAGGGCACTCAACGGATTGACAGAGTAGGAATGTTATGCTATGATAAGTTACAGTACATACAATCCCGTGAGGTGATCCTCGGTAAGTCTCATTCGCCCTCCGCTGCCGCTACGACAAGCTCTTCCACACCCACTGGAACGACAACTGGAAGCTCTTCGACGACGACGTGATCGTGGGCACGGTCAACCTGTGGGAGACGGTGGATGTCCTCAGACAAGAGGGGGTGGGCGTTCGGGGAATGCGATTTGACAGGGAGGCCCGCACGACCATGGCCTTCATCGCCATGCCGGATGAGAACACGCAGGAGTTTGTCTTCTATCGGAATCCGGGCGCCGATACCCGCCTCTATCCTGACGAGCTGGACTATTGGTTGCTGCAGGAAACACGCGCTCTGCACTTCGGCTCCCTCAGCCTGACACACGAGCCTAGCCGCAGCGCCACGATGGAAGCAGTGCAGATTGCTCGTGAGGCCGGTGCTTTGATCTCCTTCGACGTCAACTACCGGCCGACCCTGTGGAGTGGGCCCGACGAAGCTCGTGACCAAATCATGACCATGATACCCCATGTCCACCTACTCAAAGTGAATGAGGTAGAATTGGCTTTGCTGGAGCAAGGTCCCGACCTGTGCGTCGTCACGCTGGGCCCCGAGGGCAGCTACTTCCAGATTGCTGAGGGAGATGAACACGTTCCGGCCTTTAAGGTGCGGACGGTGGATTCTACAGGGTGCGGTGACGCCTTTGTCGCCGGCCTGCCCTGCCAGCTTGTCCTCAGCGCGAACTGGCGCGAGCAGCTTACGTCAGTGCGAATGCGCGAGGTTTTACGCTACGCCAATGCGGTGGGAGCCCTGACCGCACTCGCTCAGGGCGTCATCCCCGCGCTGCCCACAGCGGTACAGGTGGATCAATTTTTGGAACAGCATACGTAGCGGTGACAGAACACGCAATACTCCTCACGTTTCACGGGGGAGAGCTTACCTGATGATACATCAAGGGCTATTACATAGGGGATATTGACAACGATGGGAGAAATGAAATCGTACTGTCGGAAGGCGACCCCTGTGTATATGGCAAGGCACAGGGCGGCAAGGTGGCCTGGTTCAAGCCCCAAGATGACATGACGGAACTGTGGGAGGAGCACGTACTAGAGGACTTTTTGCTGGACGCTCATTCACTTCAGTTGGGGGATATTTGCGGTAACGAAAGACTTGACATAATGATAGGCGAAGTGGGGATGGCAGACCATGAAACAGACGCCTATATCCAGAGGCCGCCACGGATCATGGTCTATGAAAACGATGGCCAGGGCCATTTCACCCGACACGTGATAGACGAAGGGACAGGCATCCATGACGCCGTGTTGGCCGATATGCGGAACAGGGGTGTGCTGGATATCGTGGGAAAGCCACTGCACGGAGCGGAAAAGTGGAAGGTGCACATCTACTACAACACAGAGTGAGGGGAGGAGAAGAAAGCAGTTTAGCCTGTACTGGTTGAGATCGGAGGAGCTATGAAGCTGAGCAATGATCAATTGATCGAGATGTATCGCACCATGGTGACCATTCGTCGCTTCGAGGAAAGGGTGGAGGAGCTCTTCTCCGCCGCTAAGCTGCGGGGCAGTGTACACCTCTACATCGGCGAGGAGGCGGTGGCGGTCGGAGCCTGTGCCGCCCTGCACCACAATGATTACCTCACCTCCACCCACCGTGGTCACGGCCATTGCATCGCCAAAGGGGGCCACCTCCCCCGCATGATGGCCGAGCTCTACGGCCGGGCCACCGGCTACTGCAAGGGCAAGGGGGGCTCCATGCACATCGCCGACCTCGAGTCGGGGATTTTGGGAGCCAATGGCATCGTGGGCGGGGGGATTCCCATCGCCGTGGGCGCAGCCCTGGCCTGCAAAATCAAGGGGCTCGACCGAGTGGTGCTGTCCTTCTTCGGCGACGGCGCGGCGAACACCGGTGCCTTCCACGAAGCGATCAACCTGGCTTCGGTGCTGAAGGTGCCAGTTATCTTCCTCTGCGAGAACAACCAATGGGCGGTCAGCACCCCCGTCAGCTACTCCGTGCCCATCCCCAACATCGCCGACAGGGCGTTCGCCTACGGCATCCCCGGCAGGGTGGTGGATGGCAGTGATGTGTTGGCCGTCTACGAGGCAGTGAAAGAGGCGGTGGATAGAGCCAGGGCGGGCCAAGGCCCTACCCTCATCGAGGCCAAGACCACTCGCTGGGGAGGGCACTACCAGGGTGACCCACAAAGGTATCGTTCCCACGAGGAGGTGGAGCGGGCCCGCCGGGAGCGCGATCCCATCGTCCTCTACTTCGCCAAACTGGAGGCCCAGGGAGTGCCCATACTAGAGCAGGCGGAGGCCATTGACGCCCAAGTGCGGAGCGAGATAGAAGCCGCGGTGGCATTCGCCGAGGCCAGCCCCGAACCGGACCCTGCCCTTCTGTTTGAAGACCTGTACGCCTAATCAACACGCAATACTGGAGCTTAGAGATGGCGGAGATCTCATATTCCCAAGCCCTGAGAGAGGCTTTACGAGAGGAGATGCAACGTGACCCCGACGTCTTCCTCATCGGGGAGGATATTGGGGTGCACGGCGGGGCCTTCGGGGTGTGCCGGGGATTGCTGGAGGAGTTCGGCCCCCAGCGGGTGGTCGCCACCCCCATCTCCGAGGCGGCCATCATCGGAGCGGCGGCGGGTGCGGCCGTGGTCGGCTGCCGTCCAGTGGCTGAGATTATGTACATGGACTTCATGACCATTGCCATGGACCAGATCGTCAACCAGGTGGCCAAGATGCGCTACATGTTCGGGGGCAAAGCCCGGCTCCCTTTGGTGATCCGCACGCCCTCCGGAGCGGGAAGGGGGCAGGCGGCCCAGCACATGCAGAGCCTGGAGGCCTGGTTCATCCACGTGCCGGGGCTGAAAGTCGTCATGCCCTCCACGCCCCGCGACGCCAAGGGGTTGCTGAAAAGCGCCATCCGCGACGACAACCCAGTCATCTTTGTCGAACACAAGCTCCTTTACGCCACAAGAGGAGAAGTGCCCGACGATGAGGTCCTCATCCCCCTGGGCCAGGCCGAGGTCAAGCGGCCGGGGCGCGACGCAACGGTGGTGGCCACCTCGCGCATGGTGCGCTTCGCCCTGAGTGCCGCCGAGCGGTTGTCCGAGGAGGGCATCGAGGTGGAGGTGATGGACCCTCGCACTCTGGTGCCGCTGGACATTGAGACCATCGTCGAGTCGGTGAAGCGGACCAACCGGGTGCTCATCGTCCACGAGGCCTGCGAGCGAGGCGGTGTGGGGGCCGAGATCGCGGCTCAGATTCAGGAACGGGCCTTCGACTGGCTGGACGCGCCTATCAAGCGACTGGCTAACCCCAATGTGCCCATCCCCTTCGCTCAAAATCTGGAGGCCCTGGCCATCCCCGACGAGGAGCGCATCGCCGCTGCAGTGAGGGAGTTACTGGGGGGATAGCCGGTCTTGGCCAGAGAGGATGGCTGCCAGAGTGCAGATGCCCCAGTTGGGGGTGACCATCTGTGCCTGTCCAGTGTGCCATCCTGGGAACAGGCCAGATCGCGTGCCGGCCCGCGGTGGTGGATGGGGAGTTGGCCGTGCGGGGGATGGTGTGGCTGAGCCTGACCTTCGCCTGCCCCAGTGCCG
>CAYRNM010000202.1:0-5223 GCA_964425465.1 uncultured Anaerolineae bacterium | reverse complement strand
CAACACCTGAGTCGGAGGCTTGACAAAGAGCGTCTGTCCTGGCCAGGGGACAGGCTCTCTCCGATCCTCAGCACTTCTTGGCAATACCGGACACTTCGCTCCAGGTCCAGCCGCTGTTGTACCGCCAACGCTGTCTGGTACTCAGGTGGAATGTCACCCCATTTAACAGTTAGCATGGGGCCCATGAAGGGGTGCCCCTCCTTGACCAGTTTCACAAATCGAGTGAACTCCGCGGCCAGCGTGTCGGGATAGGCCTCCCAGAACTCCGGCTCCAGATAGTTGAGCACCCGTGGTGGAGCCCCGGTGATGATCTCCAGTGTGAAGGAAGCATCCTGGCATTGCTCCTGGAATTGTCGAGCCCACTCCTTGATGCCGATGGTGCCATCGCCCATGGCCACCCACTGCACCGCTGCGCCCCGGGGGTGCTCCCAGAGGGCGGCATCACGGATATGGCTCGTCACCACGTAAGGTGCCAGATGCTCCAAGGTCACGAAGGGGCTTTCCGCTACCCAGAGCGGGTTCCCCGAGTCGATGCAGGCGCCCACATACTCCGGCCCTGCCTCCTCGATCAAGGCCCTCAGCTCTCGCCCCTGAAGATCGCCCGCGTGGTTTTCAATAGCGAGGGTGATCCCCAGCTCGAGCGCCAGATCCCGCACCGCTCGACAGGTCTCTACCGTGGCCTCGATGTGAGCCTCCAGCGGGAGCTCGGTGTGGCGATCGGCGTTGGACCCCAGGACACAGCGCAGGATGCGCGACCCCAGCGCGTCAGCGACATGTAGCATCTCCTGAAGCTGCTCCACCGCCGTGCCTCGCTCAGCGGAGAAGGTGGTGGAGGTCGGGCAGATGGACATCATCCCCACCTCGACCTCGAGCCCCAGCTCATCGGCCCGGGCCTCGACCCCCTTCAGATAGCCCCCTTCCAGACTCTCGAAGGGGCTCAAATCCGAGAAGTGCACCACGTCAAGCCCCAGCCTATGGGCATATTCCAGATGCTCGAAGGCATCCCACGGCTGGAACCGAAGGCTATAGATGTCGACTCCCAGCTTCACTTGGATTGCTCCTTATTCAAGTTCTATGCCCCGCTCTCGGAGGAAGGCCAGAACGTCATCATATCGAGGGATCCCCGCACGTCCTCCCAGCTTGGTGCATTTGATAGCCGAAACAGCGCTCGCGAAAAGGGCGATGCTCTCCAGATCCCACCCGCGCAACAGGCCCACGATGTACGCCCCGTGGAACACATCGCCAGCCCCCGTGGTGTCGATCACGTGGACATCAAAGGCCGGCGTGTGAAAACGCTCCTCGGCCGTCACCGTACAACTGCCCTGCTTCCCCTCCGTTTGCACCACGATCCTGGGCCCCAGATCCAGGGTTGCCCTGCCGGCCTCCCAGATATCCGATATCCCCGTCAGAGAAGGCGCAAAACCCGAGCCGCAAATCAAGACGTCCACGTACTCGATCAGTGCGCGGAGGTGAGGCGGCACAGGGCCATTGGTCTTGATTGCGTCCAGGACGACCGTTTGGCCCGCCTGGTGCATCCACTGGGCGGCCTGCAATGCAGCCTCAGGATGAAAGCCATCCAGGTGCAAATAGTCAGCCGAGGTGATGTAATCCCGATCCAACTCCTCAACTCGCAACATGGACTGTCGCTGGCTCCCCATACCCGCGAAAACGCGCTCCCCGGTCTCCGCATGCACAAAAACGAAAACAATCTGGTCCTCGGGCTCAGAACGAGTCACCAAGCGACTGAGATCTATACCCGCTTCGACCATGGAGCGCAGCTTAAGCTCCGCAGCCTCATCATGGCCAGCGGTACCTACAAATCCTACTTTGGCTCCCAGCCGAGCCGCAGCCACCATGGCCGTACCCACCGGCCCGCCACCATCAAAGGCAAAGCTACTGAGCCACGTTCCATGCTCCCAGGTGGGCATCTCTTTGAGGCGCAACAGCACGTCCAACGTGGCCAATCCCAGGCCGACGACCTGTAGATCACTCATCCCTCACCTCGCCTCAGGCGACGATGACCGGTTCGATGTCCAGGAACTTGCAGGCTTCGGCCAACGCTTTCGCTTGGTCACCATGGATCATGCTGGCATGATGGATGAAACCCTCCTCGACCAGTGTGCGGTACAACTGCTCATGATCCCTAACTTCAACCCAGGCCCAGGTGCCGGTCAGCTCCTCGCCTGAGGGGATGATCTCTCCTGCGGCGATGAGCATCTTCCATTGATCGTCGTACTCAGCCAGCCGGCAGAAGGTCACTTTACCCGGCTTGATCTGGAATTGGTACAGCCCGGCTGAGGGATCATCTTCTTCGACAGGTAGCTCGCCTTCCGTATCCCACCGCGAACGGAGGGCCGTTCTCCCTGGATCCTTGGCCAGGCAGAGTGGCGCATTGCCACAATGCCAGGCCAACAGCCAGTTGGGATTCTCACGGTGCTGGATCGTCCAATCTACGAAATGGGGCACTGTTTCTCCCAACGCAGCTTGATAGTTGACCAACATGGCCAGCGCCCCCAGCACATCCGTCTCGCAGGCGGTGAGCATACGGCGTCCGGTCAGGCGACCGTAAAGGGCGCACACCGAGATGCCCATTAACCGCTGAACGGAGGGCCAGCACTGAACCGCCATCGCCGACAGACGGGCATTCGTCCAGAAATCGCTCAGTGCCAGTTCCAGCTTGGCGGCCTTGAGGAGATAGTCGTCGGCCACGGTGATCTGGGCGACAGAGCTCCTGATATCGGCGATGATCTCCTGCACGCCTGGGTCGTCATCCGCGTATTCCTGCGCGTTGTCCGTGATGTCGGAAAGGTTGGTGTACATCACATTTTGCCCGAACTTGCGGATCAGCGCTGCCTCGTCATATCCCACGGTCTCAAACGGTGGCGGTCGCACACCGACCTGGCCGAGGCGTGCGCCCTTGAGCCCCTTCACCACGGCCACGGCGCGGCAAAAGCCCTCCACCTCCGTCAGGAGTCCAGGCTCATCGGGGAAGAAGAGGCCCGCGAATTGAAAGGGAATCTTGCGGCGATACAGCGCCGAGGCCATGGAAAGGTTGCCGCAATAGGAATCGGAGACACGCGCCAGGCTGGCGTCCGTGAGCGCAGGGGGCTCCTTCGTGGCGTACGACAGCACGGGCACCCCCAGCTTTTCGGCGATCTTGGCCGCCGAACGCTCGTCGCCGAAGTCCAGGGGACAGAGGATCAAGCCATCCACCTTCTGTCGCAGAAAGTACTCTGCCACGACCTCGGCTTGGTCCAGGGTCATCACTGCCCCGTGGGGAACGTAGCCCTTTTCGGGGTCAAGGCCAACCCCATCGGGTGCAGGCTGAGGCACAATGACCTCCATGCCTTTCACCTTGGCAAACGCGGCCAGGCTATCATCGCGCATCTTCTGGCACCACGGACTAAACCTGAAACGATATGAAGGGACAAAACCGATCTTTACCGTGACCTTACCCACTGCACTCTCCTCCCCCAATCTCCACTTGTTTCCCTGAGGCTGCTGATTCCAGGATGGCCTCCGCCACAACCAACGCCCGATAGCCATCCTCAAAGGTCGCGCCATAGGGTGCTACTCCCTCATCATTCACTACCGCACGGATGAAGTGCTCCACCTCGTGGACGAAGGAGTGCTCCCAGCCGATGATATGGCCATGGGGCCACCATACGTGGTAGAAGGGGTGGCTGCGTTCGGTGACCGACACGTCAGTGAACCCCATCACCTCCTGGATGGTCGTCTCTCGCAGATACACCTGCAACTCGTTCAGCCGCTCCAGGTCGAAGACGATGCTTCCCTTCGCACCGTTGATCTCGAAGGTGTTCTGATTCTTCCGCCCGGTGGCGACCTTGGAGGCCTCCAACGTGCCTATGGCGCCGCTGGCAAAGCGAATGGTTGCCTCGAAGGCATCGTCGGTCGTCACCTCGTGCATCTCTTCGGGCTGGCCGGGGAGAGGCCGCTCCTTGACGAACGTGGCCGTGATCGCACCCACCGACTCAATCTCCCCCACCAGGAAGCGGGCCAGATCAATGATGTGAACGCCGATGTCGCCCAACGCGCCATAGCCACCCTGAGCTCGGTCGTAGCGCCAACTGAAGAGCCGGCGGGGATCATCCCCTCCCTCCTGCAGATAGCGCCCCCGGAAGTGGTAGATCTCCCCCAGCACGTCCTGCTCGATCAGTTGTCGGGTGAAACGTACGGCGGGCACAAAGCGGTAGTTGAAGCCGGTCATGTGCTTCACCCCCGCCTCCTCAGCCGCCTGCCACATGGCCCACGCATCCGCCGCGCTGAGCGCCAGTGGCTTCTCGCACAGGACGTGTTTGCCGGCCCTCGCCGCAGCGATGGAGGGCTCGGCGTGGGCATCGGCCGAGGCGCAGTTGTCGAATATCTGAATGCGCTCGTCCTCGATCATCTCCCGCCAGTCGGTGTAGTAGCCCTCGTACCCGTAGCGGACAGCGGCCTCCGCCACGGCCTGCTCCGTGCGGCCGCAGATAGCCACCAGCCGTGGCCGGGCTACAGGCGGCCAGAAAAAGAGGGGCATGCGCTGGTAGGCATTGGAATGGGCTCTGCCCATGAAACGATACCCCAGCACCCCTATGCCGATCTCCGGCATTTCCTTCCGCCTGTCCCCCACCGACACAAAACCCTTTCTACCCGCAGTCACCGTCTCGCTCCTTCGTCGCGTTGTCCACTACCTCTCGATAGCGCGGGTGAATGGCGACCACCTGTGCTCCAATCAGGGCACAGGATGGGGAAGCAAGCCTGTCGTCTGGAAACCCGGTGTAATGATCAGTCACACATCACCACGCGGAGCACGCCGATATCGGGCTCCACCCACGGGGCAGCAAAACGGATCTCGTCGCCGTTGCGCTGGTGGTCCACCACGAATTCGCCCTTCTCGTCAAAATGCCCCTCGTCCACGCTGAGGTATTGGGACGAACGGCGGAGGAGAGGGTCCCTGACCAGCGACATGTCTCGAGCGACGTGCGGAGGCAGCTTGGGGTGGAGGACGAGTTGGTAATGGCTGCCCACCAGGTAGAACTCATGCTGGCTCGCCTGGATCACCAGGCCACGACCGCGTCGCTCCGCCGTGTCACCCGCTGGTGGGAACCAGCGCGGCCTACCGTCGAACTGGACCTGTCCCACATAGCCATCCAGGTCCAGTTCCTGCGACTCCATGTTCTCCTCCTGCACCACGGCGTGGATCTTGCCCGTTCCCTGATACTT
>CAYRNM010000201.1:0-5252 GCA_964425465.1 uncultured Anaerolineae bacterium | reverse complement strand
TACTGAATATATATTTTACTCCCTTTAGGTGGGATTGACAAATCAGAAATGTCAAGGCTGGGGGAACACCTGGCCCTTGACCCTTCTCGGACACTTTGCTTTTGACCAGCTCTCGATCAACCAGTAGGCAGGTCCATCGGCCTAGTCTGTCCAGGGCATGGCTACTCCCGACCACACAGTCGCTTGAAGACGCAGCCTGAGCAGCGGGCCAGATCATCGGTCATGGGAAAATCGTCAATGTGAGCTACATTCTCCTCCACATCCCACAGCCGGGCCCGCATGGCTGCGATGCTGGCCTCGATCTGAACCTGCGTTTGGGCAAGCAGCTCCGGCGTGAGGATCAACTCCTGTACCCTCTGCGGTTGCAGATAGGCGAGGTGCATCCGGAGGCGATCTGTCAGCAGGCCCCAGGCTCGCTGGCCGTATAGCGCATAGACCGCCCCTTGGAACTCGTTGACCTCTTCTTCATCCCCGCTCTTCCAGTCCCAAATGACGCGCTTACCATCCGGCTTCTGCACCACCAGGTCCATCACCAAATGGACCGTGGTGCCAGCCAACTCGAAGCATTCTCGCTTCTCGATGGACACCACTTGCGGTCTCTCCCCGTTGGCCTGCGTCTTTCGTACCAGGTCGAGGGCATAGAAACCGGCCAGGGAGCGGGTGATCCGATCGCGAGCTCGCGCCAATCGCTTCTCCGATAGGTCGCCGCCGTACTCATGCTCAAACAGATGCGTACCGCTGCTGACCCGCTTGCGCCAGCCGCCGCGCTCCGACTCGCCGATGCCAGCGTACAGGGCGCGGAGGGTGTTCTGTCGAGCTTTCTCCTCGGAGAGGTACCGCCCCTTCTGCTGATCTCGCCAGAAGCGGGCGCAGGTGTGGTGGATGATGCCCCCCACATAGTGCGATAGGCTGGTCACATATTTCAGAATGAAGGCCTCCCGTGCCTCAGGGCTGGCATCCGCTTTATACCCACCCCAGGAACCGTAACGCATCCAGTAGTAGTGGCGCAGGCAGAAGTCGAACTCCTTCATGCGGCTGACGGACCAACTGAACGTGTTCCGACGGGGCATTGCCCTCTCCTCTCAAGGACAATAGATGTCCATCAGATCGCGCAGCATTGCCGCCGCCGTGGGCATGGGGTCCTCCTCATCTATCACCGCGGTGACCGTGCCCGCGATGTCGGTGTGATAGACCACCGCCATCTGGTGGGCCGTCAGGCGGGCCAGGGGATGATGCAGGGGCAACCGGGTGGGCGCCACCCGCAGGGCATAGCTCCCATCCGTCTGCCGCTCCGCCGAGGCCAGCGGTTTGGTGATCTGGCGCTCCATCCGCGCCTGGCAGATCTCTTCATAGGTTACGCCCGTGATGCCAGTGATCTCCACATCGGCCAGCGTGGTGGGCTGCCTCAACACCGCGTTGGCCAGGATCACCAGCTTGGCCGCGGCATCCCAGCCCTCCACATCCAGCCGGGGATCTGCCTCTGCGTGCCCCTCCACCTGCGCGCGGGCCAATGCTTCCTCGAAGGAGGTGCCTGCCGACATCTGGCTAAGGATATAGTGGCTGGTCAGGTTGAGGATGCCTTCCAGCCGGAGGATCGCCGCCCCGGCCAGGTCTCGCTGGCCGATGTTCACCGCGGGCAGGCCACCCCCCACCGTAGCGCTGAACTGGATCCCCACACCATTGGAGCGAGCCAGTTCCATCAGCTCCTGGTAGGCCAGCACCAAGGGCCCCTTGTTGGCGGTCACCACGTGCATCCCTCGTGAAAGGGCCACCCGGATGCAGTCCAACCCTGGCTGGCCCGTCTCCAGATTGAGCGGCGAGGCCTCTAGGAGCATATCCGCCTCTGTCTGCCCGATCAACTCCGCTCCTCCTATCCCTGGCTGTCCGGCCGAGTGCTCGGCCACACTCCGCCCAGCGGCTTTAAGGGCCACGAGCTCCAGCGGGCCCAGCCCCTGTGGATCGCAGGCTGCGCCTTGGGAGTCAACAACGCCAACGACCAAGGGATGCAGCCTGTAGCGATTGTGAAGGAGGTCTTCTTTATCACATAGGATGCACAGTACCCGGCGGTTGACATTTCCCAGGCCGTGGAGGACCAAACGAATGGATTTGAGGCTCATCTTCTCCCTCCCCTCATTGGTCACGCATAGAGTAGTATAGCATAGGAGGCATGAGTTGTCGAACTGGGGCGGTGGAGTTTGTGTGAAAGTTAAGGCCTGGGTATAATGGGAGTGGATTGAGTGGCCCCACTGCTTTGTGGTGAGCTACAAGCTCAATGAACAGGAGAGAGAAAATGCGAATCGCTGTCCTATCTGACATCCACGACAATATCTGGAACCTGGAGGAAGTGTTGAACCGAGTAGCGGGGATGGACCTTCTGCTGTGCTGCGGCGACCTGTGCGCCCCCTTCTCGCTGAAGCAGATACAGGATGCCTTTTCCGGGCCGGTCCACGTCGTGCTGGGCAACAACGACGGCGACCCCCTACTCCTGGCGCAGATTGCCTCCCAACGAGAGGAGGTCTACCTGTATCAGCCACTGGTGGAGTTGGAGCTGGATGGCAAAAAGATTGCCGTGGCCCACTACCCCCAGATCGGCCAGGCCCTGGCCGCTTCCCGACAGTACGATGCCGTCTTCAGCGGCCACACCCACCGCCCCCAGACACAGCAACTGGGTGGAACGCTGTGGGCCAATCCCGGCGAGGTGATGGGCCGTTTCGGGGAGCCGAGCTTTGGGGTGTATGACACGGGAATAGGGAAGTTTGAGCTGAACCACCTATAACCATCTCCTTATCTCAGGGGTGTTAGTTGTTGACGACGACCGGGGCTTCGTCTCGGCGGAGCAATGCCTTGCCCTGATGGCTGTGAACAAATTCCGCAGGTTTAATGGCCTAAATGCAAGAAACTCCTTATCTGCTATGGTTGGAAGAGATCGGCGAGGCGCAGCGCCCCCTGGTGGGTGACAAGGCGGCCAACCTGGCGGCCATGCTTCGGGCCGGCTTCCCCGTGCCGCCCAGCTTCTGTCTGACCGCGGCGCTGTATGGGGCGGTGATGTGTGATCAGGGCCCGGAGGCGCTCCAGGGACAGCAGATGGCCGAGATCATTCGAGAGTATCTGGTCTCGGCTCCACTGTCCTCCGATATCCAAACCGAGCTCAGGGCCGCCTACGAACTGTTGCGTCGGCAGAGCCCTTTTGGGCCAAGGGTGGCCCTACGCTTCTCGGCCACGGTGGAGAACTTGACCACCACCTCCTTCGCCGGTCAGGGAAGGACGCTGCTCAACGTGGCCTCCTTTGAAACGCTGCTGGATGCGATCCGCCTCTGCTGGGCCTCGCTGTGGGAGCCAGGAGCGCAGAGCTATGGCTGTACCTGGGAGGGCGAGACGCCGGCCATGGCGGTGCTGGTCCAGATCCAGGTCCCGGTGGAGGCCTCCGGAGTGGCTTTCTCCCTCGACCCCGCAAGCGGCGAAGCACACGTCGTTATCGAGGCCCATGCCGGCCCGGGGGAAGCAGTGGTTGGAGGGCGGGTCCAGCCCACACGCTATACCGTAGATCGGAGGACGGCTCGAAGCACAGGAGCAGAGCAGGGCCCACTCACGACAGCCCAGGCCCAAGAACTCGCTCGACTGGTACTGGCCCTGGAGGAGCACTTCGGGGGCCCTCAAGACGTGGAGTGGAGCCTGCACAGGGGGCGATTCTACCTCCTCCAGAGCCGGCCCATCACCGCCCGTCCCACCGGCTTCTTCACGTCGGTGCTCCCCGACGATGATCACCTTTGGACAGCGGGCTTTCTCAACGAGCGCTTCCCCCTGCCTGTATCCCCTCTGGGTTGGACGGTGGTTCGAGAGCTGCTGGAGGAACTCGCCTTCCGTGACCCGTTGCACTACCTGGGGGTTCGCGATGCGGAGAGCTGGCCTATCACCAAACTCTGCTGGGGCCACCCCTACGTTAACGTGCGCGTCTTCCAGACCCTCTATCACCCCTTCCCTGACCTGTTGCTGCCCGAGGATGCCGCTCGCTACTTCCCGGCAGGCGACACGACGTTGAGGCGGGATGCGGTCTACCCTTGCAGCTGGTGGGATCCGAGGATGCTCCTCTCGCTGGCCCGGGCCTTCCTGCGTCAGCCACGGCTGTGTTCCCCCTGGCACTGCCATCACCAGTGGGCCCGCTTCCTTCCTCGTCACCAAGCGGAGATGTCGGCCCTTAGGCAAGCCGCGCAGGATCTGAAGCCTGATGCCGAGCTCCAGGCCATCTGGCAGCTCATCGAGCGAGCGCAGGCGCTCAACCGTCAACTGCTGACTTTGCACCGTTGGAGCCTGACCCATGCCGAGCTATGGTACTCGCTGCTGCGCCGTCTGATCGGGGTCTGGATTGATCCCGCGCAGCGGACCTCGCTGAGCAGTGCGCTGGTGGCCGAGGTGCCGAACAAATCAGTGGAACTGGACCGTGTCCTCCGGCGGCTGGCCGCTATCCGCGAAGGCTCCGACTTCGAGGCGGCTCTGGGGGAGTTCCTGGCCCATTATGGGCATCGCTCCTTCAGTTTGGACCTTTACGAGCCACCCTTCAACGTCGAGCCCGCCCAGGTGCTCCAACTGGTGGGCCAGCTCCGAGGGGCTTCTGTGCAGCAGCCGCCATCCCATCCCCAGGAGGCCCTGAGCCGGGCGCGAAAGGCCCTGCGGCGGGGGATGGGGGGTTGGCTGCGCTGGCCGCTCTTCCAGCAAGTGGTGCACCTGGCCCGCCGCTACATGGGGTTGCGGGAGGATCAGCGCTTTTACTGGCAACAGACGCTGGCCCAGATGCGCTGCCTCTTCCTGCGGCTGGGTCGCCATCTTCAAGCCGAGGGGGTTCTTCAGGCCCCTGAGGAGCTCTTCTTCGCCACCTGGGAGGAGCTGCGGGCTCACGTGGCCGGGGAGGGGCATCTAGATCGTGGGCTGCTCCTCCGTCGCCGGGCGGAGTTCCACCACCTGCGAAAGAAGCACCGGCGAGCTCCGGCCTTGCACTATCCCCCTTTCCTGCGCGGCAACCATCCGCTGGAGGAGGGGGCTCTCACTCTGGGCACGGCCGTGTTCCAGGGCCAGCCGGTCAGCCCTGGCTTGGCACAGGGGCCGGCCCGGGTAGTCACCTCCCCTGAGCAGTTGAGCCAGGTGCAAGCCGGGGAGGTGCTAGTGGCCCACAGCCTGGACCCTGGCTGGACGCCGGTGTTCGGCCTGGTAGTGGGCCTGGTCTTTGAGCGGGGCGGGCAGCTCTCCCACGCGGCGGT
>CAYRNM010000200.1:3012-5282 GCA_964425465.1 uncultured Anaerolineae bacterium | reverse complement strand
GGACTCAGGGATGCCGCCTGTTGATAATAACCGCTGGCTTGGCCTAGGTATCCCGCCCTCTCAGAGGGATCGGCCATAGTCTCCGCTGATAGCAGGTAGGCGGACCCCAGACGGGCGAGGCTCTCGGGGTCGAGGGGACTGATCCCGCCCGCCCGTTCGAGCGCCTCTCGGCCCTTCTGGAGCCACACGCCCTGTTTATGGGAAGCATCCCGCCACTGCTCGAGGTAAGCATTACCCAGAAGCAGATGATACCTAGCCTGATGGGGCGCAGTGCTCACCGCCTTTTCATACTGAGAGATAGCTGGCTCCCACTGCTTCTCTTGTGCCAGGAGCACACCTTGCCTGCAATGTGCATCAGCGATGAGCATACTGAGATTGGTCGAAATGGCGAATCCCATGATCACTACGAACAGGAGAGCATAGGCCCACCATCTCTCCTTTCGCCAAGCCAGCATGGGGCCTCCCACCTCTCGCGTCAGGACAGCTCCCAAGGTCAGCAGGAGAAAAAACACCCAAAGGCTGATGACCGTGATTCCCTGCGTTCCCTGACCAGGCGATTGCACCGCAGGTTGATAGAACACCCAGAAGAGGAGAGAACATCCTCCAGATAGAAGAAGGGAGAGTCTAAAAGGCGAGCTTGGGGGTTCTTGGGAACTTGCCCCCATTCCGCTGACCGTGGCTCCCAGCATTCCCAGAAGGACCCAGGTGAAAAGAAGAAACCAGATCCCGCTTGAATGGTGCCGACTCAGATCGGCCCGGCTGCCTACGAAAGCATAGACAAAGGCCATCAGCATAAGGCCAGACAACAGGGAATAGACCACCACGGGGATATTCTCCAGCCTCAATATCTTCCCCCTGGAGAGGGGCTCTGTTCTGCGTCTGCGAGTTCGCCTCCGCGCTGGCTTTCGTCTCTGACCAGCAGGGGAAACCTCTCTGTCCTCTGGTAAGCGAACGGCCTCTCGCTCCGGGGGGCGAACCCCCAAAGCGGCTCCCATCGCTGCAAAAAGCCAGAAGAGAATATTGGTAGAGGCTGTAGCTATACCGAATTGCTCCTCGATGAAGTGCGCTACCAGCGCGGCAAACAGGGCGATCAAGGTGAGACAGGTTGTGCCTCCAAGCTCAGCTTCCTTTTCCTTTTTCCTTCCTTCGTGCCGAAATGCGCTTAATACTAGAAAGACACTTAGGGCGGCCACCATGCCCAGAGCGATCCCCACCCCAGCAAACTTCAGGGAGCGATCCAGGCAGAGGGGCAGAAGAAGGCCCAGGAGGGCACCGAGAGCCAGTGAGAGTCCCAGTAGAATCCGCTGACGACGCTCCCGCAGCAGTCCAAGCCACTTCAGCCCATAATACAAGAGGCTCCCCATAAGCAGGAGATAGGCAGCAAGCCCTATCACTCCAGCACCAGTCAGGATGTCAAAGACGTGATTGTGGGCTCGATCCATCAATCCTTTCCCCAACATGGCAAATAGGGGGATCAGCTCCTTAGGATAGTAGGGATACAGGACAGACTCGAGGGTCTCTGGACCATAACCAATGATGGCCCGCCCTGGATCAGCGGTGACCAGACGGCTCACCGCCTCCCAGCCCAGAATCCTCTCCCTCGTCCCCTCCGCCTGAGGGTTGAGCATCTGACTAAGGCGCTTCAGAGAGGAAAGCTCCCTCAGCGGGGTCAGGGGGCCGCCAGGCACATTCAGCAGGATGATCAGCAACAGAAGTCCCGCGGCCACGCCGATCACAGCCAATGTCCACTTCCGCCTTCCCCCGGCTGCGGCCCAGAAGAGGAAAAAGCAGGCCATGCCTGCCAGCAGGCCCAGCAGTGGCCCACGGCTCTGGCCTAAGACGAGGGCAATGATCTGTAGCTCCAGCAGGAAGGCATAGGAGACCTGTATGGCGAAGGGGGAAGCAGCTTTTGTTGTGGAGTTGGAAAAGGAGTCAACAAGCCGAACCACAGTGAGAGGGATCACCATGATGAGATAGGCTCCCAGGAAGATGGGATTACCCTGGGTGGACACAGCTCGATAGGTGACCCGTGCTGCTAGCCCTGCCCAGGGGATGGGGTCCAGTCCGACGCGCTGCATGATGGCATAGAGGGAGACTGGCATACTGGCCAGGAGGATAGCGGTAACCAGACGCTCGATCTGATGAGGCCGGCGCAGGGCACCCAGGCCCAGGAAGAAGAGGGCTGCGTAGCAAAGGATGGTATAGGTGCCCTCCCCACGGATGTAGGAGCCCCACAGACTTAGGACCGGCGCGACAGAGGTGGCCGTGGC
>CAYRNM010000200.1:0-2912 GCA_964425465.1 uncultured Anaerolineae bacterium | reverse complement strand
TCCAGTTGGGCCACGAACTCCGGCCGCTCAGGTCGAGGCCCCACCATACTCATCTCCCCCCGCAGGACATTGATCAGCTGGGGCATCTCATCTAGGTGTGTACGGCGCAGAAATCGCCCTACCCGTGTCACCCGGGGATCGCCCAGCTCCGCCCAAAGGGCCTCTCCTCTGCTCTCAGCGTTGGGGATCATCGTGCGCAACTTGACCAGGCGGAAGACCTTTTCCCCCTGGCCCACCCTCTCCTGGAGGTAGAAGATGGGACCAGGGGAGTCAAGGTACAAAGCCAAGGCGATGAAGGGGAACAAAAGGGCAAAAAGGACGAGCCCAGCGCTGGCGAGGGTGATATCAAGGCCCCGCTTGAGAAGAGGGAAGAGGCCACCAGTGCCAGCATGGTCAAAGGGTAGTGCGAGGCCCCAGTAACCCCCCACCTGATCCACTGGCACCCGCCCTGTGAGTTCCTCATAGAGAAGGGGCATAGGGGTGATCTGAACCCCCCGCGCCTGGCATTCCATGATCGCCTGGAAGATCCCCTCATCCAGTTCCCTGCCAGGGCTTAGAATCACCTCCGAGACACCTCTGGACCCCACAACGGACAGAAGATCTTCCTGACGCCCAATCATGGGCAGGCTGCCAGCCACCTCTCCCAACTGCGAAGAGTCATCTATGAACCCTATCAACTCATAGTGGCCCGCCAAGGTCTCCTGGATCGCCTGCAGAATGGTTTCGCCGGCAGCGCCAGCGCCCAGGATGAGAGCCCTCCGCCGGAAGAGAAGCGATCTGAGCAGACCGGTAGCTAGCACTCGCCAGCCCGACACAAGGGGAAAAGAGATAAGCGTGAAGAAGATCATGATGTGACGCGGTAGCGATTGGGGAGGCGAGAGGAAGTATACAACGATGTAGATGAGGAGTACCTGGGCAGCGATCTGGCCATTGGTCAGGATGGCGGAGGGTAAATTGGCGAGGGCCTTCAGATGATATAGATCATTGACTGAGGCTAGGAGAAACCACAGCCCTGCCAGAAAGGGAAACCAGTAAACATGGGTAAGGAGGAATCGAGGCGTGAAGGCCCAGCCCGATCGCAGCGCCCCCAGGCGCAAGGAAAGCAGGATTGCGCCGATGACGAGGGCCAGATCTACGGAGACCAGGAGAACTTTCCTCTCCGAGCGACGGAGGGACAGCTTGGACAGCCTTGCCCAGAGGCCCGGGAAACGACACACCGACACTTATCTCCCAACCATAGAAGCCATCGACCCCACTTTGGCCAAGAAACTCCCAGCCCAAGAGAGAGCGAGAGCCGCTGTGTATGACGAAATGAAGTAATCGCTCACGCCGACATGCTGAACCAGTTGCCAGGCGATCTTCCGTGGGCCCTCCGTCTTGACACTCGCCCACCTGACAACAAGATTGGCTGTTGAGATGGCCAGGATAGGGATGACTGGAAAGTGATATCGATCGTCGCCTAGGAAGATGGAATGGCCCACAACCCACAACGCCACAAAGGCCAGGAAGAAGGGTCTTTCTTGAAGAGAGTAAGTTTTCTTCAGACCCAATAGCCCTAGAAAGATGATCCCGGCGGAAGACAAGATGGGTAGCAGAAATGCAGGGATCAGAACAGCACGCTGGGCGATCAGATCCGTAGAATGCAATCCCTGGCTGAAGCTCTCAACAGTGTGGAAATTCCAATAGAAGGCATCCCTTTCGACAAAGAAGTGTTTGAGGCACTTGAGCACAAAGAGCCACAAGGCCTTGAATGGATATCGAAGGAGGAACTCGATCCCAGCCCTGTACCCCGCATCATCCAATTGCCATTCCGTAAGCCCATCCAGCGGGTTGTCTGGAGGGACATAGTAGTCGCCGGTGGCCCATGGATTGTTCCCCAGGTAGAAGGACATGCCGCCATGGGTAACGAGAGCCCATCTTTTCGACACCAAGTAGTTTCTGTAGCTCCATGGCAGAATAAACAGCAGGACAGTACCCAGAATGATGAAACCAAATAGAAGGGCACGCTTGGTGGGTTTCAACCTTGCCACGACGGAGATAACCAGAAAGCCGAGCGCTGACAGGGCGACCGGCTTCACCAGGGCAGCGGATCCTAACACCGCTCCTAGAAGAAGCACCGAGCACACGAAAGGGCCCCTGCCCTGTCCACCCATTGGATCAGTGCTCACCTTCAGAGAGATGAAGATGGCCAGGAACAGGAGAAAGGTGAAAGGGACCTCTGTGGCTAACAGATTGGTGTAGTAGACGGCCGATGGATAGAGAGCGTAGATGAGTGCAGAGAGGAGGGCGATTTGCTCGTGGCCTATCAGGCGAGCCATCCAGAAGATCAAGAGACAAGTCAGGGTTCCTAGAGCAGCATTCACAGCCTTGGCTATCCCAGTTCTGTGGCCAAAGGCTCTATAGATCAGGGACAGCATGAAGGGGTATCCTGGGGCTCTGAAGGCTGTCGGTTGCCCAGAGTCGTTGACATAGCCACGGTCTTCAGCCAGGCTCCAGCCCAGCCTATCATAGTCGGCAAAATCAGACAGGGGGACGCTAGGGACAACCAGGATAAAGCCTAACCTGGCGACGAAGCCGAGGAGGAGGATCAACGCAAGAGCTCTTGTTTGTGTGGACACGATGTCCTCTCAGACGTCTGGGAAGAGAATTGTACTGCGCAGGCTCCAAAGAAACCCCACCCCCCAACTCAGGTGCAGACAGGCGAAGACTACAGGCAGGATAGGGAAGTATCTCCACCCTCGCTGGCGGGCAAGCAGGAGAGAGAAGAGCAAGGAGGCGGCCACATAACTGGACACCACGGCCCAAAACAGAAGAGCGAAAGAGGAGCTAAAAAGCCCTGCGATCCCACTGGCAATCAAGGCTGCCACAAACGCAGCGGTACCCAGATGACGCAGTCGCAGGGCGCGGGGGTG
>CAYRNM010000199.1:0-5359 GCA_964425465.1 uncultured Anaerolineae bacterium | reverse complement strand
GATTGTGAGGAGGAAGGACATGCAAGCCCGAGCTTGGCTATGGCTGGGATTGATGGTGATCGGAGGAACATTGGCGGCCTGCGTCCCAGCCCGGCAGCCCACCGCCGACGAGATCGTGGCACAGATGCAACAGGCGGAGGCACAGGTGAAAGATTATCACGCCGTGGTGGAGACGGTCCTCACCACGCCCGATGGTGGCGAGAGGGCCTTCGTGCAGGAGATCTGGAGAAAGGCCCCGGACCTGCTCCGCGCTGAGCTCAAAGAGGGCCCAGCGGGGATGGTGGGCCAGGTAACGGTGTTCGATGGGGAGCGAGTGTGGTTCTACGATCCCCACTTCAACCGGGTGCAGATACTCCCGGTGGAAGCCCCCTTCCAGCTTCCCCAGCGGGAGATGGAGGCCGCCATGTGGGCCACGGTGGAGGAACTGCTGAGGGAAGGCACGGCCAACTATCTGGCCGAAGAGGCGGTGGCGGGCCGAAAGGCGCACAAGGTCCAACTCATCCCTCGGCCAGGGACGGACCTCTTCACCGCACTGGGCGGGGAGCCCATGACCGTGTGGATTGATCAAGAGCACGCCCGTCGGCTCAGGATGGACATTCCCCTGGCAGGCGGGGGGCACTACACCCTGCAGTACCGCGCCATCGAGTACAACATTGGCCTGCCGGACAGCCTCTTCCAGTTCACTCCCCTTCTGGGGGCAGAAGCGGTCCCTGAGGAAGCAAGAGTCAAAGTGCCCGTCGTGAAACGGACGGATCTGGCGGAAGCACAGAGAGCCATCGGATTCCCTCTGCTCCTGCCTGCTTATCTGCCGACAGGGATGAGTTTCGTGGAGGCGCGGGTGGTGGAGGGAGGAGGGTCTGTCACCCTGATCTATGCGGGCGACGAGGGAAGCCTCACCATTACCGAGGCCCGGGCCATGGGTGTCGGGCTACCGGACATAGGGCAGGAGATCAGCTTACGGGGGACCACGGCCCGCCTTCAGCGGCAGGGAGATCGCTTCCTGTCCCTGCGCTGGCAGGAGGGGGGGCTGGTCATCTTTGTCTCAGGCACCATCCCCGAGGAGGAAGCGCTAGAGATCGCTCGCTCGATGAAGTAGTGGCTAACCCAACAGACCAAGTGACCCAAAATGGGAAGGAGCACGACAGTGAAAGTTCTCATCACCGGCGGCAGCGGCCGCCTGGCCAAGTATGTGGTGCGCGAGCTGGAGGGGGACTATGAGCTGGTCCTCTTTTCCCGCTCCCATCCCCCCGAGGACCGGGCGCACCTGACCTGGATTCAGGGAGACCTGAACTCTTTCCAGGACTGCCAGCGGGCGGTGGAGGGGGTACAGGCCATCCAACACCTGGGGGCCGTGCCCTATCCGGTGGACCATCCCCAAGAGCGCGCTCAGGCTGAGGCGATGGGGTGGGATGTCCCACCCTTCGACATGACCATGCGCACCAACATCATGGGCACCTACTATCTGATGCAGGCTGCGGTGCAAGCGGGGGTGAAAGTAGTGGTGATGGCCGGGAGCAACTGCGCCCTGGGCCACGGCTACCGCATCAGCGACAAACCCTTCCCCATCAAATATCTGCCCCTTGACGAGCAGCATCCCACCGATGTGGAGGATTCCTATTCCTACTCCAAGCTGGTGGGGGAGGAATTGTTGGCCTCCTTCACCCGGGCCTACGACATCCGCACCTATGTCACCCGGCCGGCGGGCATCTGTCCGCCGGAGCGGCGCCAGGCTATGGCTGAGAATGCACAGCCTGCCCCGGCCTGGACCGACTGGCTGTGGGGTTGGGTGGCCAGTGAGGATGTGGCCTGGGCGCACCGGGCACTGATGGAGAAGGCGGAGGAACTGCCGTCCCACGATGTGTACTTCGTCAATGGGGCCGACACCACCGCCCTGGAGGAGTCGCGCGAGCTGGTGGCCCAATTTCGCCCCGACCTGCTTCCTCTAGCCCAAGAGCTGAAGGGTCACCAGGCCTTTATCAGCACCGAGAAGGCCCATCGCGCCTTTGGCTACGAGGCCCAATATACCTGGAGGGAATACCTGTAGGGGCGTACCCTGGCGGTCGCCCAGGGGCAACCGCGAGGGTTGCCCCTACCGTAGCAGAGAGGACCAACCTATGCTCTACAAGCCGGACTGGGAGGAAGCACAGCAACGCATCATAGCCTGGTGGGAAGGGGAGATGATAGATCGCGTCTGCCTTCAGGTCACCGCGCCCCTGGTGGAGCCCTGGGACGCTGAAAGGCCCTCTATCCCAGAACCGGCCGACCTCTATGAGCGGTGGGCCAACGTGGACTACGTGATGGAGAGCACGGCCGACCACATCCGCCGCACCTTCTGGGGTGGAGAGGCTTTCCCCCTCTTCTTCCCCAACCTGGGGCCCGACGCCTTTGCCGCCTTCTTTGGCGGGGGACTCCGCTTCGTGGACCCCTGGACAAGCTGGGTTCCGCCCCTTATCACCGGCTGGAAGCGCGCGCCGGAGCTGAAGATACGGGAGGACAATCCCTGGTGGCAGCTCCAGCTCAGGCTTCTGCGGGAGGCGAAGGCGCGAAGCGATGGCCAGTGGATCACTGGCATTCCTGATACCCACTCCGGCGGCGACGCGCTGGCCGCGCTGCGGGGCCGAAACGAGCTGTGCCTCGACCTCTACGACCACCCCCAGGAGGTGAAGGCCGCCATGGAACGCATGGTAGAGGCTGTGCTGCATGCCTACGAGGTCTACTACGAGATTGTCGAACCGGAGAGGTATGGGAGCAGCAGCGGCTGGCTTCCGGCCTGGTGGCCAGGGCGGGCCAACGTGGTCCAGTGCGATGTCATCGCCCTCATCTCCTCAGAGATGGTGGAAGAGTTCTTACTGGAGAGCATCATCGCCGAGGCCCGGTGGCTCGATCGGGCCATCTTTCATCTGGATGGGCCGGACGCGGTTCGCCACCTCGACCTCCTGCTCGCCCTCCCGGAGATCCAGGCCATCCAGTGGGTGCCTGGCGCTGGGGCTCTTCCCATGACCCGATGGATCCCTCTTCTGAAACGTATCCAGGCTGCCGGGAAGAGTTTACACCTCTCGGTGTGGCCTCATGAAATCAGAACCTTGCTGGAGGAGCTGAAGCCAGAGGGCCTGATGTTGAGCACCCACGTCAGCTCTGAGGCGGAGGCGCGCGATCTGTTGGAGAGGGTGGCGAAATGGACGTAGGGTGAGAAGAAGGGAGAGGAGAACATGTACTGGGAGAGAAATGTCTCGGGTGATTTAGACTACCTGCGAGGGGACTCGCTGAAGAGCCTGCTGCTGTTCGCCCTGGCTGAAACCTATGTCTGGGTCTGTTGGTTGCTTCAGATCAATTCTCTCGTGTACGCCCCTTCAGCTTTCATCGGCCCTCTACTGCTGCTGACCACGATCGGGCTGAGTTACACTCTCATACGGCGAGGAAGCGCTGCCGCATACTGCATTTTTGTGCTGGGCTCTGTCGGAACAGGGGCCTGGGCTCTGTGGATCTCCACTTCTCCCCTTCTGCCCTTCCTGTTCCCTCTGATTGTCACCTTTGCCGGACTGCTGCTAAGTCCCAGGGGCATGTTCGTCGTGGCGGCTCTCTGCAGCGGCACGATAGCGGTCGTCGGTTCCACGAGCCACCAGCGGCCCTTCCTCTCCCTGGCGACCATCTATCCTGTGTTGATGGTCTGCCTGACGGCCATGGTCTCCTCCCTGTCCGTCCGCAATCTGTACACCGTCCTTCATTGGGCCTGGAACAGCGCCATGGAAGCCCGGCGCAACCAAGAGCAACTGCGCGATCGTCAGGGGGAGCTCAACCGCACGCTCCGGGCCTTGGACGAGGCCAGCTACCGCCTGCGGCGCATGAACTACGAACTGGCGCGGGCCCGCGAAGCAGCCGACGAAGCGCGGCGTCTGAAGCAGCAATTCGTGAACAACATCAGCCACGAGTTGCGCACCCCCCTCAACCTGATCGTCGGTTTCAGCGAGATGATGTATCTGTCACCGGGGAGTTATGGCGGCGTGCCCCTCCCCCAGGAGTACCGAGGCGATGTGCGGGAGATGTACCGCTCCAGTCAGCACCTGCTGAGCCTCATAGATGATATCCTGGACATGGCCCAGATCGAGGCGGGGCGCATGGGGGTCTCACCTGAGCTCACCGATCTGGCCCAGGTCATCCTGGAGGCGGTGGACACCATCCGACCCCTCATCGAGGGCAAGGGACTGGAGCTACGGGTGGAGATGGAGCAGGAGCTCCCGACTTTATATATTGACCCCACCCGGATCCGCCAGGTGCTGTTAAATCTGCTCAACAACGCCCGTCGCTTCACCGACCGAGGAAGCATCATCCTACACGCTGTGCTTCAAGGGGAAGAGGTTAGGGTGAGCGTGGCCGATACGGGGATCGGCATTGCGCCTGAGGATCGGGGGAAGATTTTCGAGGAGTTCCGCCAGTTGGATGGTTCTACTACCCGCCAGCATGACGGTGTGGGGCTGGGGCTGGCCATCAGCCGGCAATTTGTGGAGTTGCACGGGGGACGCATCTGGGCGGAGAGCAAGGGCCGGGGAAAGGGAAGTACATTTCACTTCACCCTCCCTGTGGCTGGTGAGGAAGCGCAGGTGCCGGCCCTTGGCCCTTCATCTGCCAGAGGACTCTCTCCCCTCCTGCCCTCCGGCCCGGCGAAAGCGCTGTTGGTGGTGGATCCAGACCCTCGTATGGAGCACCTGATCCAGCGGCGGCTGGAGGGCTATCAGGTAGTGAGGGTCGGGGATGCCTCGCGGGTGACTTCCATGGCTGAGGAGCTCCGCCCCCGGGCCGTGGTGGTCAGCGCTTCCGATGGCGGGGGATGGGAGTTGCTGGCCAGATTGGGAGTCCAGCTCGATGGCTGGGACCTGCCCCTCATCCAGTGCCCTCTGGTCAGCGACCGTCAGATAGGGCACTCTCTGGGCGTGGCCGACTATCTGGTCAAACCCGTATCCCATCAGACGCTGCTAGAGGTTCTGGACCGCTTTGGCGAGGGGGTGCGTCGAATTCTGATCCTAGACGACGATCCCCGTGTGGTGCGGTTGCTGTCGCGCATGATCCGCTCCTCTTCGCAGGCCTATCAGATCGTCCGAGCCTACAGTGGAGAGGATGGCCTCATCAAGATGCGGCGTCAGCCTCCCGACCTGGTGCTGCTGGACTTGATGATGCCCGAAGTAGATGGGTACACGGTGCTGGAGAGGATGAGGGAGGATGAACTGCTGCGCGACATCCCCGTGGTGGTGGTGACTGCCAAAGGCTCTTCCCCCGAGGACATGAGGCGGCTGGGGGCTAAGACCATCCAGGTGACACGGCCAAGGGGGTTCTCCAACGAAGAGGCGCTCTGTTACCTGAGGAA
>CAYRNM010000198.1:0-5360 GCA_964425465.1 uncultured Anaerolineae bacterium | reverse complement strand
CTCGACTTGGAGGCTGAATGGATTGAATGCCCTATCTGCGGTGCGGTCAAGCCGAACGGTTATGTGCAGTTCACTTGCCATCCGCTAAGCACGGTCTGGATTCAGAACTCTCCCAAGTGGCGAATTGAAATGGAAAGCAAAATGGAATATCGCCCCAAACTACCTAAACTGAGGACAGACTCTAGTCGTCTCCGAGACGCAATTGAAGCCGCTCGGTCGGCTCGATTCGAATTTGGACAGGAAGGAGCAGGTTAGAATGCCTGCGTCGCGTCGCCAAACACTTGCTCCCCGACCACGCTTCGCAGTTCGTCTTGTGTTATCATTCGTAGTTGGTTGTAAGAGTGAGTAGCGAGGCGGGGGCGTGGCGGGGAGCGTCGGCGTTTGTGGTCATACCGACACGTTCCGAACGTCATGTGAAGGCGCGCGGGTGTCTCCGACGATGAGCGTGCGGACGTTTGGCGGCGCCCCCATGGACACATTTGCTGGCCGAGGTGATTGGATTCCGTATAACAGGAGGTACCTATGTCCTACATAACTATTGATGAAGGGCAAGTCAAAGAGGTCTTTAAGCAGGCTATTTTTGAGGTGCTCCAGGAACAGGAGGAGTGGTTCTACGACTTGTTTGCGGAAGTGATTGAAGACTTTGCCCTGGCAAGAGCGATAAGAGAGGGAGAGACGGGAGAGACTGTGGGGCGGGAAGAAATTTCCGGCATCCTCGAGGGTAAGGCATGAAGGTCGAGTTTAAGCAGAGCTTCGCTAGAGATCTGAGAAGAATCAAAGACAAAGGGCTGCTGAACCGAGTGAAGGAGACGATTGAGGAGCTTGAACAAGCGCAGAGTCTCTCAGAGGTGCAAGAAGTGAGGAAGCTAAGGGGTGAGGATCACTATTATCGTATCAGAATTGGGGACTACAGGCTGGGCATCATTGTGGAGGGCGAAGTTGTCACCCTTGTAAAGTTTCTGCATCGAAGGGACATTTACAGGTACTTCCCGTAAGCGAGTGGTGGGCAACTTGTCTCCACGAAATGAGGTGAAATATGCAGATGTACCATGTAGAAACAACAGTCTCGAACGACGGAACGCTTATGATCAAGGGACACCCTTTCCAAGCAGGAGATAAAGTTGAAGTTATCGTGCGCAGCTGCGAGCGTGAAGGGGAGCACGATTGGCGCTATCCCTTGCGTGGTACACCGATTCGCTATGTTGATCCATTCGGGAGCGTTGCCGAAGACGAGTGGGATGCACTGCAGTGATTGTACTCGACACGCACATCTGGGTCTGGTGGGTACACGGTGATGAGCGACTCACGACGGCACAGACAGGAGTCATCATGTCGAGACTATAGCATAGGCGGTCATTCAACAAAGCCACCGAACACGTCACTGACCCACTATGGGCAATGGGCGCTCGACCTTGGGGCGAGTGTCCGCCAGTTTGTGATGGCCCATGGGACGCGGATTGCTCTCATCTTCACCGTGTGGCTGGCCTTCGCCCTGCGCCTCTACCGGCTGGGGGCCCAGAACCTGTGGTGGGATGAGGCGCTGGCCATCTGGGCAGTGCGCAAAGGGCTGGCTGGCGCGACCCTATGGACGGCGGGCGATGTCCACCCCCCCCTCTTCTTCTGGGCACTCTGGGGCTGGGTGCAACTGGTGGGGGAGAGCGAGTTCGCAGCCCGTTTCCTGTCGGTGGGCTGGGGGCTGCTCACCGTCGCGCTGCTCTATCGGCTTTCCCGTCGGCTCTTTGACAAATCCATTGGCCTCCTGGCAGCCCTGCTCCTGGCTATAGCCCGCTTCCACATCTGGTGGTCCCAGGAACTGCGCATGTATATCCTGGCCGCCTGCTGTGTCGCCCTCTCCCTGGAGTTCTTCACCTGCCTCTACAGGGGAGAAGCACGGGGGCGCACATGGGCGGGCTACATCCTCAGCACCACAGCGGCGCTGTATAGCCTCTACCTGGCGGGGTTGATCCTGATGGTGGAGAATGGCTTCCTGGCCCTCACCGCGTTGGCCAAGAGGCGCAGGATAGGCTGGCTCCGCTGGCTGGGGGCGCAGGCGGCGATCCTTCTGCTCTTCACCCCTTGGCTGGCTTTAGCCTTGGGGCGCATGCGCACCTGGTCGGTGAGCGAGCCCTTGGATGTCACCCTTCTTTTACAACTGTATGGCCTGCTGCTGAGCACCGGCATCTCTACCTATATCGAACGCTATCGGCCATTGATCTTGGGCTTCGCGCTGCTGGCCCTAGGGGGGATGGTGGCCCTTGGGCGGCAAAAGGGGGGGATGGAAGGCTGGAGGGGATGGGAGCGAGGGGTACTGCTTTCCCTGCTTCTAGTTTTGCCCCCTCTGGCCGTGTACCTGGCGACCCTCCCCCGAGGGCTCTTCTACTCCCCCCGCGTGGAGGCCCGCTATCTGATCACCTTCGCCCCAGCCTACTATCTGCTGTTGGCGGCGACGGTGGGACTGGCCTATGGGCGGTCGCGATGGGGAGGCGCGCTGCTGGGACTGGCGGTGTTCCTGACCTTCGGCTGGGCTTTGAGGGGCTACTATCAGGACCGCTACCTGCGGGATGAGTTCCAGTCGGCGGTGCGGATCGTCAGGGCCTATGCCCACCCCGACGACGCGGTGCTGCTCGTGTCTGGCAACCGCTACCCGGTGTTCCGCTACACCTACGAAGGGCTGATCCCCGCCGAGCGGCGGCCGAAGCTCTATGAGCTGCCCCGATATGCGGATGAGATCACGCCGCAGAATGTGGAGCGGGAGCTCACGCGGGCCATTGGCGACCACCCCCGCGCCTGGCTGATGCTGGCCGAGTCACACCTTCAGGACCCCCAGGGCGCTGCTGAGAGATGGATGGAGGCTCACTACACCCCGCTGCTGAGCCACGCCTTCTACCACAACCGCCTGATCCTGTACGCGCCCGCTCCTGATAGGCCGGCGGTATCAGCCGAGAACTTAGCACCTCAATACCTCCTGGAGGGGATGGCAGGGGGAAATATGCTGCTGGGCTACGATTTGCCCACTTCCGAGTACCGGCCCGGAGATACCATCCACCTGGGGCTCTACTGGCGCGAAACCACCCCGGCACAGGTCACGGTGGAGCTGGTGGATGGGCGGGGGAGGGGTGTGGATAGCCACTCGCTGGCTGGCTGGGGCGACGGCCTCATCCGGCGGCGGCAGGTTGATTTCGCTGTCCTGCCCTTTACCCCCGCTGGGCGGTATCACTTTCGCCTGTGCGCTCCGGAGGGGGGATTGTCCTTTGGAGGCCTGTCCATCCAAGGGACCAGTCCCCTTCCCCCAGCGGGCCTGCCCATTCATCCTCTGGAAGCGCGGCTGGGGGAGGCGATCCGCTTCCACGGCTACGACATCGCTCCTGAGGGACCGGTGCGGCCTGGAGGGACGTTGACCTTTGATTTGTATTGGGAAGCCACGGGGAAGATTGCACAAGACTACACCGTCTTCGTCCACCTGCTGGGGCCCTTTAATCCGGCGACCGGTGGGCCAGTGTGGGCCCAGCACGATGGCCAACCCCTGGAGGGGCAGTATCCAACCCGTCATTGGCTGGTCGGATCGGTGGTTAAAGATCGCCACGGGGTGGCTCTGCCCCCCGACATGCCGCCAGGGGAGTACCCGGTGGAGGTGGGGCTCTACCTCTTAGCCACTGGCGAGAGGTTGATGGTGACATCATCGGATGGGACCCAGGACACGCGGATCCTGCTGGGCTCGGTCCGCGTGATCCGCTGAATGGTTGCAGAAAACCTAGAGGAGGATAGGATGAGTACACTGCTGAACGGAAGGGATCTGCAGAAGGTCTTTCGGCACTTCTGCCCATTCTACGAGGATGGCCGTCTGAAACCCGAGGAGGAGAGAGGGACGATCTTGGCTGCCAACACCAACAACTTCGAGGAGAGCAGGGCTTTCGTCCAGTTGGCTGCGGAGGGGGATCAATCGCCCCTCATTGTCCAGTTCTCCCTCAATGCCAACAGTAAATTCGGTGGAGATCCATCTTCAGTTTTCACACCCCCAGGCGTCACCTATCATGGCGATCCGACGGTTCGGGGAGCCCAAATCGGTGCTCTCTGGATGCAAGAGCTGGTGGATACCTATGGTGCCGATTTCGTCGCTATCTCCCTGGACCACTTCACCGTGCCCGATTTCATCCCCGGTAAGGCGTACAAGCCCGCCGACGCCAGCCGTGAGGCCTACCGAAAGCGCGTGGGGAATGCGGCGGAGTTCCTGGCCCAGAAGGGATTCCAGGAGGAGGCCGACCTGATGGGAACGGAGGTGGAATCCTACCTGAATTACCTCACCAGCCAGGAGTACCAGCGGTTCCGGTATCACTTCCTGAAATCGGTCGAGGTGATGGACCCCGCCTGGGGCATGATTGACACCGAGAACATCCCACCGGCCCTCAATTTCGTGATCACTCGGGACATCGTGGATGGGGTGCGTAAAGAGCTGAACAACGCGGAGATGATCCTGGAGGCGGAGTTGGGGGCCACCGGCCAGAGCGGGGATGAGGCCGGTTACGCCGCCATGCGGGGGGCAGAGCTGGAGCGCTTCGCTCAACTGGTGGCCAGCTTCATCTCCTACACCGGCGGGGAGGGCCTGGCCTACGACATCGGCATGAAGCACGCTGCCCGCAGGGGTGAACTGCACGAGCCAGATGTCTACAAGCTGGAAGTGGTTCAGCGCACCGTCATGCTGGGCTCAGGCGTGTATGCGCCCTTCGCCCAGCACGGCGGCACAGGTACAGCGGCCATGCCTCGAGGCCTCATCGGCAAGACCAATGTGAACACCGCCATGCTGGTGGCGGGGACCAATGCCCGCTTTGACTTCTTCCTGGACAACTGGCGGAAAATCCGGGAGGGAGATAAAGGCCCCTGTGGCACCGATGTGGAGAACAAGGTCTACCTGCGGGCCGTCTACGAGGAGGCTAGGCAACGAATGCTGGGGACCGAGATCCGAGGCGGACTGGGCACCTATCAGACGGGGCCCCAGTTGCGGAAGCTATTGGGCAAGTAGCATATAGCCGATAGCAAATGGCATATAGCCGATGGCAAAAAGCAGATAGCACCATCAGCTATCAGCCATCGGCTATATGCCAAGAGCTATCAGCTCGCTCACATACTCCCGATCCTTGGCCACCAAATCCGCCGCGTGCGCATCGTCGTCGTACTCAGGATGGAAGCAGATGATGCCATTGTAGCTCACCTGATGCAGCAGCTCAATCACCCGTTGCCAGTCCACCAGCCCCTCCCATGACGAGACTCCCGCCCGATGCCACTCCGAACCCCGCCGCTCCCAGGCGAAGTTCTTGTGGTCCACCAGACATAGGTACTCCCCCACGATCCCCAACCCCTGTCTC
>CAYRNM010000197.1:2189-5371 GCA_964425465.1 uncultured Anaerolineae bacterium | reverse complement strand
GCGCCACGCCCCTACGGCCAGGGGGGGAAGGATGAAGCTGACACATCTGGATGAAGAGGGTCGGGCACGGATGGTGGATGTGGGGGGCAAGCCCGACACCCATCGAGAGGCCGTGGCCAAGGGCGAAGTGCACATGCGGCCTGAGACCCTGGCCCTGATCCAGGAGGGGGGCATCCCCAAGGGTGATGTGCTGGCCGTGGCCCAGATTGCTGGAATCATGGCCGCCAAGCGCACCCACGAACTGATCCCCATGTGTCATCCATTGCTGCTGGACAAAGTTGACATAAACTTTAGCTTCCATGAGGGACAAAGCCTGGTGGAGATCACGACCACGGTGCGTTGTCATGGCAAGACAGGGGTAGAGATGGAGGCCCTGACCGCCGTGAGCGTCGCGGCCCTGACCATCTACGACATGTGCAAGGCGGTGGAGCGCACGATGCGCATCCAGAATGTCCGGCTGGTGCGCAAGAGCGGGGGACGGAGTGGGGAGGTGGTCAGCGAATAACAAAGCTCAAGGAGTCCCTCAATTCGCCATTTTGATGTCCGTAGCCTATATGGTATAATATTAAGAAGAACGGCACATCATCCGCGCGCCACAGTTGATCTGGCCAAGTTCATAGGGGGAGGCACAGCATGGCCCTCGAACTTTCTGCTTTGCTCACTGCAGTCGGAGCTATCAGTTCGCTGGTGAAAGAGACACTGCCTGTCATCCAGACCATTCGCTCGGGCATCATGGCCAGAAACGAGAAGGCGAAACAGCAACTCACAGAAAGTCTGAAGCAACTTCAGCAGAATCTCCAGCACACTGGTGAACTCGCCCGGATGGCCGAGGTCTATTCCCGGACCCACGAGAACGTCCTCGAGCTGCTGTGGCTCTGCCGTCGGGCAGAACGCTTCCTCAAGGACAACCTTGATGAGTGCCGCGACAGGAACAGCGCCAACTACGCTGGCAACTGGAAAGTCCTGGACGCGATGTTTGAGACGATTGACAGCAACAGAGATTCCCCGCGTAAGGCGGTCATGGATCGTGGGGAGTGGTATGACGAAAGCGACAAGCGCCAGATCGAACTCCTGCTTCAGCAGTTCACATCGGCTTATGAGCGAGCGTCGGTCTGTGTGAGGACGAAAGTGGCGGATGATCTGCTGCACGAGCTGCGCGGCATGACGGGCCCCCTGCAAGATGCAGAGACCTTGCTGCGAAACACTGTCTACGATGAGATCCTGAGAACGCTTCAGAAGCTGGCCCCGTAGAGGCTTGGCTGACTGCGGGTGGCCCTGCCGTTGGCCGAAGGGAGCTCGACGATGCAAGACGTTGACAGATCCAGGGGGGCGGAATCCCAGGCCGCTCTCAAAGCGCCGCGGGTGGTACATCAGCCGACAGAGCGCCTGGTTTCGGTACGTGAGGCACTCTTGGGCGAACTCCGAGATTACCAGGGCGAGCTCGATAACTATGTCAGGGGCTACATCGCGTCCCGCGAGCTGTCCGTTCGGTGCGAGAGAATCCGGTCTTGGCTGGAGCGGGCCGCACGGGAACCCCAAAGGCTGGAGGATCCTCTCTACTGGGAAGGCGTCCGAGACTTGCTCGATGGGGTGTCTCCGCAGACTATTGTCCTTGCCCACTTGTTCAGGTCGGACTTCAACGATTCAGTTGTGGCGATTAGCAAGGCTCTAGAGGAGGCGAAGATCCACGTGAGCGCGGCGATGCGCCCGCCACAACAGGGTGATCCCAAGGAGATTGTGAGCACAGTACACCGCTCCACCGACCAAATGCGGGACGAGGCGGACAATATTGCTGTGCAATGTCGGCAGAAAGCGGAGGAGACACTAGGTCAGTTAGAGACCTGCATCGCCCGGATCTTCGAGCGGATTGAGGCCGCCAAGGAGCAACTGGTCAGCGAATCAAGCGGGGGCCCAGTCGGCTACGAGGCCAAGATACAGCGGGATGCGATTCGGCGTGAGAAACAGTTTCGGGGTCCAGCAACACCGGAGGCCCCCGGCCGTGAAGGCAAGGTCTTGAAGTCAAGACCATCCGCAGGCGAGCGCCTGCGCCAGCTTTTTGGAAAGGGGAAGTGACCTCAATGGATGACTGGGGCTCGTTGTTGATGGGTCAAATCTCTGCAGAAGAGGCGGACCGCTTGTTGGCTCAGTCCGCTGAGGACCTGCACGCCTTTCTGGAAGCCCGGCCGCAGGCGGTTCAGCATGTACTGGACATTCTCAGCAAGCGGCTGGGCGGCGAGATCAACGCCGAGACCTGGCAGGTTCTGGATACCAGCTTGGCCAACTACCTCGGTCGCGACCTGGCCTACCTGGTAACCTGGGTTGCGCAGTCTGACCAGGGCAACCGGATACAGGAACTGGAGAAGCACGCCTCGTCGCAGGTCATGGCTTTCTTGCGCACGATCCTGGGGCTCTATGGCCTGGAGTTAGAAAATGCATTCGCAGTGTGGAATGAGATTCCGGATAACTGGCGCACCTTCTACCGAGAGGTGTACTACGACCAGCTCAGCGAGCGCCATCACCTCAAACTGCGCATCGAGAAGTACAATGGCGAGGAAGCAGCCATCGAGGGGCCCCCTGATTCTATCCTTACCCTGACCACCTATATGATCCTCACGCTGCGTCTGGTGGGCACTCCCGACGCCTTTAGCCAGGACAGAATTGATCTGTTCCTTGACGAGGCCCATCAGTTGATCCAGCTCCTCCGCCCGGAGGAGGAAGCTGTGGTGGCCGGACTGACTGGAGAAGCCAATGAGGGGTGAGATCATTGCCGTTTGCACCAGCGAACGCAAAGGGACGCGTAAGCGGGACGTGGGCCAGGCTGAGCTCCGAACCGAATGGGGCATTGAGGGCGATGCCCATGCCGGCCCCTGGCACCGCCAGGTGAGCCTCCTGGCCTGGGAGTCCATCCAGAAGATACGCGAGCTGGGGCTCAACGTCGGCCCAGGGAGCTTCGCGGAGAATATCACCACCCGGGGCATCAACCTGGTGGAATTACCGGTGGGGACGCGATTGCGCCTGGGGGAGACAGAGGTAGAGGTCACCCAGATCGGCAAGATCTGCCATGAGCGCTGCGCCATCTACTATCAGGCCGGCGACTGCGTCATGCCCCGCGAGGGGATCTTCGTGCGGGTGCTTAAGGGCGGCACGGTGAAGGTGGGGGACACGATAGAGGTAGTGTCTGC
>CAYRNM010000197.1:0-2089 GCA_964425465.1 uncultured Anaerolineae bacterium | reverse complement strand
GCCCGAATGAGGCCCCGTACCCTGGAGGAGTTCGTGGGGCAGGAGGAGATCGCTGGCCCAGGGAAGCTCTTGCGCCGGGCCATCGAAACGGACCGCCTCTTCTCCTCCATCATCCTCTGGGGCCCGCCGGGCACGGGCAAGACCACCTTGGCCATGATCATCGCCCATCGCACCCAAAGTCACTTCGAGACCCTCAGCGCTGTGCTAGCCGGGGTGGCCGATATCCGCCGGGTGGTCGCCGAGGCGAAGGAGCGGCGAGCGCTGTACGGACAGCGGACCATCCTGCTGGTGGATGAGATCCATCGCTTCAACAAGGCCCAACAGGATGCCCTGCTTCCCCATGTGGAGAATGGCACCGTCATCCTGATCGGTGCGACGACGGAGAACCCCTATTTTGAAGTCATCGGCCCGCTGCTATCCAGGTCCCGCGTCTTTCAACTCCGGCCCTTGACCGAAGAGGAGATCTCGACCCTGTTGCGGCGGGCGCTGCGAGATCCTGAGCGGGGCTACGGCCAGCAGGCCATTGACATCACTGACGAAGCGCTGGAGCACTTGAGCCACATCGCCGGCGGCGATGCTCGGGTCGCTCTGAATGCTCTGGAGCTGGCCGTTGAATCCACACCGCCTAACGCCGGGGGGGTGATCCACATTGATCTCGTGGCTGCCGAGGACTCCATCCAGCGGCGGGCCATCCTCTACGACAAGGATGGCGATGCCCACTACGACACCATCTCCGCCTTCATCAAGAGCCTGCGGGGGAGCGACCCCGATGCAGCGCTGTACTGGCTGGCCAAGATGATCTACGCTGGGGAGGACTCGCGCTTCATCGCCCGCCGGATGATCATCTTCGCCTCCGAGGATGTGGGGCTGGCCGATCCGCAGGCGCTGGTCGTGGCCACCTCCGCTGCTCAGGCGCTGGAGTGGGTGGGGCTGCCGGAGGCCCAGTACAACCTGGCGGAGGCGGCCATCTACCTGGCCACGGCCCCCAAAAGCAACTCTGCCGGTGGGTACTTCCAGGCGCTGGCCGATGTAGAGGCCGAGGGGATCGTCGAGGTGCCCGACCATCTGAAGGACGCCACCCGCGACGGCGGCCCGCTGGGCCATGGCAAAGGGTACAAGTACCCCCACAATTATCCCGGCCATTGGGTCCAGCAGCAGTACCTCCCGGCCGGACTGCAGGGGAAGCGCTACTATCAGCCGGGGGAGTTGGGCTACGAACAAGAGATCGCCCAGCGCCTCCGGCGATGGCGGGCAGGCGCAGCTTCAAAGCCTTCGCCTGACGACAGGTCGCCAAGCTAACACAGCCGCTGAGCGCTTCATCCCACCACCTACCCCACAACTCCTCACACCTTATCTGTCCCCTGGTTACCATTCCATCTCCAGTTTGGCTACGAAAGAGGCCATGGTCTCATCCCCTCGAACCCGGATGCGCCGCAGCTCAAAGGGATGCTCCGATGATTGGTCCATCCCCTGGTGAGAGGTCACTGCACCCCAGAAGTGGGCTGAGCGGAGGACATCTATTACTCGCTGATCATACCTGCCTGAGGGGTAGGAGAAAAAGCGCACCGGCTCCCGGATGCGCAGTTCGATGGCCTCCTTTGAGCCCAGTATCTGCCAGACGAGGTATTCGACCGGCTGGTCTCGCAAGTCGGGGTGGGTATAGGTATGAGAGCCGAACTGCATCCCCGCGCGGTGCATTTCCCTCACCTGAGCCCAGGAGAGGTGCTCAGGATCTGCCCGGTCAATGAAGCCAGTGATGAGGAAGAAGGTACCGGTCATGCCATACCGCTGCAGCAGAGGAAAGGCTTCGGTGTAAGCATCGCGGTAGCCGTCGTCGAAGGTGAGGATGATGGGCTTGGGAGGCAGCGGTGCGCCGCGGGCCAGGTGATGAAGCAGGTCGGAGAGGGTGATAGAGGTATAGCCCCGCTCCACCAGGTATTGTAACTGCTGCTCGAAGGCCTCCGGGGGCAGGGATAGGTCGCACCGCACTGCATCGGCATCAGGCGGCGGGTGGGCGATGTGGTGGTACATGAGGATGGGCAGGCGCACCGTGCGGGTGATGCCATCGGGGGTGGGCAAGGGGGTAGGG
>CAYRNM010000196.1:0-5383 GCA_964425465.1 uncultured Anaerolineae bacterium | reverse complement strand
AGCGGGCCAAGGAGGTCCTGACTGCCCACCGGGACAGGCTGGAGGCGGTGGCTCGGCGGCTGATCGAGGTGGAGACCCTGGAAGCGCAGGAGTTCCAGGCCTTAGTTGGTGCCCCTGCTCCCGCCTAGCTTCGGGGGCCTTCAATGAACTCTCTCGGTCCTTGCACCGAGTCGCTATGAGTCTCAGCCCAGGCCTTTCGACCTGGGCTTTTGTCGTGGCTCAGGGGTAAATATTCACCCTCCCGCAGGCTTGCACAGAACTTCTGCTCTGCCCTCCCCTAAAAGCCTGCAGGAGGGTATCTGCACCCCACTCCCGGTTGTCATCTCTCCAGAACATGATATAATGCAACCCAGCGAGATGGCGCTGAGGACCAGTGATGAAATGTACCTGACTCACCTCTCCCTGACTAATTTCCGAAACTATGTGCGGCTAGAGCTTTCCCTTCCCCGCCAGGTGGTAATCCTGCAAGGGGACAATGCGCAGGGGAAAAGCAACCTCCTGGAGGCCATCCATTGCCTGGTCACTACCCGCTCACCTCACGCTTCGGCTGACCGGCAGCTCATCAACTGGCTAGCCGATGAGGAAGTGTTGACCTATGCGCGGCTGGAGGGCCGGGTTCAGCGGCAGGGCTCGTCCTGTCAGGTGACCATGACCCTCATGAAGGAACCGCTGGGGAATGGCCAGGAGTTCCGGCTGCACAGGCAAATCGAACTCAATGGCGTCCAGAAGAGGGCCACGGAGTTCTTGGGCGAGCTACTGGTTGTTCTCTTCGGCCCTCGTGACATTGATCTGGTAGATGGCTCTCCCGAGGGCCGCCGCCATTTTCTGGATATCGCTCTCTGCCAGCTCGACAGCCAATACGGCCGCTCCCTCCACCGCTACAATGCGGCCCTCACCCAACGCAATGTCCTGTTGCGCCGTCTGCGCCAGGGGCGAGGAAGCCGCAGAGAGCTTGAGATATGGGACGAACAGCTTATTTCACCCGGAGCCTATCTCATGGCCCGGCGCTGGCAGGCGGTGGATGGACTCGACCGACTGAGTCAGCCCTTCCATCGAAAGCTCACTGTTGGCCAGGAACGGCTGCGGCTGAGCTATGCGCCCAGCTTCGATCCCACCCAGGCACCGCCACTCAACTACCAACTCCCCTTGACCTTTGACATGCTCCAGGAGCGACGAAGGGCCTGGTCCGGGCTGGAGAGTCCCGCCATTGCCGCCGCCTTCCGAGCGCGGCTCCGCGAGTTGCAGCCGCAGGAGGTAGAACGAGGGGTGACCCTCATTGGCCCCCAGCGGGATGATATCCACTTCCTGGTGAATGGGGTAGACATGAGCATCTACGGCTCACGGGGGCAGCAGCGCACCGTGGCCCTCAGCCTGCGGCTGGCTGAGCGGGCGCTCATGCTGGAGGAGCGGGGAGAGGAGCCGATCCTGTTGTTGGATGACGTCATGTCGGAGCTGGATAACTTACGCCGGGTGGCCCTCATGGAGCTGTTGGATGGAACCGAGCAGGCCATCCTCACCACCACTCACTGGGAGGACTACCAGCCCCATTTCCTGGCCCGCGCCTGTTGCCTGTCGGTAAAGGCGGGCCACATTCAGCCCGCACGGCCCGAGGCGATCCAATCGGCCGATCAGTCAGTGACCCAATAGCGCCTGCCTGGGCCTGCGTGGCTGCAGGCAGGTGATCAGAGGCAAGCAAAGGAGCGCAACCTATGGCAAGACGAAAAAGAGGTGCTCCCAGCGACACAGAGATCGAGGCCCTCCTCCAACGCTTTGTCAGCGGGGAAATGAGGAGGGATGAAGGGGAGCAGGCCATTGAGCGCTTTCGCTTATCCAAGGAGCAGGTGCTTCCCCGCCTGCTGAAGATGATCCGTGACCCCGATGAGAACACCCACGTCATGGCTGCCGAGCTGCTCATGGCCCTGGAGGATCACAGTGTCGTGCGCCCCCTTCTCGAACTGCTCGACGACCCTGCCCTGGACGACTGGTGCAAGCTCAGCATCTTCGGCGTGCTTCAACGTTTCGAAGCGCCAGTGGATATGGAGGCCCTGTACCGACGATTGCGCGACCCGGAGGCCGTAGCCCGCCGCTCCCAGGAAAATCTCCTGGACAGCTTCACGCAAGCTCCAGAGCTGGCCCAGTTTCTCAATGTCCTAGCGGAGCACATGCCGCTGGAAGAGCGGTCAGAGATGATCTACCGCCTGGCGGAGATGGGGGACCCCCGTGTGCTTTTTCCCCTGCGGGCGGCTCTCCACATGTCCGAGGAGACCGTGGTGCTGGCGGCCATTGAGGGGCTGAACAGGCTTCGGGCCGCAGTGGCCATTCCCTGGCTGGAGAAGCTGGCTCGATACGGTTCCACAGAAATGATCCGTCAAGAGGCAGGTAAGGTGGCCGGCCATCTCACCATGCGGTCCAGCGTGCCAGGGGCCGATGTGATCCGGGACATGCCACTCCTGGCCGATGTCCAATGGCCCCTGCACTCCTGCTGGCTGACCACCATTGATGGCGCCGGTGGACAGGTCTCCTTCGTAGCTCGACAGCGCTCTGACGGCTATCTGATCCTGGCGGACATGATGTTCACCGATCATGAGGGGCTCAAGGACTGCTTTGGAGCCGACATGATGGACGAGGAAGAGTTCGAGGAGATGCTTGACGAGCTGACCGGGGAAGGGATCACCGCCGTCGAGGTCCGCCTAGAGCGCTGCCACGAGGCGGTGGAGCGTGCCTACGAACAAGCCCTGGCTGTCGGACGACGGCTGCCGCTGGAGTACTTCGCCTGGGAGGGGCTGCTGGCCGGAGAGGACCCTCGACCGGGGGAGGAATGGTCAGTGGGAGAGGTGGACATCACCGCCCATCCTGAGCTGCTGGCCGATTCCGTTGAGTTGCTCACCCTGGAGGAGATGGAGTCCTGGTTCTTCAACCCCGAAGAGATCCAGGCCTTTGCAGACCGACATCGCCGCCTCCTTTGGCGGCCCCACATATCCAGGCCGAAGATGGTGCAGATGCTGCGTCAGGGAGTGGAGTCCGTGGTGGACGAAGCGCGCCGCGCTCTCCTGCGCGATAGACTCTTCCGCCAGGCCTGGCTGCTGGCCCAGATCTACGCCGATGAAGAGGTATGGCAGTGGGCCATGGCCGCCTCAGCCGGCCTGGGGGAAAGGGATGTGCCATCGGACCGGCACCCCTTGCTGCTGGGAATGGTAGCCGCCAGCCTGGACAATCTGCTGGACACGGAGCTGTTGGATGAGGTGCTGGAGTGGGAGGAGGAGGTCTGGCTCAACATCATCGAGGAAACCGTAGCTCCACCGGCGGCCCAACAGTTAGCCCTGTCGGAGTGGGCCAAACTGCGCTCCTTCCTGCAGGAAATGAAATTGGAGGTCCCCACTGGCCTGTCGGACCTGATGCCCGCTGAGGAGCCTCAATCCCTGCTCAAAGAAGTAGATCGGGGCCAGGCCGCTCTCCGCGCCCTCAACGGACTGGAGAGCCTCTTCGACGAGGAGATCGAGGAGCATCTCTACGACGCCGGAGGCCTGGACTGGCGAAAGCTGCGACAGGAACTGGGGCTGATCCCCACCGCAGAGATGAAGTCGCCTGTCCTACAGGAGGTCGAAGCAGATCTCGTGGAGGAGATGAAATTGAAAGGCTGTTCCCCAGCGATGATCAACCGAGCCCAACAGTTGTGGGATGATTACATCTTCCTCACCCAAGGACAGGTCAGCCCCCTGCGCAGGCCCGAGGGTTGGGCAGCGGGCATGGAGTACCTGGTGCACTTGTTGTACTTCGAATGGTGCACCCAGGCAGAGGCAGGGGATGCCTATGAGGTCAGTGCGGCGACGGTGGGCAAGCGCTACCACACCCTGCGCGATGAACTGGGTGTGCAGATATTCTACCACCTCTTCCAAAAGAGCTGGCAGGCCGTGGAGAAATTGAAGGGCTTGGACCGGCTGAGCCCCGAGGGGATCATCCAGCGGATGCTGGGTCGCTTAATGGAGTCCGATGAACCCTTCCCTCAGGAAGATGAGGATTGGGAGTGGTGAAGACCCTGCACTACAACGCGGGATTCTGGGTGGAGGTCAAGCATCAGGCCCCCGAAGTCCTGCCGAGATGATCCGCCTCGGCTTTCCCGTCAAAGTGCTCGGCGTGGCGGGGCTCAAATCGCACGACACGCGGCGCTGGCAGAATGGGCCACACCTCAGCATCAGCCTGGCCTATCTACGCGATATCCTGGGCTACCTGCGGCAGCAGAGAATCCGCTTCTACCGCATCTCCCCCGATCTGGCTCCCTATGCCACCCACCCCGATTTCCCTCAGTTCCATAACCAGAGCGCGGAGTGCCAGCGGGAACTGGCGGCCGTGGGAGAGATGGTTCGGGCCGATGGAGTGCGCCTCTCGGTGCACCCCGGCCAGCATGTGGTGCTGAATGCTCCGGAGCAAGAGTTGGCCGAGCGAGCCCGGCAGGAGGTGATCCACCAAGCGCGGCTGTTAGAGGCGATGGGGCTGGGGCCGGAGGCAGTGGTCGTGCTCCACGTGGGTGGGGTGTACGGAAACCACCATGCTGCCAGGGAGCGATTCCTCCGCCAAGCGGAGATGCTGCCCCTGGAAGCGCGGCATCGCTTGGCCCTCGAGAACGATGATCATCGCTTCTCGGTGGCCGACTGCCTGTGGGTTCATGAGCGGATGGGCCTCCCCCTGGCCTTTGACTATCTCCATTTCCGCTGTCACAATCCGGAAGGGATGGCTTTGGTCGAGGCGCTTGCCTCCTGCCTAGTCACCTGGCCGGAGGAGGTGACCCCCAAGGTGCATTTCAGTTCCCCTCGCACGGCGACGGTGGTCATCGAGCAGCACGATGCGATGAGCGGCAGGGTGCGCCGTCGAACCCGAGCGCCCCAGTCCACTCAGCACGCCGACTACGTGGACCCCTTCGCTTTCACTGACTTTCTGCGCGTCGCTTGGAATGCAGGGCTGAGGGACTTCGATGTGATGCTGGAGGTCAAGGCCCGGGACCTGGCCCTGCTGCGGCTGCGGGAGGAACTGGCTCGCTTCGCGCCGAGTATGGCTCAGCAATTGATGTAGGGACAGGACCATGGAGGAATGGCGATCGGATGGGCAAGCCGAGGGAGTAGCACCCGAAGAATCGCCGGTACTGGTGGCGGTCATGAACAGCCCGCGCGATTTCGATATCGCATGTCAGGAGGGCTGGTACCGTATCCCGGTGAAACACGCCCCTCGTCGCCTGGGGGCCGAGGTCCTGGCCTTTTATCAGACCAAAGCCTTCGGCGAGGAGGGGTGGGCGATCAACTACTGCGCGCCCATCCACCGAATCCATCTGGTGCAGCGCCGGGACCTGCTGCCCCAAGAGGCGAATCACCCCCGTGCTGACGATTGGTAC
>CAYRNM010000195.1:0-5434 GCA_964425465.1 uncultured Anaerolineae bacterium | reverse complement strand
CCAGTGGCCGGCGGCGTCAGCGCCGAAAGGCCCGTTGGCTGGTGTACGTCCTGATTAACGTGAACCTACGTCCCGACCAAGTACGTCAACGCTATCGCTCCCGTTTTGGCGTGGAAATGGCCTTGCGCGAATTGAGGTTTTCTGCTATAATAGATGTCATCGTGGTCCTTAGCAGCACTGTGCTCTGCCAAGGAGTGCAGGGCAGGTGGAATGTGAGGTGCGGAAAGGAGGTGAGTCCAAGAACATGATCCTGGGATAGAGTGACTTGACTCGTGCAAGCAGTCCGTTCAGGGCTACCCCATCTCTGAGAAGTCACACTATCCACCACCTGTTTTCCCTTGTAGAGAATGTGCGGCTGGGGGAAAGCGGTTTTGGCAATGAGCCCGTTGCCGCTCAGCTTAGGTGTTACTTCCGCCGCTGATGGGGCGATGACCGAAGAGTTCTGTTTCCCTCAGCACGCTCGATGGGACGGCGGACGAAATAATGTGATGCCAATGTTCGTCGTCTCCATCGGCTATCACCAACGATAAGGAGCAAAAATGGCTGAAGTACTTTATGAAAGTGTCACCAAGCGCTTCGGTGACGTGGTTGCGGTGAACAATCTCAACCTTCACATCGAGGACCGGGGGTTCGTCGTCCTGCTCGGCCCTTCAGGGTGTGGCAAGACGACCACCCTCCGCCTGTTGGCTGGCCTGGAGGAATTGACCGAGGGCAATATCTACATCGGCGACCGGTTAGTCAACGATGTAGCCCCCAAGGATCGGGACATCGCCATGGTGTTCCAGAGCTACGCTCTCTATCCTCACATGTCGGTCTACGACAACATGGCCTTTGGTCTCAAGCTGCGCAAGACCCCCAAGGCGGAGATCAACCGGAGGGTTCACGAGGCGGCGCGTATTCTGGGCATCGAGGACCTCCTCGACCGCAAGCCCAAACAGCTCTCCGGTGGTCAGCGCCAGCGCGTGGCACTGGGACGGGCCATCGTCCGTGAGCCCCGAGTCTTCCTCATGGATGAGCCCCTGTCCAACCTCGATGCCAAGCTGCGGGTGCAGGCTCGAGCGGAGCTCTCTAAGCTGTGGCAGCGGTTGGAGACCACATGGATCTATGTGACCCATGACCAGACAGAGGCCATGACTATGGGGACCCGTATCGCCCTGTTACGCGATGGCATCCTCCAGCAGTATGACACGCCGCAGAACCTCTATGACCACCCCGTCAACCTCTTTGTCGCCGGGTTCATTGGCGCTCCATCCATGAACTTCTTCGATGTCACCCTGGTGGAAGAGGATAGCACCCTCTACGCTGACGGCGGCACCTTCAAGATGGAGGTTCCGAAGGACAAGCAGCAGCCACTGCTGCCCTACAAGGGCCAGGAGATCATCTTTGGAATGCGGCCGGAGAACATCCATGACCCACGCTTCGTGCCACCTGGCATTACACAGGGAGGAATAAAGGGCCGGGTGGATGTCACCGAGCTTATGGGCAACGAGATCTTCGTGTACCTGGTGACGGGCAATACCACCTTCATCGCCCGAGTGGACCCGCGCTCCGATGTCCAGGCAGGTGATGAAGTGGATATGATCGTCAATATGGACCGCATGAAGGTCTTCGATGGCCGCACCGAGGAGGCCATCCTCACCTAGAGGACACAGCCAGCGGTCGCTTGCAAGCTGAATTTGACACAGCTTAGATCATAGTGGGGAATGAGCTACAAGGAAGCTCATTCCCCCCTTTTTTGGAGGAAGTACTATGCGGATCGTTATCGGTTCCATCATGCATGAGTCCAATACCTTTACCCCTTCCCTCACTACCCTGGAGGAATTCCACCCCCGATACGGCGCCGCCCTCCTCCAGGAGACAGAACGTGGTTCACTGGGAGGGATCATTTCTCTGCTTCGGGCCCAAGGGGCAGAGCTGATCCCCACCCTCTCCGCTCATGCGCTGCCCGGCGGCGTAGTGACCCGCCAAGCCTACAAAGCCTTGAGACAGACGCTGCTGGAAGGCGTCCGCGCTGCCGGAGCCATGGATGGCCTCTGCCTGGCCCTCCACGGTTCGATGCAGGTGGAGGAGATAGGCGATGCGGAGAGTGATCTCCTGAGTGAGGTGCGAGCCCTGGTGGGCCCTCAAGTGCCCATTGTCGCCGCGCTGGACCTGCACGCCAACGTCACGGCCACCATGGTCGAGCAGGCCGATGGGCTGGTTGCCTACCGCACCGCGCCCCATGTGGACAGTTTCGACACCGGCCAGCGGGCAGCAGAGCTGCTCCTGTGGAGTTTGCGGGGGGATCGCCGGCCCACGATGGCCTTCACCAAACTGCCTTTCCTGTTGTCAGGGGAGCAGTCGGAGACAGGGGCTGAGCCCATGGCTTCCATGATCCAGCTCCTTAGAGAGACCGAGGTCCAATCTGCGGTACTCTCCTCCTCCTTCGCCCTGGGTTTTCCCTGGGCGGATGTCTACGACAATGGGGTGAGTGCCATTGTGGTGGCCGATGGCGACAGGGCGTTGGCCCAGAGGGAGGCAGACCGGCTGGCATCAGCCTTCTGGGAACGGAGGGCGGAGTTCGACTTCCGGGTGGAGGCTTATCCTGTAGACGAGGCGATCGAGGTGGCGCTGGCTGCTGCGGAGCGCACTGTCTTTCTGTCCGACTCAGGGGACAACCCCACGGCGGGGGGCACGACGGATATCCCCCTGGTAGTAGAGCGGCTGCTGGCCAAGGGAGCGCCCAACGCAGTGGTGGCCGCCATCTGCGACCCGGCAGCGGTTGAAGCCTGCATGGCCGTTGGGGTGGGGCAGAAAATCACCCTCTCCATCGGCGGAAAGATGGACACCCGACACGGCCAGCCCCTAGAGGTGGTGGGCCGGGTGCGGCTGCTAGCCGACAGTGAGTTGGGTCCCATAGCCGTGCTGCGAGTGGAGGGGGTGGATGTGGTACTCAGCAGTCAGCGAGTGGCGGTGACCGAACCAGTATTTCTGCGACGGCTGGGTATCGAGCCCTTGGAGCGGAAGACCGTGGTCTTGAAGATTGGCTACCTCTTCGCTCCCTTCCAGGCTATTGCTCCGCGCTCCATTCTCATGCTTAGTCCGGGCTGTACCAACTGCAACCTGACACAACTGGAGTACGAGCGGGTGAAGCGTCCCATCTACCCCCTGGATCCGGACACATCCTGGGGGTAGAGGCGGTTCGCGAACCGCCCCTACGAAGGGAAATCCAGCCAACAGGTGATCAGCCCCCGCAGCAGGATGAGGGCTCCCATCTCCAACAGGCTGAGGTCCAGCCCGAGGAGCAGGAAGGGCCAGGCCTGAGCCCAGCTCTCCGCCCTTCCCTCTCGGCCAGTCACCATGACCACGATGGTGGTGTTGATCAGGGTCAGGACCAAGATAACGGTCAGTGTGCTGCCCACGGCCAGGGGATAGAGGAGCACAGGAGAATGGGTCGAGACCAGGGCTATCAGCCCTCCAATGCCCATCAGCAGCACACCCATTTCCCGCCACCCCCGGATGGAAGGAACGGGATCGGGCACGCGCCAGAGGGCGAAGTTGAAGAGGGGGAACACCAGAGCGCTGATGGTGAGACCATTGAGAGCGCCGGTAGCGAAACGGAGGAGGTTGTGAGGCTCATACAGGTGGGGAAGAGCGGGGAAGAGGGTGAGGTAAGAATTCAGGCCATCCGCTGCTTGGAGGAAGAAAAAACCGACCAGCAAGGCCAGGATGGGAGCTGAGGGAAGCCGACTGGCACGTCGGCAGCGGATCACCCCCATGAAGAAAAGCCCCCACAGTGCTCCCAGATAGGTGCCACTGCAGCGGGCGCAGAGGGGCAGTTGCCGTCCGGTCAGGTGAAAGGAGTGGCTGGGGATGCGGTGGCAGAAAGCATAACCCACTAGATCGCACTTGCTCAGAAGCGACCAGGGAGGAGCCAGAAGCGCCCCTGTAGCAATCGCCAGGGATAGCAGGGCTACGCCCCATTGCCACCAGGCTGTGAAAAAGGACCGTGCTGGAGCACGGTCCTTTTGTATTTGCCCGGCCATCCTCTACCTTGTCATGCCTCAGGCGGCTGGCGCAGAATGACCACCGCATTCTGCCCGCCGAACCCGAAACCATTGACCATTGCCGCCCGCACTGGCTGACGACGCGCCACATGGGGCACATAATCCAAATCGCACTCCGGATCGGGGTTGTCCAAGTTGATGGTGGGGGGAATGATCCCATCACGGAGGGTGAGACAGGCTGCCAACGCGGCTACCGCCCCTGCCGCCCCCAGGAGGTGTCCCAGCATGGATTTGATGGCGCTGATGGCCAGCCGATAGGCGTGCTCGCCAAATACGGCCTTGATCGCTTTGGTCTCCACGACGTCGTTCAGGGCCGTGCCCGTGCCATGGGCGCTGATGTGATCAATCTCCTGGGGCTGTATCCCTGCCTTTTCCAGCGCCAGCCGCATGGCCCGGGCTGCCCCATCCCCCTCGGGATGGGGGGCAGTAATATGGTAGGCATCGCCGGTCAGAGCCCCTCCGGCGATCTCGGCATAGATGTGCGCTCCCCGCTGGCGGGCGCGGCTCAGGGGCTCGACCACGAAGGCCGCAGCCCCCTCACCGAAGACGAACCCCTGCCGGTCTCGGTCAAAGGGACGACAGGCCTCGGTGGGGCGGTCGTTGTATTTGGTCAGCGCGCCTATCCGGCCCAGGGCGGCAAAAGCGATGGGTGCAATGGCTGATTCCGCCCCACCAGCGATCACCGCCTGTGCATCTCCGCGGCGCAGGATGTGCATCGCCTCTACCAAGGCATAGTTGCCGCTGGCACAGGCCTCCGTGCAGGTGAGGACCGGTCCTCGGGCACCGGTGGCGATGGAGACCAGGCAGGAAACGGCATTGGGCATGATGCTGGGCACGAAGAAGGGGCTGATGCTCCGTGGTCCCTCTTTAGCTAGTAGCTGCCCTGCCTCGGCGACATCGGCGATTGGCCCCCCACCGGTATTCATCACCACTCCCCACTGAGTGGGATCGCTGTGGGTCACACTGGCCCCTGCGTCCTCCAGTGCCATCTTAGCGGCGGCGATGGCAAACTGGGTAGGGCGGGCTGTCCTTCGAGCTAGTTTGTCATCCATGTAATTCTGGGGATCGAAGCCCTTCACCTCAGCCGCGATGCGTACCGCAAAGCCGGTCGTGTCGAACCGGGTAATAGGCCCCACCCCGGAGACACCGGCGCAGAGATGGGCCCAGAACTCCTCCACAGTCAGCCCTATCGGGGTGATGGCTCCCAGCCCGGTGATGACGATAGGCTCCAATTTCTGTCCTCCCTTCGCCTCAAGGTAGAAGAAGCAGAAGAACCTGCCCCTCGGTACAAAGCGCACCCTCAACGCGGGAGAGTTGCGGCTGGGGAGGGATTATACACTCCACACGGTCACAGTTTTTCATTATTGAAAGCTGGTTTGTGTGATTAG
>CAYRNM010000194.1:0-5563 GCA_964425465.1 uncultured Anaerolineae bacterium | reverse complement strand
AACACAGAATCTCGACTTTGGTTACGGGTGTGTCCAGTTTTTGGGGTTCACTACAACCCTTTGGTTCCGTGGGATAGAGTTGCTTGATTGCGTTTCTTATGGCCTGATACCTGCGTAGATTGTCACTCATGGTATCCTCCCCTGTTCTATAAGCTCTGTGATGGGAACTATAGTATACCATGAGTCCACCTTCCAAAAAAGTGTCCGGTAGTGAAACTCTAATCCATGAACGCCTTCTTGTCAAATCCGATACTCACACCAAGCGTGCCAGCAGCTCATCGAAACCCTGGAACAGTTCATCCCTCGAGTGGAGCAGGGGGTGGAACAGGCCGTGCGGCGGGTCTTTGAGAATGAGATCGTCTTTCTACGGTTCATTCCCACTCGATTATAGGTGGTAGGGGTGAATGCCAAACAGCGGGGAGGAAAACTGATAGCTTTTGACAGCTTATGGACAGTATACTGGGGTCGAAATCAAGCCCGCAATGCCAAGTTCGGGCTTTTTTCATGGCACAAGTGGGCTAAGGACGGTGGGGATGAACAAGGGCTCACGTCTGCCTGGTTTCTACCAATTGAACATCGAGGAGCGGACCAGAATAGTGGCCCAGTGGGCAGGGTTGACACCTGACGAGCTCTCCACACTGCAGCGGGGCCTGGCACTGGCCCAGGCGGAGAGGATGATCGAAAATGTGATCGGTGCCTGTGCCCTGCCCTTGGGAATCGCGGTCAATTTCCTTATCAATGAGCGCGATGTTCTGATCCCCATGGCCATCGAGGAGCCCTCGGTGGTGGCCGGAGCCAGCTTTGGAGCTCGGCTGGCACGCGAGGATGGTGGCTTCGAGGCCAGCACCACCGATCCGGTGATGATGGGCCAGATCCAGGTGCTGGGCCTATCCGATCCCTGGCGCGCAGGGGAGGATGTGTTGGCCGCCAAAGAGCAGGTGCTCGATCTGGTCAACCAGCAAGACCCGGTCATCGTCGGCCTGGGCGGCGGGGCGCGCGATCTGGAGGTGCGCGTTTTCCCCGATAGCCCTGTCGGCCCCATGCTCCTCCTCCACCTGCTGTACGACGTGCGGGATGCCATGGGGGCCAATGCGGTCAACACCGCCTGTGAGGCCGTGGCTCCCCTGGTGGAGGAGATCACCGGCGGCCGCGTGGTGCTGCGCATCCTCTCCAACCTGGCCGACCGACGGCTGGCCCGAGCCAGGTGTGCAATCTCTCCTGAAGCCCTCACTTTTGGCGAGTTCGCTGGCGAGACGGTGATGCAGCGCATCCTGGAAGCCCACGCTCTGGCGGCCGTGGACCCCTACCGCGCGGCGACGCACAACAAGGGGATCATGAATGGCATTGACGCCGTGGCCGTGGCCACGGGAAACGACTGGCGGGCCGTGGAGGCCGGAGCCCACGCCTATGCCGCCCGCGATGGGGCCTACAGGCCGCTGTCGCACTGGGAGAGGGACGCTGAGGGGAAGCTGGTGGGCACGCTGGAACTGCCCCTGGCGGTGGGCATTGTGGGTGGGGCGACGAGGGTGCATCCCACCGCACGACTGGCGCTCAAGATCCTGAGGGTTGGATCCGCCCGCGAGCTGGCGGAGGTGATGTGTGCGGTGGGGCTGGCCCAGAACCTGGCCGCCCTCCGCGCCCTGGCCACCGAGGGCATCCAGCGGGGTCACATGGCGCTCCACGCCCGGCAGGTGGCCATTGCCGTCGGAGCTAAAGAGGAGTTGATCGAGCGAGTGGCCGAACGGGTGGTGCAAGAGAGAGTGATCCGCCCCGATCGGGCAGAAGAGATCTTAGCAGAGCTAAGGCAGAGGGAGTAAGTCGTCAAACTCCAGCGCCGCCTGCCTGTGCCCCGGCAGGGGTATTCTACGGCGGCGCACATACTGGACACAGGAGTAGAAAATGGACGAAGTGCGTTTCGGCGTGATCGGCACCGGTGGTATGGGCACAGCCCATATCCACTTCATCAAGGACATCGAGGAGGCGGAGTTGACCGCCGTGTGCGACGCTGACCCGGAGGTCTGCGAACCCGTAGCGGCCGAGAATGAGGTACCGGGGTTCGCAGACTACAGGGAGTTGATTGACAGCGGGCTGGTGGACGCGGTGATCGTGGCCACCCCTCACTACTTCCATCCCCCCGCCAGCATCTACGCCATGCGGCATGGAGTACACGTCCTGTCGGAGAAGCCGGTGGCGGTGACGGCGAAGGCGGCCGACGGCATGAACTGCGCTGCCGAGGAGACGGGGGTGAAGTTCGCAGTGATGCACCAACGGCGGACGACACCCCTCTACCAGGCCGCCCGGAAGGTGATGAAAGATGGACGGCTGGGGGAATTGTATCGCACCTGCTGCATTGATACCCACTTCCGAAGCAAAGCCTACTACGATTCCGCCGGCTGGCGGGCTACCTGGAAGGGTGAGGGCGGTGGCGTCACCATCAACCAGGCCCCCCATGGGATGGACGTCTTTATGTCTCTGGGCGGGCTCCCCTCCCGCGTGACGGCCCGGACGGCCACGCGGCGGCACGACATCGAGGTGGAGGATGAGGCCTCGGCCCTGCTGGAGTACGAAAACGGCGCCATTGGCTACTACCACACCAGCACAACGGAGGCTCCAACCACCGAGTACATGGAGTTCTGCGGCGAGAAGGGCAAGCTGGTGATCTTCAATGGAAAGCTCACCTTCTGGGCCCTGGAGACGCCAGTTCAGGAGTTCACCGACACCTCTCCAGAGATGTGGGCTAGCCCACCGGCTGTGGAAGAAAAGGTCATGCTGGAGGAGCGAGAGACCGGCCACGCGGCCGTGATCCGCAACTTCGCCCGGGCCATCCTTTACGATGAGCCGCTGATCACGCCGGGCGTGGAGGGGATTTGGACCGTGGAGTTCATCAATGCCCTGATCCTCTCCGGCAAGAGAGGAAAGCCGGTGGACATCCCCGTGGACCGCGAGGAGTACGAGGCCTTCCTTGAAGAGATGAAAAGGACCTCCAGGGAGAAGGAGAGGACCGGTCCCGACCTTCGGGTCACGGATACCCATTTCGCCCCCTAGGAGGATTGAGGAAGCTTCCCAGGAGTGCGTCGGCAGATGAGGCCGCTGCGCGAGGTGGGCATTGTAGGCTATGGGGCCTATATCCCCTGCTACCGGCTGCCCGCCGCAGAGGTAGCCAGAGTGTGGCAGGGGAAGGAGGGCGATACGCCTATCCAAGAGAAAGCGGTACCAGGGCTGGACGAGGACACCGTCACCATGGCTATCGAGGCGGCGCGCAATGCCCTGGCCCGCGCTCAGGTGGACCCCAGCGAGATCCGCGCTGTGTGGGTGGGCAGTGAGTCCCATCCCTACGCCGTCAAGCCCACCTCCACCATTGTCGCCCAGGCCATCGGCGCTGTGCCCCACGTCCTGGCCGCCGACTGGGAGTTCGCCTGTAAGGCCGGCACGGAGGCCATTCAGGCGGCCATGGGGTTGATCGGCTCCGGCATGGCCGACTATGCACTGAGCATTGGCGCGGATTCGGCCCAGGGCCGGCCCGGAGATGAGCTGGAGTACACCGTCGGGGCTGGTGCAGCGGCCTTCCTTATCGGTCCAGCGGAGGGAGCGGTGGCCCTCATCGAGGGTTCTACATCCTACGTGACCGATACGCCCGACTTCTTCCGGCGGCCCGGGCAGCGCTATCCCCAGCACACCGGTCGCTTCACCGGCGAGCCCGCTTACTTCTACCACACCGAATCGGCGGCTCGCCATCTGCTGGGGGAACTGGGAGCTGAGCCGGCCGATTTCACCTATGCTATCTTCCACCAGCCCAATGTCAAGTTCCCGCAACGGGCCGCCCAGCGGCTGGGGTTTACCGTCGAGCAGATCCAAGCGGGCCTGTTGGTGGATGAGATTGGCAATGCCTACGCCGGTTCCTCCCTGCTGGGGTTGACCGCTGTGCTGGATGTAGCCCGGCCCGGAGAGCGCATCCTCTTCGTGAGCTTTGGCTCCGGTGCGGGCAGCGATGCCTTCTCCCTATGGGTCACCGACCTCATCGAGGAGAGACAACACCGAGCCCCTCTGACCCGTGACTACATCGTCCGGCGGGTGGTGATTGACTACGCTACCTACGCGCGCTACCGGCGAAAGCTGCGGATGCACTGAAGGTGTGAAACATGAGGCGTGAAGCGTAATGGGGATGCGCGAGGTCAGCATCATTGGGATTGGACAGACGCCGGTGGGCGAACACTGGCACAAATCGCTGCGGCAGTTGGCCGGGGAGGCGGTCTCGGCCGCGATGCAGGACGCTGGCCTGGAGCGAGTTGATGGCCTCTACGTGGGCAACATGCTCTCCGGCGAGATCGCCGCACAGGAGCATCTGGGGGCCCTGATCGCCGATTTCGTGGGCCTGCGAGGGATCGAAGCCTACAAAGTGGAGGCCGCCTGCTGTTCAGGGGCTGCCGCGCTGCGGATGGGCTACATGGCCGTGGCCGGGGGTCTGCAGGACATCGTCATCGCCTGTGGGGTGGAGAAGATGACCGATGTCCTGGGCCGGGATACGACCGCTGCCCTGGCGCTGGCGGGGGATGGCGACTACGAGGCTGCCCTGGGTCTCTCCTTCGTGGCCCTAAACGCCCTGCTCATGCGCCGCTACATGCACGAGTACCAGGTTTGCCATCAGGACTTCGCACCCTTCAGCATCAATGCCCATCGGAATGGCGTGGGCAATCCCTACGCCATGTTTCAGCGGCCTGTCACCCCCCAGGCCTTCGCTGAGGCGCGGATGATCGCCGATCCCATCAACCTGCTCGATTCCTCCCCCATCGCCGATGGTGCGGCGGCGGTCGTGCTGTGCCCCACAGACCAGGCCCGTGAGTTCACCGACCATGCAGTGTGCATCCGGGCCTCGGCCTCGGCCACCGACAGTGTGGCCCTGCACGACCGGCGCGATCCCCTCTCCCTCAGCGCCGCCTATCAATCGGCCAGGAAAGCCTATCAGCAGGCGGGGATCGGGCCCGAGGACCTCGATCTCTTCGAGCTGCACGATGCCTTCACCATCATGGCCGCCCTGTCTCTGGAGGCCTGCGGCTTCGCTGAGCGGGGGCAGGGGGTGCGGTTGGCCCAGGAGGGGGAGATCATGCTGGAAGGGCGCATCCCCATCTGCACCATGGGAGGCTTGAAGGCGCGCGGGCATCCCGTCGGGGCCACGGGCCTCTATCAGGTGGTGGAAGTGGTGCAGCAGTTGCGGGGGCAGGCGGGCCCCAACCAGATTGATGGCGCTTCCCTGGGCATGGCCCAGAACATCGGGGGCAGCGGTGCCACGGTCATCACGCACATCTTGGAAAGAAGAGAATAGTTACAAGTTAAAAGTTACAAGTTACAGGTTGAAAGTTGCAAGTTTCCAGAGAACGTGTAACTTGCCTGTCCTGGTCAGGGCAACCTTCAACTTGAAACTCATGCCAGGAGGTGTCAGATGAAAGCCAGAGTGTTCCTTCTACTTTCCCTCATTCTCGGCCTCGCCTGGCCCACTGCGGCCATGGCCGAGGAAGCCGAGACCACGCCGCAGGCCTTGCCCGCCTTTACCCTGATCGCCGCCGGC
>CAYRNM010000193.1:0-5566 GCA_964425465.1 uncultured Anaerolineae bacterium | reverse complement strand
GCTTCCTCGGCACATTTGGTACGAGGAGGATGCCCAGGCTCATGACCAACGCTTCGGGCTGCGGATACTGGCGGTGCTGCAGGCAGGCACCTTGCTCATTGCGGTCTGGCTGGGCGTCCTCAAGCGCAAGCGTAAGCATAGATGTTCACCTCTTGAGGTGCTCAACTTGACAAGTCCCGGTGGACCTTAACTTGTAACCAATGGGCTGAGGGCCTTTGCAGGAACCGTGTCGCAGACTGCGACGACCTGACACACATCAGAAAACTCCATGAAGGCCGCACCATGGACTTCGGACACACCCCCACATCCGATGATCCCAATGCCTAATTTACTGCCCATGATTCATCTCTTGGAGTTAGGCCCCGAATATATCGCCTATGAGCTGGCGGAGGTAGTCAAGAGAAGCTGAGGCAATACGATCCAGGTTCTCTTCACTGCCCCCTCCTCGCATCCTGCTACACATCTCGTAGTTGATCCAGAAGTCGTAGCCCACCTCCTTTAACAATCTCAGAAACGACGGCCAGTCACATGCTCCTTCTCCCAGCGGCACCCCAACCGCTCTACGCGTAAGCACTTGACCCCCAGCGACCCTTTCGATCGCGCCAGGGACATAGTGGAAATCCCCTGCTGTGGTAAAGGCCAGAATATCCTTGCAGGCCCGCAGCGCCTCGGCATAATCGACCCCTGACTCCGTCAGCAGAGGGCAATCTATAGCCGCTTTGTAGGCAGGGGAGCCCACTGCCTCGACGATCTCTAGGACGTTGTGGACATTGTTACCTATGGGCGAGTGATTTTGCAAGACCAAGGTTACCTTCATCTCTTCCGCAACCTGTGCCGCCTCCCTGGCCAGTTCGATGGTCCATTGAATCTGCTGGCTCAGGGTCGCCTCCTGGTGGTAGGCTCCCATTCCAGAGGCAAAGGTACGTACAACAGGAGCGCCAAGGTCACGGGCCAACTTTATGCACTCCACGACGTACGCCAGGTTGATCTCTCGATGGAAAGCGGATGGGTCACAGAAGTCATTGTACCCTGCTACGCAGACCATCTCCAGGCCCAACTCAGCGGCCAGATCCCGAATCCGCATCCGATCCTCCGGGTGGAGGTCTAAGGGCAACGCATGAGGGCGTTTGGCGGCCAATGTGATGCCGTCAAAGCCCAACTGAGCAGCCTTCTCCATCATCTCTTCTACCGATAAGGTGGCCTGATCAGGCGTGACAGTTCCCGAATAGCTCACCGAATGCAGAGATACCTTCATCGTTTGTGTCCTTTCATGAACTTCTTGCAGGAGCATCAATGTCGTATCAGTGCCTCCGCTACCTTGGCAAAGGCAGCGATGTACTGATCCAACAGGGGCTTGCAGGGCTCAACGAAGGTGGGCAGCGACACCAGATAGGGATGCACCGCCTCTGCCTGTGGCAGCTCCGGCACCGGTCCTCTCACTGGCCGCTCGCCGGGGAAGCCGCGGTAGGGATAGCCCAGGCCACAGGCTTCCCGTTCTATGAAGAAGGGCTGCCTGTGGAGCAGTGGATAACGCTGGGGATGTATCTGCACCCCCTCCGCCTGCAAGATCTCCACATATCGCTCCCGCCTGGGGCCTTCTATCTCCTCCGGTTTGTATTGACATACATAACCGTACCAGCCGCCTCGGGTGACCTCAGGCGCGGTGTAGGGGGGCTCGATGCCCGGCACATCCCGCAGTCCCTCGCTGAGGTAGTTCAAGTTCTCCATCCGCGAGGTGATCACCTCATCCAGATGAGCCAACTGCACCTTGCCGAGCACTGCCGCCAGTTGGTGCATACGGTACTTGAATCCCAGCCCTGTTCCCCGGTAGCTGGACAACACCTCATCGGACAGCGTCCCGATCCGGGCGTGATCGTAGAGGCAGACGGCCCGCTCCCAGCAGCCCTCCTCGTTGGTGATCAACACGCCCCCCTCGCCAGCCACCATGGCCTTGCTCGCCTGCAGGCTGAAGCAGCCGACGTCGCCTATGGTACCCACTAGCTTCCCTTTGTAGGTGGAGCCATGGGCGTGGGAGCAGTCCTCGATCACCGCGATGCCTCTCGGCCGCGCCAACTCCAGGATATCGTCCATATCCACGGGATGGCCCCACAGGTGCACAGCCATGATCGCCTTGGTGCGGGGGGTGATCCGTCGGGCGACATCCTCCGGATACATGGTCAATGTGTGAGGATCGATGTCGCAGAACACGGGGACCGCGCCACAGGCCACGGCGGGAGTGGCCGACGCCAGCCAGGTGTAAGTGGGTACAATGACCTCATCTCCAGGGCCGACCCCTACAGCGAAAAGGGCGCAGTGCAGGGCCGAGGTGCCATTGTTGGTAGCCAAGGCATACGAGACCCCGTGGTAATCGGCGAATGCTTTCTCAAACTCCTCCAGCACACCGTAGTCGGAGAGCCCCCGTTCTCTTAGGTAGCTCTCGATGGCTCCGATCTCCTCATCGGTGATGCGGGGCCATCGTACTTGGTACTCGATTGTGACGGCGAGGGATCCCCCATTGATGGCAAGTTTCGCTCTTTGTAGAGCCATTTACCCTTTCTCCAGTAACAGAGCAGCCAGAAAATATTCCCTGGCTGCTCTAAAATCTGATCGAGTTAGATCTCCTGTGCCAGCGGTTATACGCTTCTCCAGGTTCCTGGGTCATTGACCGGTGATACCCGTCATGGAAATGCCTCGCAGGAAGTAGCGCTGCGCCGAGAAGAAGAGAATGATGACAGGAACCACCATGACACTCGATGCGGCCATAAGCCAATGCCACTCGGTGCTATATGAGCCTCGGAAGGTTTGAATGCCTAAGGCTAAGGTCTGTCGCTCTATATCGTGCAGGTAAAGCAACGGCCCATGAAGTCGCCCCAGTGGATAATGAAGGAGAAGATGCCCACCGTGGCGACCACCGGTTTGGACAGGGGCAGGATGATCTGCCACCAGATCCGGATGTGACCTGCGCCATCTATCCTGGCCGCATCATCCAACGCCAGGGGGAGACCCATGAAGAACTGCCTACAGAGGAATATGTAGAAAGAGGAGCTATAGAGACCGGAGAGCCAACCGGGAACAACAAGAAGTAGAAGAGTGTTCACCCAGCCCATTTTGCTGAACATGACATAGGAAGGCACCATGGTCACCGTACCAGGCAGCATCATCCTGATAAATACCAGCCAGAAGATGAAATCTCTTCCTGGGAAGCGCAGCCGGGCGAAGGCGTAGCCCACTAAAGTAGAGACCAGCACCTGCCCAATCAGTATCGTAATGCAGTAGATCATGCTGTTGCGGAAAAAGAGGATGTGGGCTTATAAAGATGCCTGGTGCAATAGTAGTTCGCGCTTAGATAGTCGTCTCGCCGACTCTCGTACAGCTTCATCGGGATTTGTGGTATATCCAAAACCCAGCTCCACAGTCAGAAACCCCCTGTAGTCCGTCTCCTCCAGAGTAGTCAGGAAGGAAGCAAAGTCAACGGTGCCATCGCCGGGGATCAGGTGCTCATCACGTTGGCCGTGGTTATCATCTATGTGGATGTGGAAAAGCGCTGACCCCAGCTTCCGCACCGCTTCGCCCAAATCCTCTCCCAGAACGTGTCCATGACCGGTATCGAAAACCACACCCAGATTGTCCAGCCCAAGCTCCTCCAGCAGGCGCAAAGCGTCGTCGGAGGTCTGCACCAAGTCGGTCTCGTACCTGTCAGCCGGCTCAACGGCGAGTCGGATGCCTCGCTCAGCGGCGAAACCACTCAGCGTACGCAGGCTCCCCTTTAGCCTCTCCCAGGCATCCTCCCTGCCCTGACCATAGAGGCTGTGGCCAGGGCAGATGGAGACCAGAGGCGCACCCAGCGATGCTACGGTCTCGATGCTGTCCTGGATGTAGCGTATGCTATCCTGGCGGATGCGCTCATTGGCGATGCATAAGTTTGTGGGGTAACGGAACTGAGCAGGGATGAACCCTGAGATCTCAAGTCCATGCTTCGCTAACAAAGCTCGCAGGGCTTCGATCTCAGCCGCGCTCAGATCCCGGCGATAGGCATGGGGCCGACCTCCCCATATCTCCACGCCATGGTAGCCGAAACTGGCTATGCGTTTGATCGCCTCTTCTAGTGGGTAGTTGAGATAGACGAAGGTGGATACGCTGAGCCTCACCCTTGTCAAACCCTTTCTATCAGCCCCTGGTAGTAATCCCGTGCCCTGATAGCTTCCTCCACGATGTTCTCCACGCCGGAGGTATCCACCACCAGGTAGCCAGCGTAGCCGATGCGTTTGAGGCTGTGGATCACTGCCGGAAAGTCTATGTTCCCACTCCCGGGCGAGAGATGGTAGGCCTGGGTGCCATCGTTGTCGGAGAGGTGCACCAGCTTGATCAGATCCCCCAGCTTGGGAATGACCAGGGCCAGGTACTCCTTGCCGGCATGGACATGGGCCACATCCAGGATCACGCCGACGTTGGAGGCTCCCGACTCCTTGAGGACATTGACCACAGCGTCGGTCGAGGAGAAGACATCGTTAGCGCGGGTCTCAATGATCAGCGTCAAGCCCTTCTGGGCAGCGATATCCGCGCACTGACAGACCTGCTCCACCGCACCTGTCCAGAACTCGGTCCAGGAGAAATCATCGGGGACGCTGACCGCTGTGGGAGGGCCACCTGTATATAGCTCCATGCCCTGAGGGCGGATCTCCGGCGGCATGTAGCCGCAGATAGAGACCAGGGGGCTTCCCAATTCGACGATCAGGTCCGTGAGCCGATCAAAGTCTTGGATGGCCCGCTCTCTTGTTTGGGTGTCGAGGGTGAACATCTTCTCCTCGACGGCCATCACTGAGGGGACAACCATGTGGTACTCCTCTAGGATGGCTTTCATGGCCTCGAGGTCACGGACGTGCTCCTCCACCAGCTCATCGTACAGCTCCAGTTCCATGGCCTCGAACCCGGCCTGGCCGACGATCTCCATCGCCTTCAGGTGATCCGCGGGCGACGGGGGGATGCCAAACAAGGTGATGGGGATAGTGTATCCACAGGCGACTTTCATGATTGTACTCCTTCCCAACCGGCTCTCTTCACAGGACATGAGCTCATATCTGGCTGTGATAAATACGATCGACCAGCTCCATGGTCTTGAATCCATCAGCGAAGTTGGGCTGCGGTTGTTTTCCCTCCTTCACACAGTCTATGAAGTGCCTGTTCTCCGCGTAGAACCCATACCACTTGAACCTCTCCTCACCGCCTGCCACCTCCGTCATGTCCAGCTCAAATGCCTCTCCCTTCCTCCTCCATTCCCAATCCCTACCAGCCTCCTCAGAGGTATAGATCATGGCTTTGCCGTCGGGGTCAGTGGCATTCACATAGGCCGAGATTCCCTTGCCATGCATCTCGAAGAGCCACTGGCGCTGCCCCACCGCCCAGTTGGCCGCCAGTTCTCCCACCGTACCATTGTCGAACTTGATCAGCGCGGTGAAGCTGTTGTCGTAGTCGCTGTACAGCCGCCGCACATCGCTAACCACCTTACTGACTTCGCCACCGCACGCCCAGCGCAGCCAATCCACACAGTGGACGCCATCCGTCGTTA
>CAYRNM010000192.1:5015-5573 GCA_964425465.1 uncultured Anaerolineae bacterium | reverse complement strand
ACCAGGGTGCGACTCCTGCGCCCAACACTGCTGACGAGACCAATGGGCTGCTCACCTGGCAGCAGAGCACACTGGTGCCCATCACCCCTGGTGGCTCCAAGGTGATCACCGTCAACTTCGAGGCCCGCGCCTGTACCTACCCTACCGTGACCGTCAACTACGTGGTGGTCTGGGCCAAGGACAAGTATGAGAATACGTACGAGGTCCAGGCTGAGGATGATGTGAAGATCATCAATCCTTCCCTCAAGGTCATCAAGACGGTGAACTGGAATGGGGTCACGACCGATACGCTCAGGACCTTCACCATCTGCATCACCGGGCCATCCTATCCGTCTGGCAACTGCAAGAGCGTGGACTACGACGGTGGGACTGTTTCCTGGGATAAGCTGACCCCCGGTACCTACACCGTCACAGAGACCAACCCCGGCAGCGAGTGGACGGTGCAGATTATCGGCTCTCCAGCCACGGTGCCGGCCGACTGCAGCATCACCACTGTCAATGTTACCAACACCCGCAAGCTGGGTGGCTTGGACGTGACCAAGACGGTGAACTGGAGCG
>CAYRNM010000192.1:0-4915 GCA_964425465.1 uncultured Anaerolineae bacterium | reverse complement strand
GTTCGCCGGCCACGGTGCCTGCTGACGGTGGTCGTGCCAGCGCCAGCGTGACCAACACCCGCAAGCTGGGTGGCTTGGACGTGACCAAGACGGTGAACTGGAGCGGGGTCACGACCGATACGGCCAAGACCTTCACCATCTGCATCACGGGGCCGTCCTATCCGAGCGGGGACTGCAAGAGCACGGACTACGACGGGGGTATCCTGTCGTGGAACAACCTGATCCCCGGCACCTACACTGTGACGGAGACCAACCCGGGCAGCGAGTGGACGGCGACCATCAGCGGTTCGCCGGCCACGGTGCCTGCTGACGGTGGTCGTGCCAGCGCCAGCGTGACCAATACCCACAAGCTGGCCTGTCTGGGCGACTTCGTCTGGCTGGACACCAACGGCGATGGTGTGCAGGACGCAGGTGAGACCATCGGCATCGCTAACGTCCCTATCAACGTTACTAACAGCGCAGGCACGGTGATCACCGTGGCTCACACCAACCTGGGGGGCTACTACAAGGTGGAGCACTTGCAACCTGATACCTACACCGTCACCGTGGGCTCCCCACCGAATCCCCACTATATCCTCACCTCTGATAGCCCGCTGACTACGACGCTCGTCGGAGGGGACTACGACGATACCATGGACTTCGGCTTTCTCTCCCCCACTGGGCTGGAGGTGCAGGACTTCCGAGTCACGGCAACGGAGAATGGGGTGGACATCGAGTGGTTGACCGCCGACGAGGAGGGTCTGGAAGGCTTCAACCTGTGGCGGGGCACAAATCCTGCCGCACCAGAAATGAAGCTCAACCAGGAGCTCATCCTGCCCCACGGCCCCGGCCAGCCCTATACCTACCAGGACACCGATGTGATCCCCGGCTTCACCTACTACTACTGGCTGCAGGGAGTGCCCGAGGGTGGCGAGCTCTACGGCCCCAAGGGTGTCCCCTACAGTGGCAAGGCCGAATATCTGGTCTTTCTGCCGATGATCCTTCGGTAGCCCAACCGGCCTGGGCGGGCCTGAGGCATCATCAGGCTCACCCAGGTCTTTGTATGATAGAGAATGATGATCCAGAACCATCGCCTGCAATGGATATCCCACCTACTCCTGTCTCTGCTCCTCGGCTTCACTTGGTCGAACACCATTCTCCTCCCCATGGTCCAGGCGGAAGATGTCACCGATGGGGAAGCAGGGCTGAGCATGTTGCAGCCTGTACCCGGCCAGGCACGGGTGGCTGATGGTTCGGAAGTGCTGCTGGAACTGCGTACTCCTTCCTATACACTGAAACCCTGGGCAGGGGATGACGGGCGCACTTACCTGCGGCTTCGTGTGGCCGACTATGGCACAGCAGGGCAGGCGGGCCAGCCAGAACTGCCGGCAAAGCGGGCATTGCTAGGAGTTCCCCCGGAAGCTCAGGTAGAGGTGAAAGTGATCACTGCGGAGCAGAGGAGCATCTCGTTGGATCACGATCTGGCCCCCGCTCCGAAGGCAGTGACCCGCGACCGGAAGGGGGGTGCACTAGATCCACTGGTGCAGTGTGGGGGAGAGACTGAGCTTCAGTTCGCCCGCGACGAGGCCCTGTACCGCCAGGATGCCTTCTTCCCCTCGGAGCTGGCCCGCATCGCGCGAGAGGGATACCTGCGCGATCAACGCTTCGTGCAGGTGGAGCTCACCCCCTTCCAGTACAACCCCACCCACCGTGAGCTGCGCTACTATCCCCTGCTGCGAGTGCAGGTGCGCTTCGTGGGATCCCCAAGCACTCCCCTCCCTCCGCGGCCCGAGGGCCCTTTCGAGACGGTTCTGGCTGGAGCAATCCTGAACTACGAGCAGGCCAGGGCCTGGCGGTCACCTCCAGCCCCGGCTCCCCTCCAGGCTGTGGGTCAGGAAGGAGAGGGCCCTGCGCTCCGGATCGGCGTCCCGGCCGAGGGCCTCTACCAGCTCACCACAGCTGACCTGAAGGGGGCGGGGCTGGACCTGACGACGCTGGATCCGCACCACCTCCAGCTCACCGCAGGGGGAGAAGAGATGGCCATCCAGATCCTCGGTGAGGAGGATGGGCGCTTCGATCCCGACGATGTCCTGCGCTTCTATGGCCAGGCCACCAACAGCCGCTTCACTGATACAAACATCTACTGGCTTCGTGTGGGCTCCGCACCGGGCCGCCGCATGGGGGTCCGCGATGGCTCCCCTGCTGGCGGGGGCACAGTCCCCCAGAGCTATGAGACGACGGTTCATCTGGAGGAAAACCACATCTACCTGACCGACCTCCCCTGGCAGGAGGAAGCTGACCATTGGTTCTGGAACTACTATGACACCAAGTACTCCTTCCTGCGGACGCTCAACTATATCATGGCGATTGACGCCCCGACCACCGAGGTGATCTCCGCCACCCTGCGGGTCCAGTTCCAGGGTTCATCCAGTGATACCACTGTGGACCCCGACCATCACGTGCAGCTCCGGGTCAACGGCCAGTGGGTGGGGGAGGTCAGGTGGGATGGCAGGCAGCCGTGTGTGGCCTGGGCCTCCTTCCCCCAGAGCTATCTGGTGGAGGGGGAGAACACCATCACCGTGGAAGCACTGACCGACACGGGGGCCAAGAGCGACTCCAGCTACATTGACTGGCTGGAACTGGAGTACCATCGGGCCTATGTGGCCCGGGGGAGCGCTTTGACCTTCGGCCTGGATGAAGCCGGCACCTGGGATGTGGCCGTCGCTGGCTTTCCGACGGAGATGGTCTCCCTCTACGACGTAACCGATCCACTGCAGGTGCAACAGATCGTCAGTGTCACGGCCACTCCCATCAGCGAGACCTACCAGCTTCAGTTCACGGACGTGACCACCTGTCCTACCCGCTACCTGGCCCTGACGCCGGCTGAGGTGAGGCGGCCGCTGAGTGTGGAACTAGATGTTCCTTCTCACCTCACCTCCCCGGACAATGGCGCCGACTACATCCTGATCACCCACCGCGATTTCCACACCACTGTGCTGTCCCTGGCGGAGCACCGTGAGGCGCAGGGGCTGCGGGTGGCGGTGGTGGACGTACAGGACATCTACGACGAGTTCTCCCACGGGATGCTCACTCCGGAGGCCATCCGCGATTTTCTGGCCTACGCCTACGCCAACTGGCAGCCCCCAGCGCCCAGCTACGTGCTGCTGGTGGGCGATGGCACCTATGACTTTCGCGATGTCCTGGGCACCGACACGCGGACCACCATTCCCCCTTACCTCGCGCTGGTGGACCCCTTCATGGGGGAGACAGCCAGCGACAATCGTTACGTGACCATCAGCGGTGACGATCCGCTGCCGGACATGAACATCGGCCGCCTGCCGGCGAACAGCCCCGCCGAAGCACAGGCCATGGTAGATAAGATCCTAGCCTATGAATCTACACCCTTGGAGGAGGATTGGCACTGCAGCCTGCTGTTTGTAGCCGACAATGACGACCAAGTGGGGCACTTCACTCAACTGTCCGACAGCGTGGCCGATACGCTGCCATCTCCCTACCAGCCACAGAAGATCTACTACGGCGTGACTCATACCGATCCCCTATCTGCCCGGCAGGCCATCGTCCAAGCCATCAACGAGGGGCAGTTGCTGGTCAACTACGTGGGCCACGCCTCCTCCACCTGGTGGGCCTCGGAGATTCTCTTCGGCGTGGATGAGGGGTTGCCGGATCTAGTGAATGGCTGGCGGCTGCCGGTGATGGTACCCATGACCTGCTGGGAGGGCTATTTTATCTCGCCCTATTATCCGGCACTGGGGGAGAGCGTAGCGCGGGCCGAGGGGAAGGGCGCAGTGGCCAGTTGGTCTCCCACAGGCCAGGGGATCGCCACCGGTCACCAGTACCTCCATGAGGGGTTTGCCGAGGCCCTCTTTGAGCGGGACCTGCACCTGCTTGGGCTGGCCACCACATGGGGTAAGCTTAACCTGTACACCAAGGAAGATCACTTCCTGGACCTGATTGACACCTATCTATTGTTCGGCGACCCGGCCATGAGCGTCGCCACCCTCCCCGCTGATCTGTCTGTGACGGAGCAGGTGGCTCCTGAGGGAGTGCTTTTCCAGGGCGACTCTATCACTTATACTGTGAGCTATGGCAACGAGGGATGGGGCCTGGCCCGCGGCGTGGCCTTAGCCGTGACCGTGCCAGAGGGCTTAGTGGACCTCCAGGTGGAGACGAGCGGGGCCGAGGTCACGCTCCAGCCCGAGACAGAGTACGTATGGGATGTAGAGGACCTGGCGCAGGGTGAGGGGGGCACGGTGGTCATCAGCGGCTGGGTGGATCCCCACCTGCGTCCCGATCAGTTGCCGCTGGAGAGCTCAGCCACCGTCCAGAGCTGGTGGCGCGATAGCGATCAGGGCAACAACTCCGCCGGGCCTTTCATCGTCGAGATACCCCCTGCCGATCTGAGCATTAATCTGGCAGTGGCTCCTGACCGGCCGGTGCTTCCGGGGGAGTCCCTGACCTACACCCTGAGCTATTCCAACCAGGGGCTGGGGCTGGCTACAGACACGGTCATCAGCCTGTCCCTTCCAGCGGGCCTGGCTGAGAGGGAACTCTCCTTTGATGGCCCTGCGCTGGCTGAGGTAGGAGATGAACCCTATATGTGGGAGGCGGGCTCCGTGGCACCGGGTGAGGGAGGGGTAATCACCCTGGTGGCCACTGTAGATTCGGACCTCACTGCGGATTCCGCTCCCCTGACCACCTGGGCGACCATCACGACTTCGTGGCTGGACAGCGACCCCGGCAATAACAGTTCACCGGAACATAGCGTAACCGTCCTCGTCTATCGAACTTTCCTGCCGCTGATGATGAGAAAGAATGTCGCACCACCGCCACCCAGGCCGACAGCTACGGTGGCACTGACACCCTGCGCCCTGGGCACTCTAGCCAGCGGCAACAGTGCCACGGTCACCATTGTGGT
>CAYRNM010000191.1:0-5692 GCA_964425465.1 uncultured Anaerolineae bacterium | reverse complement strand
GGTCAGCCTAGTAGGGGTAGTCGTCGGAGGGGTTGTAGGGGGGAAGGAAGCGAGGGGTTGAGGAGATAGAGCTGATGGGCCGATCTCCCTCCCACCAGATGCCGGGGATATCCTCTCCACACTGGGGGCATCTTCCCTTTTCGAGTGTGATGGAGAGCACCTCAAAGTGCAGGCGATGAATGAGCCGTTGGCCAGTCGTCCTCCCCTGGCCCATCCCGAGCTCTCAAGCCCCGACAGGCCGTCAGCCACAGGCCCAACCCACTCCATAGCATCCTTCGCAACCACTCACGTCGGTTCCACTTCCTCATCTCACCTTACCTCCTCTGTCCTCAGTCACATTTACGCGCCTGGGGATGAAAACCCTCCCTAATTTGAGCGTTGGCACCGTGCCGTCGTCGGCCACCTGAAACTCGACCAAGCCGATCTTGCACGCAAAGCGGGTGTTGTCCAGTTGCAGGTTGTGAGGGCGACTGCCCTCAGTCGCCTATTGCTCAGCGAGCTCGCAGTTGCTGATGATACTGAGCGCGGATGGCGTTGAAGATAGCGATGTAGGGCGGACTAGCGTAGTCGGGATAGGTCCAGGGCCAGGGGCGGAAGGTCCCCCCCTGATAGCACAGCGTCACTTCGGCGTAGATGCCATCCCTCAGATAGATCCGGTGGGCGTGGTCCTTGGCAGTGGCCAGCACCAACTTGGAGAGGGTCACATAGCCCGGATCCATGTTCACCCAACGGTGTCCCTGAGCCGAATCCGTCCACTCCAACTCGTTGGTCCGATGCTTGATGGTGGGCAGCAGGGCGGGGTCCACCAACCGCTCGAAGGCCACGATCACCCGCACCAATGGGGTACCGAACTCGGGGGTGTAGTAATCCGTGTGGGTGAAAGGGAGCAGTTCGCTGCGGTAGTCGAGGGGCCCAAACTCCCGGACCAGCAGTGACTCGGCTCGTCGGAGCCGATCCTCGTCTGCGCCGAAGATGCTGGCGATCAACTTCACTGCTTCGGGGATTTTAGCTTCTCCCATATGCTCACTTCCCCATCTCCATCCCCCTCCCGGGCCCATGATGGTAACACAGAATGCCCAAGCTGGCAAGTCCCAGGGATCAGCCGGGCCTCCGACAAGCTGAAACTCGTGCTGCCGACGGAGCGAGTGACGGTGCACTCCATGAGTTACGTACCCCCTCCTTCGCCCGGCCAGCCCTCCCTCTGGCTAATCAAGGGCTCGATCCTCTATCGAGTTATGTGGTGCGGAGGTTCTGGGTCCGGGGGAAACGCTCACCTGGACCGAGACATGGTACACGGTGCACAACCTGGGGGGATTTTACTATGCCAATGAGGGGCCACCCTGCGGCTGGAGGTGGGATCGGACCAGGTGACCATCGGCGCAGTCGCCCCCCGTGCGCTGGAGGGAGAGCTGGTGCTGTGGCGGGATGGAAGCGAGGTAGCCCGCTGGCCTGTGATGTTCCAGCCGGGCCGGGGAGTAGTCCAAACATGGCTCCAGGCGGGGGCCAATAGGGCGCAGTGGAGATTGCAACTGCTGGATTCGGCAGGGCAGATTGTAGCAGTGTGGAGACAGACATCGGATTGAAGCTTGATCTCCGATTCTCCTCCCTTGTTACCGGTTACTCACTCTCTGCAGAGAAGTTTAATGGATCTGTTCTTAGATTAGTAGACGTAGTAGTACCCTTCAGATGTGCATAAGTGGCTTCTTCCAGCAAAGAACCCCTAAATGTGGCCCTTTCAAGGTGCGAAGGAGCACTCCTGGGGGTTGGGATCAACTGAGGCTGTGCAGTCATATGTGGACAAGAAAGAGGGATTGAAGAAGAAAGTCCGCAACTTCAAAGGACAAAAGCGCTCCCCCCAAGATGTGGCTCTATGATGCGCGAGGAGGCCAGAGGTAGTCCATGTGAAAGGCTCTGGCCCGAATATTGTTCTAAACTTATCCACAGGAAAGGCCAGTTTTCCACATGATAAGGGGAGTTATCCACAGGAAAAACGGTCAGGCCAAGGTGGCAATACGCTCTGGCTGAGGGCTCAGAAGACGCTCTTTCAATCGCAACAGGTGATATCGTAGCTCCTCATCCCGTTCCAGGTTCTCGGCAATCTTCTTGCAGCCGTGCAATACCGTGGTGTGATCTCGCCCTCCGAAGGCCTCTCCAATTTGGGGCAAGGAGGCTTCAGTCAGCTCCCGGGCCAGGTACATGGCCACGTGCCGGGCCAGGGCAATCTCCTTGGTCCGTCGTTGGCCGGTCAGATCCTTTGAGGTCAAGTTGTAGAAGTAAGCAGTGGCCTCCATCACCTGGGGAATAGTCAAGCTCACCGGTTGGGGTACGAAATCGCGCAATGTGTGGCGGGCTGTCTCCATGGTGAGAGGCTGACGCATGAGCCTGGCTGTGGCTACTACTCTATTGAGCGCCCCCTCCAGTTCGCGGATGTTAGAGCGGATCTGGCGGGCGATGAACTCGATGACCTCCTCAGGAATGGGGAAATGGTACTGCTCCGCCTTGAACCGTAGAATGGCGATGCGTGTCTCCAAGTTAGGGGGCTGGATGTCGGCGATGAGCCCCCACTCGAAGCGCGAGCACAGCCTTTCCTCCAGGGTGATCAGCGCTTTGGGGGGACGATCGCTGGAGAGCACGATCTGTTTGTGGGCTTCGTGAAGGGTGTTGAAGGTGTGAAAGAACTCCTCCTGGGTACTCTCCTTGCCAGCGATGAACTGGATGTCATCCACGAGAAGGACCTCAGTATGGCGATATTTCTCCCGGAATTGGTCAGTGGATTGGCGGCGAATGGAGTTGATCAGATCATTGGTGAAAGTCTCGGAAGACACATACAGTACCGGGTAACCGTGGGTCTGGCAATCCTGGCCAATAGCGTGAAGCAGATGGGTTTTGCCCAGCCCCACGCCGCCGTAGATGAAGAGGGGATTATAGGCTCTGGCAGGGGTCTCGGCCACAGCCAACGAGGCAGCGTGAGCCAAGCGATTGCCGTTACCCACCACGAAGGTGTCAAAGGTATATTTGTCATTGAACATGGATGAGACCCACTGCTCATCCACTGGAGACAGGGCCGGGGTAACAGAGCGCTCCGCCGAGTGGAGCACCTGTGCCCCCGTTTGCACGGACAGGCGATCAGGTACGGGCATAACTCCATCGGTTCGGCTGAGCTCAGCCGAGGCGCTCAAGCTGAGAGGTTCGCCGACGTCGGCGGCCGGTGTGTGCTGAGGCTTTTGGAGGGTGAAGCGTACCTCCATCGTCCGGCAGGCGATATCGGCCAGGGTTCGCTTGATCACGGATAGTAGCCGGTTCTCCAGCCAGTCCTTGGTGTAAGCATTGGGGACAGAGATGACAAGGGTGCCATCTTCGTAAGCCAGGGCAGAGGTGGGTTTGATCCAGGTGGCGAAGGTGGCCTTGGTCATCCGTAATTCGAGTTGGCCCAGGGCAGCTTCCCAGAGTTGTTGTGCGGTCATGGTGTCATCATCCTATTAAGAGTCAGGAAACTTCCATTTGAGGAGGTACGGCGTCTGCAAAAGGGGAGATTATCTGCCTGTCTCCCGGTCAAGACAGGTTGTTGGACAGACAGGGCTGTCAGTTCAGGAGTTCACATGGGCCTGCTCGCAAGGTGGATATGGGCCCCAGCGACTCATTACAGGAGATGTGCTATTTCTGGATCGCTTCCGCCATCTGGAGGTGTAGAGGATTGTGATCCGGCCAGGGGGAACCGGTTTGTCGGTGTCTACGATGGGCCTCTTTTCGCATACCATCACAATTTGCCATTTTACTCCAAAGCGCATACTTTAGCAACAGCCCGTTGGGAGTTGAGGAAGGGATATGGATACCCAAGATATAGTATCCCTAATGCCCTATCCCCTGCTATTTTGTGGTTTACTCATTTTGATACTTCTGTTCTACACAAGAATTAGTGGATAGAGGCCGATGCTCACCTATGCACATGTGGTCTCTCACAGGGATTTTTAAGGAAACTTATTGTTATCTTCATCGAAGGGTCGGAGGGAGTAGGGGATAGCAGGGCTGGTTGGGCCGGTTAGCGGGCAGAGTTGTGCTTTGTTGACAAGTCCCCCTTTCTGCGGTATGATTGGTGTGTGAACCCCCATGTGCTGAGGATGAGAGGAATACGCCACACGTGAAAGGGGAAGTCTGGATAGCCCATGCTGTGGAGTAGGTGAAGTGGTCCATGTAAGTTAGGGGGGAGAGAGTATGATCCTGACACACGACGAAACCGTGTTGTTTTACAAACTCCATTGGGCTCTGTTGGCCCGCACCAACCGCCGTCTGAATATCATCCCAAAGGTCACCACTCCAGATGAGATGCTCCGCCTCTCCACGGCCGAAAAGATAAAGGTCCGCGAGGCTTGCTACGAACATCCCGAACTGCTGGAGAGTTTCATCGCCGAGAACCCCGAAGGTCTCCCGCCCGACGAGCTGGCCATCGTCGCCAGTTGGCGGCATCGCGTCAGCGGGGATTTCTACATCGTTCGGCATCTGAAGCGGTACGCCGTCTTTCTGAGCACCACCGAGCCCCAACGACTGTACGGCATCCTGGGCCTGGTGGACCCCTTGGAGGACATCTTCGGTGGACGTCCCCTGCCTATCTACGTGCAGGCTGTCCTGCTCCCCTTCAAAGATAAGATCATCTACGACGGGCTGCTGAACACGTACAACGTCTATTTCGGGGGAGGCATTCGGTCCGATGTGAATCGAACCTACAGCCGGCTCAAGAGGCGGGAGGGGATCATCGAGCAACTGGTGGGGCCGGATGGGGAGCCGAAAGTGTGGACAAGCCTGGATCGGCAGGCCCCTCGCACACCGCCTCCCGATTGGAGGCCGGTGGTGGACGAGATCGTGGCCCAGGCTGACAAGATCCGCCGCACCGCCACCCCTGCTCAGGGTGCGGCAGCTCGCCTGCTTCGCGCTGCGGCCAAGGTGGCCCAGGTGACCCTGAACCAGCCGGAAGCGACGGAGGAGCACCTCCAAGAGCTACGCCAGGTACGATCAGCGCTGACCCGGCTGGAGAATATGCTGTACGAGGATCTCTATGAGGAGTGAGACTGCATCTGCTAGCGACGGGAGTGTACTGATAGAGTGCTTGATCTTAGCCCGGTGTGGGGTGAAATCAACAGCGAGGATCTAGGGCTGCTGTCCTAGTTCAGCCAAGGAGGCTGATACGATGTGCAAGAATGCGTTGACTCCTACCCTTGACTTTCATTCGCAGGACACAGTCCTCCAGTTCCTGCGTGTCTGGGGTTACCAGGTCGAGTTCACCCCCTGGGACACCTCCGACCTGCCTGACCGCGCTCGGGAACTGATCGGTGCGATGTACCTCGTCTTCCACTACGACGAAGACGGCCTTGCACCTTTCCAGGCTTTCCTGGTCGAATTGAACGTGCCGGGCACCGTCCGGCGGGTGCGTCGTACCGATTTGCGGACCATCCTGGAACCCTTCTACCGTCGTTATCCTCAAGGCGACTACCTGTTCATCTTCGCTCTGCCCGACTACACCAGCGTCGCCCTGGTCAGCCCCACGCGCATCCGTGCTGAACCGCGCCAGCCGGTTCCAGCTCAGGATATTGCGGTCACCAAACTCCAACTGCGCATCCTCACCCTTGACCCCCGGCATCTCTACCACACTGACCTTTGGGTTCTGGACCAGATTCGCCTGGGGCCACAAGAGCAGACC
>CAYRNM010000190.1:0-5700 GCA_964425465.1 uncultured Anaerolineae bacterium | reverse complement strand
ACGCCGGTGTCGGCCACGCTAACCACGACCTCCCGCTCGTTTCTCTTGGCTGAGACAAGGATATGTCCATGCTCAGTGAAACGGGCAGCGTTGTTGAGCAGGTTCAAGAGCACCTGACGGATGCGCGTCCGGTCGAAGTTGAGCAGGGGCAGCTCGGCGGACATTTCAACTCGAAGGTCGAGATCCTTACCCCGAAAGAGGTCACTGGCCGTCTCCACGACCTCGCAGATGATCTCCCTGAGGTCAGAAGGCTCCCTGTGAACAGGCATTCCCACCGCATCAATGCGGGAGAGGTCCAGCACGTCGTTGATGAGATCGAGCAGTTGGCGGCTGCTGCGGTAAATCTGGTGCGCATCGCGGCGCAGTGTGGGAGGCCATTCCATCTCCCCATACACATCGGGCGAGAGGTACATCATCTCACTGAAGCCCAGGATGAGATTGAGGGGCGTGCGAAGCTCGTGGGAGATGTTGGCCGCGAACTGCTCTTTCAACCGGCGCGCCTCCTCAGCGCGCTGCTGAGCCACGGCCAGCTCGTGACCCGTGCGCTGCAACCGACGATTGGCCTCGGTGAGAGCGACCAGGGTGCGATTGAGCTCACCCCGCCGGTTGCGAAGCTCTTCGAGCAACTGATTGGCCCGCTGCTGGCTGCTCCAGGCCCAATCCAGAACAGTATACAGCCCTCGCGAGGAAAGCCAGCCCATGAAGGCCGTCACCCAGAGGAGCACTAGAGGAGGGAAAAGAGAAGCATCGAAAGTGCGGAGGGCGTACAGGCAGCCGGTGCTCAGACCTGCTGCCAGGAAGCCCAAGGGGGGGCTCAGCATGGCCCCGCCCGTCACCACCAGGGAGAAGAAATAGGGCAGAGGTGGGGCATCCATAAAGGCCAGGGCCATGGTGAGGCTGGCAATGGGCCCCAGCACGATGAGGGCCGTAGCTCCCCCAAGGGATTGCCAGCGAAGCTTGTAGGCCAGAAGCCCCTCTAGAAGGAGAGAGAAGAATAGCAGGAAAAGCTCCCATCGGAATTGGGGGCCGGGAAGGACAAGCCAGGAGGCCACACTCCCTCCGACGACCAGGCCCAGGGCCATGGTCCCCACCAGCTTTTGCCGTAGCTCTTCCAAGTCCAATCGAGTGGTGTCTTCTGTTTCTTCGTTCCAAGCCATCATAGCCACTCACCCCCATCTTTGTAGGGCGGGCTTCGCCCTGACGGGTTCAAGCCCGAGGGGCTGGCTGCGCATTGAAGCCACTATTGTCAACCTCAAACATCAGGTTTGACCTGCACTTTCACAACCGCATAATCAGAAACTGGCCGGGCGGTGCGACCGTGATGTGCAACAGTCGTCCATCGCGCCAGCGCAGATTGGCAGCGTTGAAAAGGGGCGCAGGTGGCTTCCATGGCCTAATGTCAACGGTTCCACGTCCCAGCCTCCAACCACAACAGCAGAAACCGGGTGCCCGGAGAATCCCCCATCCGACACATCCATAACCTTCGCCGCTTCTCCAACTGATTATAGCATGAATCATCTCTGAGCGAAAAGCTGCGCAAGGGAGACGGTTACACATGGAGACAACGTCCTCTTGACCCTCTGATCCCAACCGCTGGTTTGACAATCGGCGGTTGTTGTTGTATAATGTAATTGCAAATGGTAGCAATTAGTTGATGGAGGGCGAATGTCCTGCGAGAAAGCGTTTACAGAGGCGCTCCGCGCTAGGGGGTTTCGCTTCACCCCTCAGCGGGAGATGATCCTCGAGGTCCTGCACCACACGCCAGCCCACAGCACGGTGGAGGAGATCTACAGCCAGGTCCAAGAAGTGAGTTCCAGGGTGGATATCGCCACCCTCTACCGCACGCTGGAGTTGCTTAAGGAGCTGGAGTTCGTCAATGTGATTGACGTGGGAGCTCACGGACGCCGCTACGAGCTGGTGGGGGTCAACCCGCCTCACCCCCATCTGGTCTGCCGCTCCTGCGGCAGCATCCTGGACCTGGACCCTGAGGAGCTCTTCCCCCTGGCCGAAGGTCTGGATAGGGCTCATGGTTTTGAGGCTGAGGCGAATCGGCTGACCATCCTCGGCCGCTGTGCCATTTGTCGGGCTGATCTCTCAGCCGAGCTCTGATGGAGAACAAGGAGGGAAAATGCACATCCCAGATGGTTTCTTGAATGTGGTCACGGCAGCGGCCACCTATGTGGTCTCTGCCAGCGGCGTGGGCTATAGTATCAAGAGGGCTAACCAGAAGCTGGGTGAGAGGCATGTGCCCCTGATGGGGGTGATGGGAGCCTTCATCTTCGCCGCCCAGATGCTCAACTTCCCGGTCATAGGGGGCACATCGGGGCACCTCATCGGCGGGGCGTTGGCAGCCATCCTCCTTGGCCCCTGGGCCGGGACGCTGATCATGGCCTGCGTGCTCATCGTCCAGTGCCTGATCTTCCAGGATGGCGGCATTACTGCTCTAGGAGCCAATGTCTTCAACATGGGGCTGGTAGCCTGCTTCGTGGGGTACTATCTCTATCGGACGGTCACCGCGCTGATGGGGGAAAGCCGGACCAGCAGGTTAGCTGGCGGCTTCGCCGGGGCCTGGGCCTCGGTGTTCGTGGCCGCTGTCGCCTGTGCCATAGAGCTGGCTGTCTCTGGGAAGTCGCCCCTCGGCGTGGCCCTGCCAGCGATGGCCGGCGTCCACGCCCTCATCGGCATCGGCGAGGGGCTGATCACGGCTGCCGCGCTGAGCTTTGTGACCGCCACGCGGGCGGATCTACTGGAATTGCAGGAGGTGTAGGGGGGAAGCAAGATGAAGCTGAAGTGGTGGCACCTTGGCCTGCTTATGGCGTTGGGGCTGGCTATCCTCTCGCCCCTGGCCTCCCCCTGGCCCGATGGCCTGGAGAGGGTAGCCGAGAACAAGGGGTTCATGGATGTGGCCCTGAAGCCCGCCTTTGAGGTCATCCCCGATTATGTGTTCCCCGGCGTAGGGAACGAGGCCCTGGCCACGATCCTGGCGGGCCTGATGGGCACCCTCATCCTCTTCGGCCTGAGCTATGGATTGGGAGCCCTGTTGAGGCGGCGAGATAGGATAGGGTGAGGACCGAGCGAGAAGGCGATGAAACACGCTTTCCTTGATCAGTACAGCGAGTTGGACACCTTCATCCACCGCCTCGACCCCCGCACCCGTATCCTGACCACACTGGCTTTCGTCCTAGCAGTGGTGGCGACCCCACCCACCGGATGGCCCGCCTTCATCCTGTACGCTATCCTCATTGTCAGCCTGATCCTCCTGGCCTGGCTGCCTCCCCTGTACGCTCTGAAGAGATCAGCCGTGATCCTCCCCTTCGTCCTCATGATCACCGCCTTCGTCCCCTTCTTCGGGCGCGGGGAGGTGGTGGACAGCTACAACCTCTGGCAGTGGCAGGTGACGATCACCTACAATGGGCTGACCGTGCTGTGGAGCACGCTCGCCAAGGCCTGGCTCTCGACCCTGGGCCTGATCCTCCTCTCCGCCACAACCCCCTTCCCCAGACTGCTGCAGGGGCTGGAGCGGTTGGGCGTACCCCGGGTGATGGTGATGCTTCTTTCCTTCATGTACCGCTACCTCTTCGTGCTGGTTGACGAGGCGATGCGCATGCAGCGGGCCAGGGAGAGCAGGGCTGTGGCGGCATCGTACCCCTTCAGCAGGAGGTGGCTCCAGCAGGCCAAAGCTGTGGGCGGTGTGATCGGCACCCTCTTCATCCGCAGTTACGAGCGGGGGGAAAGGGTCTACAGAGCCATGCTGGCCCGAGGCTACAATGGGGAGAGCCGAACGCTGAGCGAGCTGTGCTTCCGTCCTGCCGACCTCTGCTTTGCTGCCAGCTTTCTCCTCTGCCTGGCCCTGATGGCCCTGGTCGCCGTGAGCTCGGCAGCTTAATGGGGGAGTAGCGAGTCCGGAGGGTGAATGTGGAGAGAGCGATCGAGATCGAGGGGCTGTCTTACACCTACCCCGATGGGCAACAAGCGCTGAGAGGAGTCAGCTTCGTCGTGCGCGCTGGGGAGAGGGTGGCCTTCATCGGCCCCAATGGGGCGGGTAAATCCACCCTCCTGCTCCACTTGAATGGCCTCCTCAGGGGCAACGATGGTGCGGTGAGGGTTCTCGGCTTGCCCGTCGAGGACAGGCACCTCCAGTGGATCAGGAGCAAGGTGGGGCTGGTCTTTCAGAACCCAGAGGATCAGCTCTTCTCCCCCACTGTCTTCGACGACGTGGCCTTCGGCCCTCTCAACCTGGGATGCTCCGAGGAAGAGGTGAAACTGCGGGTAAAGCAGGCCCTGCAGCAGGTGGGAATGAGCGGTTCCGAAGCCCGCTCGCCCTACCACCTCAGCGTGGGGGAGAAGAAGCGGGTCGCCATCGCCACGGTCCTCTGCATGGACCCGGAAGTCCTGGTGCTCGACGAGCCAACCAGCAACCTCGATCCGCGGGGGCGATGGGAGCTGATTGAACTGTTGCGGCAGCTCCCACTGACCAAGGTGATCGCCTCTCACGATCTGGGGATGGTGCGGGCCCTCTGTGAGCGCACTATCCTCTTGGATGAAGGGCGGGTGGTGGCCGACCGCAGCACCCCCCGTATCCTATCCGACCTTCCCCTACTGGCCTCGCATGGCCTCGCTCCGCCGATGGAACAGGGGCTTTCTACTCCTCCACCTCAACCTCAAAGTCGAGGCGCACAAGCTGAATCCAAGTGTGGCCCGGTTTGAGGGGGATGGGGTTCCCCGTCCCATCCACGAAACGGACCAGGTCCTCACGATGGGGACGCACCCAACGGCCCTCGACCATCTGTCCGTCGCGAAACAGTTGCATCGGCCCCTCGCCCCAGAGCTGGATCTCGATGGAGTAGAGGGGCTGAGGGCCAGTGATGTCCTCCACGATGTCGGTGGACACGTGGTTGGCGTACAGCACCACCACGTTGTCCGCCACCAGTTGCTCCCCTGTCAACTCATCAGTGTGCGGCTCGCCGAGGATGGAGCGCCGGTAACCCCCCGTCTCTGAATCATAGCTGTACTCGGTGGAGATATACTGCGGATGGTAGACCAGTTTGAGACGGGTTGCGGACTGGCCACCCTCCGGTGGATCGGTGGCGAAGGTCCAGCCCCTCAAATCCTGTGGACTATTCCACCCTTTCTCCTCGGCGATCTGCCACAGGGTATCGGTGTCGGTGAACAGGGTGTGCTCGTAAGCCCGACCGGGATAGGGGATGCGCTTGAAGCCCTCGGTATTCCAGTTGGGGTCAGGCGACAACACCCGGTCGGAGAAATCGCTCTTCTGGATACGCTGCACAACGCCGGGGCTGGCCCCGGAGAAGGCGAAGAAGGCCTTGAACATAGCCGGGATCTCGAGGTCAATCAGGCGCGCGCTGCGCACTGGCCCCACCTTCTCCGCGTCCTCTCCATAGAATATGGCGGTGAAGCGGGTGAGATGCGCTTCAGCCTCGTGCTCGAACACCACATCGGCGTGGCTTAGTCCCGCCTGAGGTCGCACCACAGCCGGGGAGTTGGAGATTTTGATGGCCGCTGGCCTTCTTTCCAGGCGAGAGGCGTCCTCCACCGCCCGCCCGGTGAGGGGATTGATGTGGGCTGGGGTGGCCGTGGGTTCCGGTGTACCCGTAGGCTCCGGCATCGCAGTGGGTGTCTGTGTAGACCCTGGGTTGGCTGTCGGGGTAGGCCGCACCAGTTGACCGATGGGGGTCAGGG
>CAYRNM010000189.1:0-5782 GCA_964425465.1 uncultured Anaerolineae bacterium | reverse complement strand
GCGATGCGTTTGCCTGAGCCATCTACAAGGTATTGCACACCTTTCAACATAGTCTCGCTTTCCATCTTTCGCTCACCCCTTTGCTTCGATCAACTCCATTGTAGCTGTCACAAACTCCTCAGCAACCACCTCAAAGGCGGCACTGCCACCCAGCAAGAAAAGGGGTCTGTGAGACACCATCGCATCTCTCAAGAGTGCTGTGTCGTATACGTCCCCGCCGTCGGCGAAGGCCGCTGCGCTCCCTGGAATCACTGAAGGACTGGGGATGACGACACGGAATCAGTGATATCAGTGAATTCAGTGGTTCCACTCCTACCCTTCAAGCAGCGGTTTTGGGCGAAGCCACCCACGCCATATTGTAATGCCATCCACTGCGTCACTACCAGCGTCCAAACTTTTGCCCACGCACCCACAATATCCTATCCACATAAGCTGCTTCGAGTCCTGAGGCCTGGGCGAGTTTGTCTACCTCTACGAAACAGATAAAGTCATCCTCTTTCTCTACGGATGTAAGGTCGTGGCGATACAGAGCACGCTTTACGTGGACATCTGGTTTTGCATACGTGGTAAGTCCCACCTCCTTGAGAAAATCGCACGCGACTGCTGTGCCTACCCAAGGGATCCGATTTGCCAACAAACAGACAATGCTCCAACGTTCAATTGGTGGTGTACTTGAGATCCCAAATCGCTGCAAGAATGAGTAGAACGTGCCAAACTCGCATTCAATCTCAAGAAAGAAATTGGCCGCCAAGATACAGCCGCGAAGTTTGCCCTCGTGCTTGATAATACCAGGAACTTGCAAGAGTTCCTGGACAGTGCAGGTTGATACAGCTACTGGGTCAAACTCTCGAAAAGCCTCTTCAAATGCCAGCCAATGAGCATCAACTGTTTGCACTTTCATACCTCCGCCGAAAAGGCACTCCACCAACTTCTCATAAAAGAATGGGAGTGACTGCTCAGGAAGTTTGGAGGCTCGTTTTTGCATCTCCTCAATGTACCACTCAAGTTTGTCTTGCTCATCAGTAGCGAGTTGCTCAAGTTCGTGCCGTAGCCTGTCAACTAAATCACCCAAGCGTCTTCGTTCAGCCTTGGAGAGGGTCACTTTGGCCAATTCCTTTCAGCAATAGATTACACTCCATTATATGAGCCTCCCCAGGAAAGTCAATCGCCATCCGACACTCATGTCCGGTAGTGGGCATTGATGGTGACGTAATCGTGGGTCAGGTCGCAGGTCCAAACAGTGGCCTCGGCCTCTCCCTGCCCCAGATCCACGGTGATGGCAACCTCATCCTGAGAAAGGATCTCCAATGCCCGCTCCTCATCCACATTGTAGGGCTGACCATCCTTCACCAGGTGCAGGTCATCGAACCACAGGCTCAGCCGCTCGATGTCCACCTCCACGCCGCTGTAGCCCACGGCGCAGATCACCCGCCCCCAGTTGGCGTCCTTTCCATAGATGGCCGTCTTCACCAGATTAGAGGTGGCGACGGCCATGGCCGCCTGCCTGGCCTCGGCTTCTGTCCGTGCGCCCCGCACCTGGACCTCGATGAACTTAGTGGCCCCTTCCCCGTCGCGCACGACCCCTTTGGCCAGCTCGGTAGCCACGAAGGTCAGTCCTTCTAGGAACTCCGCGTAGTCTGGCGCGTTCTCGGCCTTCACTTCCCTGTTGCCGGCCAGGCCACTGGCCAACACCGCTACTGTGTCATTGGTGCTCATGTCCCCATCCACGGTGATCCGATTGAAGCTGGCCTCCACCGCCTGGCGGAGCGCCCGCTGCAGCAGCGGTTGGGCGATGGCGGCATCGGTGAGGATCAGCCCCAGCAGGGTGGCCATATTAGGATGGATCATCCCCGCCCCCTTGCACATGCCGGCGATGGTCACCCGCCGGCCCGCTATCTCCCCCTGCACGGCGATCTCTTTAGGCCGGGTGTCGGTGGTCATGATAGCCCGGGCCACCTCATGACCTCCTTCGGTGGAGAGTGCCTCCACCGCCGCTCGGATCCCGGCCCCGATTTTTTCCATATCCAGCCTCTGACCAATGACGCCGGTGGACATCACCAGCACCCCATGGGGGCCTGTGCCGAGGGCCAATGCCACCTGCCTGACCATCTGCTGGGCATCCCTCAGTCCCTGCTCGCCAGTGCAGGCATTGGCACAGCCGGAGTTGATCGCTACGGCCCGGACCCCTTCGGGGCTGATGGCGAGCACCTCCTTATCCCACAGCACCGGCGCGGCCTGGACCCGGTTAGCAGTGAAGACCGCCGCCGCCTGGCAGGGTACCTCACTGACCACTAGCGCCAGGTCCAATTCATCCCCTGCCTTCAGCCCACAGTGCACTCCGGCGGCTCGGAAGCCGGGCACAGAGGTGATGGAACCTCCTCCTACGATGGTCCACGGAGCCATGATGTCTTCCTTTCCCTCAGCGAAGAGACAACAAGTAACGAGTGGATGAGGAACGAGTGGGATGAGCCCCTGTTGACTCAGTGCCCCGTTAACTCGTTACCCTCTTCCTCAACCGTTTGTTGACAAGGCGTCCTTTCGACGGTATACTTTCCCCTGCATAGCTTACCACATTGGGCACTCGATGTCAACCTTCACCTGCGCTTACACAGGTACAGGCAAAACCACACCAAAAGAGAGGGACACTATGCTCACTGTACTGCTCAACACTGGCATCCACGAAGAAGGCGTCGCCATGTTAAAGGCCGAGGCGGAGGTGCTCGGCCCATTGAACAACGACCAGACCCTCAGCCTGGAGGACAAGTCGGGTATCCAGGCCCTCATCGCTGGTTCCACCCTTGACCTATCGGGCGAGACGATGGACCTGTTCCCCCACCTCCGCGTCCTGGCCCGGCCCGGCATCGGCGTGGACAACGTTGACCTCTCAGCCGCCACTGAGCGGGGCATCTGCGTGGTCAACACCCCCGATGCGCCCACCGAATCCACCGCCGAACACACCGTGGCGCTGATCATGAACCTGGCGGCACGGATATTCGACGGCGATCGGGCCCTGCGCCAGGGCGATTGGGGGATGCGCAAGCTGACGCGAGGCATGGAGTTGAAGGGGAAGATGCTAGGGGTGATCGGGCTGGGGCGCATCGGCTCGCGGGTGGCGGAAATCTGTAAACTGGGGCTGAAGATGCGCGTCCTGGCCTATGACCCCTACATTGACTCCGCCAGGACGGAAGCGCTGGGAGTCGAGCTCAAAGAAGACCTGATGGAGGTCATCTCTCGGGCCGATTTCCTCACCCTCCACGTGCCCCTCACCCCAGAGACGCGGGGGATGATCAACGCCCATACGCTGGCGGCCATGAAGCCCACCGCTTACCTTATCAATTGCGCCCGGGGGCCAATAGTGGATGAGAGGGCGCTTATTGAAGCACTGCAGGAGGGCACCATCGCCGGAGGGGGGCTTGACGTCTACGACCCCGAGCCACCCGCGATGGACAATCCCCTCTTCTCCCTTCCCAACACCATCTGCACCCCTCACACCGGCTCCTTCACCGAGGATGGCGTGCGGGCCATGGGCATTGGCGCGGCAGAGGGGGTGCTAGCTGTGCTGGGGGGTGAGAGGCCGACAGGTCTGGCCCAACTGGTCAACCCCCAGGTATGGGGCCGACGCCGATAGGAGGTGCGCCATGACCCACCGCGAGCGTATCTGGGCCGCCATCCGAGGGGAGCCCATGGACCGCATCCCCTGGATCCCGCGCTGGGAGCTGTGGTACGAGGCGGCTAAACGCGATGGCCGGCTGCCGGAAAGATATCGGGACTGTTCCTTCTTCGACATCACCCGCGAGCTGGGGATGGGCATCAAGGGCAACCGAGGGCCCCTCTACCGCAGCGAGCTGTGCGGCGTCGAGGTGCGGGTGCGCACCAAGGGCCATGAGACGCTGACGGAGTACGAAACGCCGGTGGGCACCGTGTCCACCCGCTTCCTCATCACCCCCGACCTGGAGCAGCAGGGGGTGCGCGGACGGGAGCTGGGCCACCTGATCGAGCGGCGCGAGGACTACGGATCAGTGCTCTTCATGGTGGAGCACACCCGGCTCACTCCCACCCCCAAGGCGTTCCTGGCCTACGAGGACTCCATCGGCGAGGATGGGGTGGCTATGGCCGAGGCGGGCGATTGTCCGGCCCATCGCATCATGCGCGAGTTCACCGGCTATCAGAATTTCTACTACGAGCTGTGCGATCATCCTCACCAGATCGAGGAACTGCTGGAAGCGCTCACCGAACAGGGGGATCAGATCCTTCGGTTCGCTGTCGAATCGCCGGCCCAGATCATCCGTCACGACGGCAACTACGACGCCCAACTCACCCCACCGCCCATCTACGAAAAGTACTTCCTGGACTGGTTCCAGCACTTCACGGGTGCGCTTCATGCGGCGGGGAAGGTGGTCTGCACCCACACCGATGGCCACAACGACGGGCTGATGGAGCTGATCTTGGAGTCCGGCTTCGACATCGCCGAGGCCTTCACCCCACCCCCCATGACCCACATCGGCGTGGCCAAGGCCCGCGCCCTGTGGGGCAACTGCATCACCATCTGGGGTGGCATCGCCTCCACCCTGATGTCGGTCTCCGTGCCGGAAGAGGAGTTCGAGGCCCACGTGCGCCAGGTGCTGGATGAGGCTGCGCCCGGCGACCATTTCATCCTGGGCACCGGCGACAACGTGCCCACCGACTCCTCACTGGAGCGCATCCAGCGGGTGACGGAGCTGGTGGAGGAGTTGGGGACTTATCCACTGCAAAAGGAGAGGCTATGACCCTGCAAGCTTTCGACCTCACGGGCAAAGTGGCCCTCGTCACCGGCGCCAGCCGGGGGCTGGGAAAGGCCATGGCTCTGGCGCTGGCTCAGGCAGGAGCGGAGGTGGCCCTGGCGGCGCGGGGTGTGGAGGAGCTGGAGCAGACGGCGAAGGAGATGCGTGCCCTGGGTCGGGAAGCTCTGGCCGTGTCCACCGATGTGACCCAGGTCTCACAGATCAAGGCCCTGGTCCGCCGTACAGTGGACCACTTCGGCCGGCTCGACATCCTCATCCCCGCCGCCGGGATCAACATCCGCGGCCCGGCCCTCGATTTCACCGAGGCGGACTGGGATCGGGTGATGGCAGTGAATCTCAAAGGTGCCTTCTTCACCTGCCAGGCGGCGGGGCGGGTCATGATCGAACAGAGAAGCGGGAGCATCATCACCGTGGCCTCCTTGACCACGACCTTCGGCTTCCCCAACATCATCCCTTACGGTACCTCCAAAGGGGGCGTGGGCCAGCTCACCAAAGGGTTGGCCTCCGAGTGGGCGCCCTACGGCGTGCGGGTCAACGGAGTGGCCCCCGGCTACTACCGCACCGCCATGACCGAGCCCTTGTTTCAAGATCCCAAGTTCCGGGAGTACATCCGCTCCCGCATCCCCATGGAGCGCCCTGGCGTACCAGAGGAGCTGGGAGGTGCGGTGGTTTTCCTGGCCTCCGACGCCTCGGCCTACATCACCGGCCAGATCCTGTATGTGGATGGGGGGTGGACGGCGAGGTGAGGCAACGGGTAACGAGTCAATGAGGAACGAGGGAAGGAGGGGGAAAGATGCGAGCGGTGATGAAGAGGGAGCCCGCGCCGGGGGCCGAACTGGTAGAGGTGGATGTGCCGGAGATCGGCCCCCGCGATCTGCTGGTGAGGGTGAAGGCGGCGGCCATCTGCGGCACGGACATCCACATCAACGAGTGGACGGACTACGCCCAGGCGCGCGTGAAGCCGCCCATGATCTTCGGCCACGAGTACTGTGGGGAGGTAG
>CAYRNM010000188.1:0-5821 GCA_964425465.1 uncultured Anaerolineae bacterium | reverse complement strand
CTCCCGGGCCCAGGAGATCGCCGCCCGCATGGAAAGTGCCCTGCCCCCCTCGCTTTTGAAGCTGCTGCGGGAGGTCAGCCAGACGGCCCAAGAGATGGAAGGGGCCCTCTACGTGGTGGGGGGCTTCGTCCGCGACCTCCTGCTGGGAGCGCCCACCCTCGACCTGGACCTGGTGGTGGAGGGGGATGCCATCCGCCTGGCCTGGAGGCTGGCCGAGAAGCACGGCGGTCGGGTGCGCGGCCACGCCCGCTTCGGCACCGCCACATGGCTGATAGCCGATAGCCAATGGCAAATGGCCGACCAGCCATCTGCCATCTGCCATCTGCCATCTGCCCTTGATTTCGTCACTGCCCGCACGGAGTTCTACGAGCGTCCTACCGCCCTGCCCCAGGTGGAGCGCAGCTCCATTCGCCAGGACCTGCACCGCCGCGATTTCACCATCAACACCCTGGCCATTGACCTCACCCCCGCCCGCTGGGGGGAGCTGCTCGATTTCTACGGCGGGGAGCGGGACCTGAAGGAGGGCTACATCCGGGTGTTGCACAGCCTGAGCTTCGTGGAGGACCCCACCCGCATCCTGAGGGCGGTGCGGCTGGAGCAGCGGCTGGGCTTCTGCATCGAGGAGCGGACGGAGGAGCTCTTGCGAAATGCGCTGGACCTGCTGGATCACACTACCGCCGAGCGCATCCGCCAGGAGTTCTACCTGATCCTGCAGGAGGAGCGCCCCTGCGACATCATCTACCGGCTGAAAGAGCTGGGCATCCTGCAGCAACTTCACCCCCACCTGGAGTGCGATTGCTGGCTTCGGGCGCGCTTCTGTCGGATGCAGAGGGTGCTGCGCGAGAGAGGCTGGCCCCTGCCGGGAGAGGCCAGGGAAGCCCCTGATCCGGCCTGGTATCTGGCCCTGCTGACCTTTCGGCTGAGCGGAGACGAACTGCGAGCCTTTATGTCCCGGCTGAAGATCGTCAGCCGCGAGGCAGAACTCCTGCGCCAGGTCTACGGGCTGCGTCAGTACTTGCCCTTCCTGGAAAAGGAGCGACAGAGGTCCAGCACGCTGGTGAGCTGGCTGGAGCCCGCCTCCCACGAAGCGCTCTTCGTGCTGTGGGTGGCTACCGACTCGCCCCTGGCGCGCGAACAGATCGAATCCTACGAGCGCACCTATCGAGAGGTTCAGCCTCTGCTGACTGGGGAGGATCTGAAGGAGATGGGGTTGGAGCCCGGTCCGCTCTTCGGCAACCTGTTAGAGGTACTACGCGCGGCCCGGCTGGACGGTCAAGTGGAGAGCCGGGCTGATGAGGAGGCCCTAGTTGAGGAGCTCTTGGTCCACTGGGCCCGCCAGGGGTACAGGCCCCGGCAATTGAGGCGAAGGAAATGGCAACTGTGAGGGGGCGGCACTGGCTAGCACTCCTCCTGCTCCTCGGCTGCCTCGCTGGCTGTCAGATGACCAGCGATCCCCCTCGGGCGCGCATAGAGGCCGCCTTGCCCAGCCTGCTGGAGCAGGTGGCTCGAGTGAAGGTGTATCGGCCAGCGGGGGAAAACAGTACTCTCGGCCCCCAGGACGCGGCCTTTGAATCCACCGCCGGGGAGGCCCTATGCATCGCCATGGCCTCCTGCGTGCGGTTCTACTGCACCCCCGATGAGCAGCAGATCCTGGAGTGGATGGAGGCCAGCTCCGGCATGGTGCTGGATTTCCAGTCTCCTCAGGATGTGCCCACCGCATTGCCGCTGCCGGGTTGGTTCGGCCCTCTGCGGGGTTACGAGGAGATGAAAGGGGTGGAGCGGCTATACCTCATCCTGGAACTGGGGCAGTGGTCGGAAGTGATCGCCCGCAGCACAGACGACACCTGGAGCTGCTGGAAGAGCAATTGGGAGATTGAGGGGTAACGAGTCAACAAGGCACCGGGTCAACAAGGGTTCAGCCCCCTCGTTGCCCTATCCACTCGTTACTTGTTGACTCTCCCACTGCGTGAGCAGGAGTGAAAGAACACCCATGCCCAGAACACTTACTGACCTGCGGCGCCCTCTCCGGCGCACTGCTGGCCCTGGGCGCGGCCTGCTTGACCCGCGACGAGAGCTACAAGCTGGCGGCCCAACTGGTGCACGACTTTGAGCGGACCTTCGGCACGGCGTTGTGTTGTGAATTGGTAGGCCTGAACCCCGACGACCCCCGTTGGCGGGAAAGCTATCAGGCCCGGCAGGCGCACAGCACCATCTGCTGGCCTTGCGTGGAGTTCGCCGTCCATCGCAGTTGGGAACTTATGGAGAAGAAATAGGCGAAAGAGAAGGGAGGGAAGCACATGGCTAACAATGCCCCCTTGCACATCCGAACCCTGGAGGGTGAGCCGATCATTATCGGGGAGACGACACTGACTCCCCAGGCGCAGCTCGTCACCCTGGGCCGACGCCAGGGGAAGGTGACAAAGCGAGGTTGGGGGGGATGGGGATGGGCCTGGGGGCTGCTGATCCCCAGGGCGGTGATTGAGGAGTGCGGCGAGCGAAAGCAACGCATCCCCATCCCCGACCGGACAGCACAGGCCCTGCTGAGCATGGCCATCGTGGGGCTGGCAGTGGCCCTGCTCTCTGTCTTGGTGCAGATGCTCAGCCACTCATTTTCGGCTGAAAGAAAAGGAGACTGAGATGGAACTGAACCGCTTTTTCGACTTCTTGGAACAGATATACCAGAAGGCCAATGTGAAGGCCACCTTCGGCGAGCTGCAGACCATTGGCGAAAAGACCATCATCCCTGTGGCCCGGGTGGCCTATGGCCTGGGGCTGGGCTTCGGCGAGGGAGAGAAGCCCGGCGAAGAGGAAGGCCAGGTTGAGGCCACCGGTGCAGGGGGTGGCGGGGGCGGTGGTGGCGTGGCTACCCCTATCGCCGTGGTGGAGGTGACCGACGAGGAGACCCAAGTGATCCCCATCGTGGATACAACCAAGGTGGCACTGGCCGGCATCTTCATGGCGGCCTGGAACCTCTTCTGGATCACCCGAACCATCCGCGTCCTCAAGGGTCGTAGGGCAAGATAGCTGATGGCTGATAGCTTGTGTGAGAAACTGGCTCGCCTGCGCGAGCTCCTCACCCATCTGGAATCGGTCGTGGTCGCCTTCTCCGGGGGTGTGGATAGCACCTATCTGCTGGCCGCCGCCCTAGACATCCTCGGCCCGGAGCGGGTGCTGGCTGTCACCGCCAACTCGGAAAGCTACACCGAGTGGGAACGGGAGGAGGCCCGGGAACTGGCCCGCAGGCTGGGAGCCCGCCACCGGCTCATCACCTCCCAGGAGATGGATGACCCCCGCTTCGTAGCCAACACGCTCGACCGCTGCTATTACTGCAAACGTGGACTGTTGCAGGAGCTGCAGAAGGTAGCCCGCGAGGAAGGGCTGCGCAGCGTGGTGCTGGGCGCTACAGCGGATGATCTGGGAGACCATCGCCCCGGCATACGTGCCGCACAGGAGATGGGTATCCACTCCCCCTTGCTGGAGGCGGGCCTGACCAAAGCCGAGATCCGAGGACTGTCCAAGGAGCGAGGCTTGCCCACCTGGGATAAGCCCTCTATGGCCTGCCTGGCCTCGCGCATTCCCTACGGCACACCCATCACTTCACAGGCCCTGCAGCGCATTGGAGCTGCGGAAGGGTTCCTGCGCGATGTCTTCAACCTGCGCCAGTTGCGCGTGCGGGACCACGGACCCATCGCTCGCATCGAGGTGGAACCTCGGCACATCGAACGGTTAACACGGGAGGAAAACCGGCAGCGCATCGTGGAGAAGCTCCGACAACTGGGCTACCAGTACGTGACCCTCGACCTGGCCGGGTTCCGCTCCGGAAGCATGGATGAGGTGCTGGACCGTGTATGAAACGGATGCCCTCACCAGCAGCCCCCTGGCGCGGCCCGACCTCAGCCGCGAGGAGCGCAAGGGGGTGCCAGAGGTGATCCTGGCCACATCGAAGGACATCGAACAGGCCATGCGCATCGCCCACCACCACCTGGCTAAGAATGGGCGGGCCATCCTGAGCCGGGTCTCGCCGGAACTGGAGGCCCATCTGCGCCAGGTGGCCGAAGGGGAGATCGAGCTGGAGTGGTATGAACACGCCCGGGCCGCTGTGCTGCGTCGGCCCGCAGGCCGCCCCAAACCCACCGGCGGCCGGGTGGGGCTCATCTCCGCGGGCACCTCCGACATCCCTGCCGCCGAGGAGGCAATGCTCATGGCCCGCGAGATGGGCTGCGAGGCATACCCCGTCTACGACGTGGGCGTGGCCGGCCTGCACCGCCTCTTCCAGCCCCTGGAGCACCTGGTGACCCAGGTGGATGTGGATGTGATCATCGTAGCCGCGGGCATGGATGGCGCTCTGCCCTCCGTGGTGTCAGGACTGGTGCCGGTGCCGGTCATTGGCCTGCCCACCTCTGTGGGCTACGGCCTGGGCGGACAGGGGATCGCCGCCCTATACGGGATGTTGCAGACCTGCTCGCCTGGGCTGGCGGTGGTCAACATTGACAATGGCATCGGCGCCGGGGCCATAGCGGGGATGATTGCCAACCGCGCCGCCCGCTTCCGCAGGGGCAGGGAGGATTAGCAGTGAGGATCGCCTACGTAGATTGCTTCTCCGGGGCCTCGGGCAATATGCTGGTGGGCGCGCTGCTGGATGTAGGGCTGGATTTGGAGGCCCTGCGGAGGGAGCTGGCCAAGTTGCCCCTGCAGGGCTATGAACTCTCATTGGAAGCCCAGGTGCGCCATGGGCTCAGAGGCACCAAGTTCAGCGCGTTGCTGCAACACCGCCACCACGACCACCGCCACCTGGCCGACATCGAGGCCCTGGTCGAGGGGAGCACGCTCTCTCCAGAGGTGAAAGCGCGCTCCCTGGCCGTCTTCCGCCGCCTGGCCTGCGCTGAGGCCAGGGTGCACGGCACCTCTGTGGATGAGGTGCACTTCCACGAGGTGGGCGCGGTGGACTCCATCGTGGATGTGGTGAGTTTCGTGGTCGGACTGGAAGTGCTGCATGTGGAAGCCCTCTATAGCTCGCCGCTGACACTGGGGGGCGGCACGGTCCACACCGGGCACGGCCTGCTGCCCGCCCCGGCTCCCGCAACGCTGGAGATCCTGGCGGAGGCAAGAGCGCCTATCCGTCGGCATCCGCAGGCCGAAACGGAACTCCTCACCCCTACGGCGGCGGCGCTGCTGGCCGAGCTGGCGGTATTCCGCCATCCGCCTATGACCATTGAGGCGGTGGGATATGGGTTTGGCACCAAGGAGCTCGACTGGCCCAACGCAGTGCGGATCTGGCTGGGCGTAGGGGCGCATCGCAATGCACCCCTACCTGTTGAGGAGCGGGATGAGGTGGTGCTGCTGGAGTGCAACCTGGATGACATCACGGGGGAGATATTGGGGTACGCTCTGGAGCAGTGCCTGGCCGCCGGTGCGCTGGATGCCTGGTTCACCCCCATCCAGATGAAGAAGAACCGTCCGGGGGTCAAGTTCTCCCTACTGACCACGCCCGACCTCGTCCCGGCGCTGAGCGAACTGCTATTGCGGGAGACCTCCACCCTGGGGGTGCGCTACACGGTCTGCCAGCGGTGCAAGGCGGGGCGGCGCACGCGAAGGGTGGAAACGCCCTGGGGAGAGGTGCGGCTGAAGGAGAAGATCCTGGATGGGAAGGTGGTCGCCCGCTCGCCGGAATATGAGGACTGCGCTCGCCTGGCCCGCGAAGCGGGCGTGCCCCTGGCCCAGGTGTACCAAGCTGCCTTTCAGCCCGAGGCTGCAGAGCACTTCCCCTCCCTCTGAGGGAGGGGTTGGGGGAGGGTGGGGCCTTCGTCGTGAAAGCAATCTG
>CAYRNM010000187.1:0-5841 GCA_964425465.1 uncultured Anaerolineae bacterium | reverse complement strand
TTTTGCGCCTCAGATTCCCCAACCAACCACTCCACGCTATTGTGTAATGCTACCCTCTTCTCCAAAGTGGCCTTCAATTCCCCCTCACTGATTGGCGTGCCCCCAAAAAGTTCGTAGGCTACGTAAAGTCCACGTCTCCCAAAACGGGAGAGAAAATCAGGCAGCAAGGTTTCTTCAGAAAAAGGAGAATACGCCCCCCACTTTCAGCATGCGGTAAACTTCTGAGATTAATTTCTTCCACCCCTTTATGTGATGAAGGACGCCGAATAGGAAAACAGCGTCAAAGTAACAATCTGGAAAGGTAGACCTGGTTGCGTCCTCACAAAGGAACTCGATATTGTCGGTTCTTATGTTCCGGGCCCACTTCGGTGGATGTGACACGTATTCTTCGGCTGCGGTGACCATACCTGGGTCAATGTCTATGCCCACCACTTTCTCACAATTGAGGTACTGGTTAATCAAGAGGGCACCTATACCACTTCCACATCCAATGTCCAGGCATACGCTTCTCTCACCAATGCCAAGATCGGAAAGAACCCTTGGAGCCTCAAGCCTTCGCAACATATAGGCCCTCAGTGGACTACGGATCAGCAACTTTTCTGCGGTTGTAAGTTTCATTAGGCCCTCCTTAGACAGCATTCGGGCGGGGCCAACCTGTGACCCCGCCCGAAAAGCGTTTCCGGCCCCCCCTCAGAACCCCAGCAGCCCCCCGATCTGATAGATAAGCGTGGAGACGATCCAGCCCAGAGCCGTGAGGTAGGCGGCGTTGAAGAGCGCCCACTTGGTGCCGTATTCGCTGCGGAAGGCGGCAACGGCCACCATGCAGGGGATGTAGAGCAGGACAAAGACGCAGAAGGCCACCGCCTGCAGGGGCGTGAAGTCCTCCTGCAAGGCCTCGATCAACGCCGTGTCTTCCTCCTCTTCCTCCTTACCCATCAGGTTCACGCCGGGGATGAGGCTGATGGTTTCTTTCACCGTGTCCACGGTGGCGTCCCAGAAGCCCACCACGATCTCCCCCAGATCCTGGAGGAAGGTCGTCGGCTCTGCCGCTTCCTCCTCCTCAGCACCCCCGACGTAGATCTGGCTCATGGTGCCGACCACCACCTCCTTGGCCACGAAGCCAGTTACCAGCGACCCGGCTGCCTCCCAGTTGCCGAAGCCGGCCGGGGTCAGGACCGGGGCGATGGCTGCGCTGGCCTTCCCGAACAGGCTGTCCCCCGGGTTCTCCACCCCCCAGGGGATATTCATCAGGAACCAGAGGATGACGGAGACGGCCATGATGATAGTCGTCGCCTTGCGTAGAAAGAACGAGGAACGCTCCCACATGTGGATCAGGACGCCCTTCACCGTGGGCAGGCGGTAGGGCGGGAGTTCCAAGACGAAGGGCGCCGGTGGCTTGCCCTTATAGAGCGTGCGCTTGAAGACCACGCCGGTGACGATGGCGAAGAGGATCCCCGTCAGGTACAGGGCGAAGACAAAGCGTCCGGGGTTTTCGGGGAAGAAGGCGGCGGCGAAGACGGCGTAGACCGGCAGCCGCGCCCCACAGCTCATCATCGGCACCAGGAAGCTGGTGAGCTTACGGTCGTCCTCGTTCTCCAGCGTCCGCGTGGCGTAGATGGCTGGCACGGTGCAGCCGAAGCCGATGAGCATGGGCATGAAGGACTTGCCGTGAAGGCCCAGTGTGTGCATCAGCCGGTCCATCACGAAGGCCGCGCGGGCCATGTAGCCCGAATCCTCCAGCAGGGCCAGGAAGAAGTAGAGGAAGAGCAGCACCGGCACAAAGACCAGCACCCCCCCCACGCCAGCGATGACGCCGTCCACCATCAGGGACTCGAACCAGGTGGAGCCCAGGCCGGTGAGGTTGAGGATGGCTACCACCCAGCGGGTGATGGGCCCGCCGATGACGCCGTCCACCCAGTCCAGGTAAAAAGCGGAGACGTTGGCCGTCATCTGGAAGATGACCCACATGGCGACCAGGAAGATGGGGATGCCCAGGACCCGGCTGGTAACGATCTTGTCGATTCGATCCGACAGGGTCACCCGCTCCACGGCCGGGCGACGCACAACCTCCCGCACCAGGCCGCTGATGAAACCATAGCGGCGGTCGGCGATGATGGTGTCTACGTCGTCGCCGTAGACGTTTCGCAGGTGCGCCACGCTCCTGCGGGTCTGATCGAGGATCGTCTTGCCGCCCGTCACCGAAGCCTCCAACTGGGAGACGATCTCAGGATCCTGCTCCAACAACTTGACGGCCAGCCAGCGAGAGGGATAGCGCCTTGAGAGCGCTGGCACCTTCTCGATGACCTCCTGCAAACGGGCGATCTCCTCCTCGACTTCGCGTCCGTAGTCAACGAGGGAAACGCCCCTAGTGTAAGCGAGTTCATGGGTTGTCATATTTGTCCTCCTTCGAGATTGGGTCATTTGTCATTGAGCGCCGGCTACCCGGATGGCCGCCTGCAGCAAGTCGTCAATGCCCTCTCCCCTGTTGGCGACCGTGCGCACCACCGGCGTCCCGCTCAGCCCCTGGGATAGCTTCTCTGCGTCAATGCGCAGGCCCCGCGAGTCGGCGATGTCGCTCATATTGAGGGCGATGACGAGATTGGCGCCTAGTTCCAGGAGCTGAACCGCCAGATAGAGGTTCCGCTCCAGGTTGGCGGCGTCCACCACGTCGATCACCACGTCGGATTTCTCCTCTAGGATGTAGTCCCGGGCGATGACCTCCTCCAGGGAGTAGGCCGTCAGGCTGTAGGTGCCAGGCAGGTCTACCACCTGGATCTCGTCACCGTTGCGCTTGCAAATGCCCTCTTTCTTCTCAACGGTCTTGCCCGGCCAGTTACCGACGTGCTGGCGGGCACCGGTGAGGGCGTTAAATACCGTGCTCTTGCCGGAATTGGGATTACCCGCCAGAGCAATTATGAATTCCTTTGCCATTTGATCCTCCCATCTGTTCTCATGTTTCTACCTACTACAATGGCTCCACCATCATCTTGTGCGCCATGCCGCGGCCCAGCGCCAGCCGGGTGTCGTCCTTGAAGGCCACGATGAGCGGGCCCCAGGAGTCCGCCTGCATCACGCGCAAGATCGTGCCCGGCGTCAGGCCCAGGTCCGCCAGACGCTGGCGGATGCCCCGTCCGCCATAGATGGCAACCAGTTTGAGATCCACGCCAGAAGGAGCCATGGTAAGAGGCATCATATGCACTCCTTCCCACTAGACCTTAACCTGTATGTGCTGGGCCTCGCTTTTGCGCAGCGAGAGGTTGTATCCCTTGATCAGGAACTCAACCGGATCGCCCAGGGGGGCCACGCGCACGACCTCGATCTCGGCCCCGCTTACTACGCCCATATCGAGGATGCGGCGTCGCACCGGCCCCTCGCCACCCACTTTGACGATGGTCGCCCGATCACCGGGCTTGAGTTGGTTCAAAGTTTTGGTAGTCACTCTCGTATCTCCTTCCCGTTGTTTTCTTCTAATGTGCAGGACCATCTCCTGAAGGGCAATGTCTCCTCTACATCCTGGCTTCTTTGTCCTCTGCATCACCTCCCTCCTGTGACCGTGGTTTCAACCCTTCATTCCAATGAGTGATGATGATAACGCCAAGGTACACCGCTGCATCGCGGAAAGCAAGAAAATCAGCCAAAAGCGCTTTGGATACAGCTATGGCTTTATTGACGCCCATCTCCTTTACATTCGGCGCAATAGCCTACCAGGTGCAGGTCAACCCCTGTGATCTCGAACCCCCATGCCTGCCCCGATTGGCTCAGGAATTCCTGGAGGAAGGGACAGTCGAACCCGACCACCGTGCCACAACCCTGACAGATAAGTATGGTAATGCTCTTTCTCGTCCCGCAATTTGTAGCGGCGGGGCTCTCCATTTAGGCGTAGTTCCTCGATCATCCCAACCTCTTTAAGCACATTGATGGTTCGGTAAACGGTGGAGAGGCTCAGGTTGGGGGCCTTTCGCCTGGCCCTGCGATGAATCTCGTCAGCATCGAGGTGTCCTTGTCCGTCGCGGATCGCCTCCAGGATAACCAGGCGCTGCGGAGTGATGCGCTTTCCAGCCCGCCGCAGGATTCTCTTGAGTTGGGCTCCTTCTCGATCACGCGTACCCATAGGCCTGAAGTATACCGGTTATGTGTCCCAACAACCTCGGCCTGCATATTCGCGGGACAGGTCGGCACTTCACCCATGCAGGAGGAGGTCATCATGTTGATATTGGAATCGCAACGCATTTGCAATAAGCAGAACGAAAAAAATTACGGCGAGAGGCGTTGTCTCATCAACCCTCGTGTTCCAACTCTACCAGAATCTGAGCGGCTTCCTTCTTACGTAATGAGAGGCGATATCCCTTGACCGTGAACTCCACCGGGTCTCCCAAAGGAGCCATCCGCTCCACAGTTATCAGTTCGCCGGGCACCATTCCCATCTCCAGGAGCCGATTTCGCAGGCGAGGGTTGCCCCTCACCTTGATGATAATGGCTCGCTGCCCGATGCCCAGCTGACCCAGGGGTAGCTGGATAGGGCCTGGACCTGTACCCTCTTCCTCCGCCGCTGCCTCCGCAGACGGGGGCAATCCCTCACCGGCCTGTTGCCCATCTGGATTCACCTGAAGTGCACCTGCCAGGGAACGACTTAACGCCACCTGTCGTCCATCCACCTCAACCAGCAGGCTCTCCTGTGCCACGGCCATTAGCCGGAAGGAAGCACCGGGGCGCAACCCCTGGCCGGCCAAGAACGCACAGGCGGCCTCATCTGCTGTACATCGGACAAAATACCCTCTTTGCCCCGCCTCGAGCTCGACCAGAGGGCGGAGCAGAACCGAGGAGATCACGCCAGAACTGGGGGGAATAGGATCACCTTGTGGGTTTATCCGAGGATGGCCCAGGAAGACATCCAGCCGATCGATGACTTCATCCGGTGTGCTATGCTCTAATTGGCTGGCAGCCTCATGGGCCTCATCCCATGTCATCTGCAGCCTCTCCGCCAAGAAGACTTCCCACAGCCGATGGCGCCGCAGGATGCGAGCAGCCAGCCTCTCCCCCTCCGGAGCAAGAGAAGCCCCTTTGTAGGGGATATACGTCAACAGCCCCTCATCCTGAAGCCTGCGACACATCTGGTTCACAGAGATGGGGGAGATATCCAGAGCAGCCGCCAGCCGCGAAAGGGGGATTGGCTGCCCTTCTTCCCTCAGCCGTAGTATATTGACCAGATACGTCTGAACGCTTTCCGTCAGGAGGGAGGGATCAACTGTCATACTTGCGAGAGCCTTATCTTTCGGCTAGGTATATTTAAGGCTAACCTAATTATACTCCGTTTTCCCGGAATGTCAAATCGCATGTCTAGTAGCTAGGAGCCTCGATTCCGCAGGGGCTGCCGCCAATCAGGAGTGTGGTTCAAAGATGTTGAACGAACCATCGTTGGCTCAACCCTCAAGCTGATGCCCCCTTGTTGTGTATGGGGACTACTCTTGGCAACAATCCATACCAAGCCGCTTACACCAGCTTTCTTCGGACCATCCAGCGGGCCAGCAGGCTGGCGATCAGGCCGGTGATGGGCACGGCCAGGACCACCCCGATGCTTCCTGCCAGCGTTCGTACGATCTCCTCGGCGATGGGCTCGCGGTTGATCCGCTGCCCGAAGGGCTCCTGGCAGATGGTGAAGACCAGCATCAAGGGCAGCGAGGCCCCCACGTAGGCCAGAAGCAGTGTGTTGACCGTGGCCGCGATGTGGTCCCGGCCGATGTTGAGGCTGTGGCGAAAGAGTTCTGTCCAGCCCAGGTGGCGATTGACTTTGCTCAGCTCGAAGACCGCCGAGGCCCGCCCCACGCAGATGTCGTCCAGCAC
>CAYRNM010000186.1:0-5843 GCA_964425465.1 uncultured Anaerolineae bacterium | reverse complement strand
ATCCTGTCTACTCGGGGAGTATGGCCTCCAGGGAGGGGCCTTCGCTTGCGGCCTGCCCTCTCAGGCTTCTCGGCTGGTGTCATGGGCGACTTGGGGCTCGTGGTTTTCGGCGCTCCTAGCTACTCAGGGGTTGCTTCCCCAGTTCGCCCCTCCTGCCCGACAACTCTGCTCCTTTTTCTCTGGCCTCCATCAGCCGATCTACTTTCTCCTGGCGCTCCGGTTCGAGGATACTTTCCCATCTATTCCTCCCGGTGGCGCTTCTTCTCTCCCCGACCATCTCAGAGCAGAGCCAGCCCACCGTACGCGAGGGGGCAGTCAATGGCTTGCCCTGGAAGCAGTAGCAGCTGTCACTCTAGACCTGTGGTCGCGGCAGCCCCAGGGCCGGGCACAGCGAGTGACCGCTCAGAAGGCTATCGCCCCTGTGTGGAGGGAGGCCGCCTTACTATACATAAGGCGGTGTACGCCCCAGCGCATGCCGTCCTGGAGATGGGGAGCCCACTGGGGCTTGGCGCAGGTAGTAGCGGTACTTCTCCTGTGTACCTCCCGCCTTATCCTGCGCGGTTCTGCCGTGCTATCCCCTATTCTGACCCTCTCTTACCCCGGTTCTCCGCCTGCCTCTGCTCTTCGGTGGCCCCCCGTACAACTCTTCTCCCGGTGGGGCCTGCTGCTCCTATCCTCTCTACGCCTCGCCTCTTCCTCTTGGCGACCCTTCCTTACTCCGTGGTGCCGGTTGTCATGCTACCCTTGTGGTGTCTGTGAGCCCCAGGGCCAGGCATAGCAAGTGGTCGTGCAGATGGGTACAGCCCCTACGCGCTAGACACTGCCTTACGGCCAATAAGGCGGGGTGTAGCAGACACTCCCTTACCATCAACGAGGCGCGGCACGCTGCAACACGTGCCCCCTGGGATAGGCGCTCCGGCAGAGCTTCCCCCTAGCGGCAGCTCTGCTTTGTCTATCTACCTCCCCCTCTACCCTCTGCGGTCTTGCGCCTTATCCTTCGGTCTTGCCCTCCTTCCCTCTCCTCTCCACCAGCCTCTGACTGTCCATACCCCTTTCCTGATCAGCGCTTCCGCTGCCTGTAGTCGTCACTGCCTCCTTATCCACGTCCCAGTCTATCCTCATATCCCTCGGTCTTCTCCTCTGGCCTTACCCTCCTTCTCCCCCCTTCTCCACGTGCCTGGGCTCCTCTCTAGCTCCCTCCGGCGTAGCCTTCCTTCCTGCTGAGTTCTCCTGCCCCTATCCCCTTGGTGGCCTCCTCCTTCTCCTCTGCTCTTACTGTCCTTCTCCCTCCCTCTGCGCCTGCGTCTGCTCTCTATAGTCCCTCTGGCATAGTTCCTCTCCCAGTCCAGGCCGCTACTCGTACTCTCCCTGGGCCTCCCCTCTGCCCCTGGGTGGTCTCCCCTTTCTCTTCGCTCTTATCCTCCCCCCTCTTTGACTGCCTCTGCTCCTCTCTATCCCACCCTTGTGTGGTTCCTCTGCTACCTCCAGTCATTGCTGTTCCTAGGCACGATCCGCTCCCCTTCGCCTTCCTGAGCCTTCCCCTCTCGTCTTCCCCTCCGTCTCCCTCCTCTCCACTGGCCTGGGTTCCTCTCAAACTCCCTTCCCCGTAGCCCTCCTTGTGGCTGAGCCCCCTGATCCTGCCCCCGAAGACGGGTCCAGGTGTGGTATCTTGCTCGACAGCACCGAGAGGGCCAGAAGGAGGCAAGACTGATGCCGCGGAAGCGATGGCGGCCAGAGGAGATCTTCGAGAAGCCCCGGGAGCCGCAGGCACTAGTGAGGCGCTGGCGAAGGCATTGCCGGACGAGGCGACGGCAGAGCAACCCCGGCTGTCGCACGCCCTCGGTCGAGTGTGGCACCTGCCAGCACAAGGGGGGATGGGCCGCCAGGAAGGGCGGGGGCTGCGTGTCCGATTCCGCCCTCGATCCGGAGTATGTCGGCGCGCCTGAGAAGCTGGGCTTCATGTACATCTGTGTTCTGCTCGCCGACAGCGAATGGTAGGGATTCGTCGAGGGTGTCCGCCGACGAGAAGGCACCACCCCGCCCGAGACCATCGTCGACCTGCATGACAGACTGGAGAGATATCCTCCCGAGACCCTTGAGGCCGAGGCCTCCGCGTTCGCTCTGCGGAGACCTCCGGCGGGTTGCACCACGGGCGAGCCCACTGCGATGGGAGCCCCCATCGAGGAGCAAACCCTTCACGAGTCGGGTCTGGACCAGCTCTCGGAGGCTCCCGCGTCACTCTCCGACGCGGACCTCCTGCTTGGGCTCCAATCTGCGGCGGTTGGGACCGCCCTCGCTCTCCGCACCGTAGGCGGTGCGTTGGCGCCTCCCCCTGTCTGGAGTACCCTCTCGGCGCTGTCAGAGCACATACAGTCGACGACGAACCTGTCGTGGTCGCTATAGCCCTTCGCTTCACCAACCTCGACGCGCTCATCGTCGACCTCTGAGCCAGGTGCAGGGAGGCCTTCGCACCGCGCGAGCGCTAACGCGGCCGCGTCTTCAGGGCGGATCGAGAGGGTGCCGCACTCTTCCTGCGCCCCGCCCCCTGCTGCGTTCCTCCACCGGCGTTTCCAGTCGACCCACGCCCGCCAAGGAAAACACTCAAAAAGCATGTTTGCATGCCACGTGTTGCGGGTATTCTATGTGTAGTGGCTGAACGGCCCCATGCAGAAGGAGCGGCACAATGGACCCAGTCAGCCGGCTAGCCAAGATCGCGGAGCAACTGGACAGAGTGCTCGCTCTGGCAACGCTCCAGACGATGCAATCAACCCTTGCTGCCCTAAGGGAAGACGATCTCCAGAGGGGGTTCAAGTCCTATGCGGACCTGAGAGCCGCGATAGACAGGCTCGCGCGGGTTGTGGACGATGGGCTGGCAAGGGCGGGGCTGATAGGTGATCTGGTCGAGCCGCAGTATTGGCCACCGGGTTACACTGTGGCGTCCATTCTGGAGACCATACCCCACGCCGTTCGGGTGAGAGCATCCGACTTGGCCGTTGGGGTCCTGGAGAAAGAGGGACGCCCGATGCGCTTGGCGGATATTGTCCACCGGGTCGTGGAAGCAGGATTCGCAAGTACAGCCAAGACTCCTAGCACAGTGATAGCGAACGCTGTCCGAGGTGACGACCGCATAGAGAAGGTCCAGCGGGGCATGTACGCACTACGAGGGTGGCACACCAAACCTTCGTCCGGAGGGGCGGACGAGGGCGCGATCTAGAGCGCAACGGTCAGAGCGACTGTCAAAGCTCTAACCTTCCTTCTTGGTCGCTTCTGCTCTGGACCCATACGTAGACTCGGGACACCTGCGCCAACAGGTGCCCCGGATACCAGCCTTGGCAAGAGCCAAGACCAGCCTACGAGATCAGTGTACCACATGGCTGGCTCTTGTCAACGGGGATGGGCGGACGTATGTTTGATGAGACGACAAGAGGCGATCACAACTAGCGGCAGGCAGCAGCGAACACACGCCGACCGGCGCCACGGCGTGCTTAGCACGATGCTGCCAGTACGACGTGTGGGTCGGCTGCTTGCTGACACGGAACCCGCGTACTGGACCGGGCGGAACACCTATCCCACACAGACCAAGGTCGCGGCGCTTCCAGCTCAGCATCTCTACGGCACGCCGACCATCGCCGGCCTCTTCCCTGCCCCAAGGGCCAACTCCGATCTGCGTGAGATCCCCGGGATAGCCAGTGTCGCCCAGATCCCCGGCGAAGATGCGCTGTATCGGTGCCGCAGGAAGCTGCAGAGGCGTCCTGTGTTCCAGGAGGCCATTCGGGCGGACGTGGACCTCTCTACGTCGCAGCATGCCCACTTCAAACAGGGGGGCCCCGTTGACGCCACAGATATCAAGGCTTGGCGCAGCACCAGTCAGATGCCGCAGAGGGACACGGACGCGGCTTGGGGCGTGCGCGACTTCACCAGCGTGCCCAAGGGCAGGCAGGAGGCGGCGGAGTACCTTGGGGACAAGCGCCACGTTCTGGTGGACGCCAACCATGGGGTCCCCATCACTCGGGAGCTGACCCTCGCGCAAGCGCAAGACGGTACCCAAGTCCTCTTGGTTTTCGAGCAAGTCAGAGGCTGCTACACCTGGTCTGGTCCGAGGCACGCCCTTGCCGACAACAGCCCTGAGACGATGGCGATCCAGCGGCCCATAGAGGGCAAGTACGACTGCCATCCGGTGATACCCCTCAAGGACATGAGGAGAGACGAGGCTCCCGAGCTGGAGGAGAACGGGGCCCCAGCTCCTGCCGCGGCAAGGGACCTTACCAGTTCGGCGGCGCCGTTTCCCCTGTTCGAATGCGCCCCGGGGTTGGGACAGGGTACTGCACTGGGGAAAGACAGCTGTTTCTATGGCTGTGGCCTTGCCTCTCGTCGAGCTCAGCGCGCTGGTCGCCAGGTTTCAGGCTGCGTGCAGGGAGGTGGTCGCACTGGGGCAGCGCCAACGCGGGCCCGACCTCCAGGAGCAGATAGGCTGGATGCTCGTGTGCAAGTGCATTCTCCGCTGCACAGGCATGTTGGTAGTAGACGTCAACCTTGAGTGGCACAGAGCGCCGCCGGCAAGTGTGGAGGGGGCGTGGATAGCCAGCAATGCTCGCTCGGAAAGATGATTCGGCTTGCTCAGTGGAGCACGAATCATACAAGTGGGATAGGGTCTATGTACACTACGAGGGCGGGGGAGTTTCCCCTGCTCCAGCACTGCGAGGGTACAAAGCATGACGCAACTCACGATCGACTGGATTTCTGTGACTTATCCTGACCGTGTACCCGTCGAAGAGACGGAACTGATGTTTGAGGGTGATTGGGCGAGGCTGGACCACGGTGGCCAGGGCTACCGGTGCAGCCTGCGAAACGGGTATGTCGCCATCCTTCACGATGGCAATCCCGGCATGGGCCACCACCTGCGGCTGTCGTCCCAGGGTCTACGCCAGGTAGAGGGCCAATACGACTTCCCCGGCTGGCCGCGATGGTTGCGGCGCGAGCTTCAGCGCGGAGCCAAGCCTACCCGGATCGATCTCGCCCTGGATGACTACCAGGGTTACCTCGACTTCCCTACCATCGTGGACCACCTGAAGAGACGCCACCTGACCACGCGCTATAGACACTGGGGGCACAGTCAGGAGCACTGGTTTGAGCCGCAGAAAGACAGGCCTGAGGCCCAGAGCGTATGGATTGGCAGCCGCTCCAGCAGCACCTATCTGCGCATCTACAACCGAGCAGCGAAGCTGGGTCTCTCCGGCCATCTGGTGCGCTTCGAGATCGAGTGCAAGAAGAGTGCGGCTCGGCGGGTTGCCCAAGCGATTGCCAACGCTTCGGATGACGCTGCGCTAGGCTGTCTAGCCGTCGGCGTACTGCGAAACCTGATTGACTTCAGGACGCTGGAGGACAACGCCAAACTCTACCGAGCACCCCTAGCTCCCTGGTGGGCGAAGTTCTGTGAGGAAGCGGAGAAGGTCAAACTGGGGCTAGGTCGACCTTCACGTACACTTGAGAAGACCAAGAAGTGGCTAGACCGTCAGGCCGCTCCCTCGATAGCCACCGTCATCAATTCCCTGCAGGAGAAGGGAGAATCAGCTGAGGAGTGGTTAGCTAACCTCATTGCGTCTGGCCAGAACCGCCTCTCACAGGGCCAAGAGCAGATGATCAAAGAGCTGCGATGTAGTTTGCGCCCCCGTATTACTGTATGGGGGCGTGCAGAAGCCCAGGCCAATCCCAACGGTGGTTCCCTTGATGCGGAAGGCCCGTACAGAGGTGGAAAGGATGGGGATCAATGAGGGGATCGCCGGCTACCTGGAGTACTTGCAGACAGTTGCACGCTGCCAGCCAAACACCATCGCGGCCTACCG
>CAYRNM010000185.1:0-5880 GCA_964425465.1 uncultured Anaerolineae bacterium | reverse complement strand
CAGTGGAGGGGGGTGGGTGGGATGGGCGCTCAGCCACCTGTTGATCACCAGCCTGGGCACGCTGGTGGCGGCCCTGCTCCTGTTGGCCATAGGAGGGGTAGGGTTGGGCCTGGCGCTGCAGCTCTCCTGGCCTCAAGTGCGCGAAGGGGCCCTGCGCCTGGGCGAGGCCTTGACCCACCGCTTCCGAGCGCTTCGACAGCGACGAATGACCCGCCCTGAATCCTATGTTCCAACGCAAGCCATGCCCCCTGGCTCTGAGGGGAAGCACCCATCGGAACGGGGTAGACACCCTGAAGGGCACAGGCATCCCTCCCTCCGGCGGAGAAGTTCCCCCTCGGCCTTGCTGCCTCAGGTGGAGCTGCCTCCACTGGACCTGCTCTACGATGCACCTTCTCGCCCCTTCAGCGAGGCGGAAATGCAGCGCCGGGCGCGCATCATCGAGGAGACACTGGCCAGTTTCGGGGTGCCGGTCAAGGTGGTGGACATCAAACCGGGGCCGGTGGTCACCCAGTTCGGCGTGGAGCCCGGTTTCGTGGACCTGCGCAGCGGTGAGCAGCGCAAGGTGCGGGTGAGCAAGATTGCCTCCCTGCGTAAGGACCTGTCCCTGGCCCTGGCCGCGGCGCCCATCCGGGTCGAGGCGCCGGTGCCCGGCCGACATGTGGTGGGCATTGAGGTGCCCAACGGCCAGACCTCCCTGGTATCCCTGCGGGGGGTGATGGAGTCGGAGGCCTTCAAGAAGATCGGATCACTACTGCGCATTGGGCTGGGCCGCGATGTATCCGGCACCCCCATCGCCGCCGACCTGGCCACCATGCCCCACCTCCTCATCGCTGGGGCCACTGGAACCGGGAAGTCGGTGTGCATCAACTCCATCGTCACCTGCCTGCTCTTCCAGAACTCCCCCCGCACCCTCAAGCTGGTGATGATTGACCCCAAGCGGGTGGAACTGTTGCGCTTCAATGGGCTGCCCCATCTCATCAGCCCTGTGGAGACCGATGTAGAGCGGGTGGTGGGCATCCTCAAGTGGCTTACCCAGCAGATGGATGGCCGTTATCAGCGTTTCGCCGAGATGGGGGCACGCCATATCGAGGACTACAATCGGCGGGTGGCAGCCAAGGGTGGGGAAAGGATGCCCTATATCATCCTGGTGATTGACGAGCTGGCCGACCTGATGATGCTGGCCCCGGAGGAGATGGAGCGGCTACTATGCCGGCTGGCCCAGATGTCGCGGGCCACGGGCATCCATCTCATCATCGCCACCCAGCGCCCCAGTGTGGATGTGGTGACGGGGCTGATCAAGGCCAACTTCCCAGCCCGCATCTCCTTCGCTGTCACCTCCCAGGTGGATTCGCGGGTCATCCTGGACACAGCGGGCGCGGAGACGCTCCTGGGTTCGGGCGACATGCTCTTCATGGCCCCCGACTCCTCCAAGCTGGCGCGCATCCAGGGCTGCTTCGTCTCCGATGAGGAGATGGAGAGCGTGGTCCGTTTCTGGAAGATGACCGCTCCAGAGGAGATTCCCACCCCCCAGGAAGTGCCCTGGGAGAAGATGCTGGAGGAGCGGCCGGAGCTGGACCCGCTAATCCAAGAGGCGATCCGAGTGGTCCAGAAACACAATCGGGCCTCAGTCTCCTTCTTGCAGCGCCGAATGCGCATCGGCTATCCCCGGGCAGCCCGCCTCATTGAGCAGTTGGAGGAGCTGGGCGTGGTGGGATCGGCACAGGATGGGGGCCGGTCGAGGGAGGTGTTCATCGAGACGGACATGGAAGGGGCCAAGCTGGGGCTGGAGGCCCTCAATCGCTGATGGCTCCCCTTTCCCTCTTTCTCACCGCCTTCGTGGTGGGCTTTTCGGGAGCCATGATGCCCGGCCCCGTCTCCACGGTCACCCTGGCCCAAAGCATAAGGCGGGGCTTCTGGGCCGGGCCGCTCATCACCGCTGGCCACGCGCTGATGGAGGGGCTTCTGGTTGTAGCCCTGGCCTTGGGATTGGGCGGTCCCCTGCGGCGGCCGGAGATCGTAGCGGCCATCGGGTGTGCAGGGGGCCTGGTGCTTCTGTGGATGGGATATAGCCTGATCCTCTATGTCTGGCGGGAGGGGGAAAAGGGGGCCTTGGAGGATGAACCCCCCTCACCCCTGGCCGGGCGATTGGCTCCGGTCCCAGCGGGCATGGTGACCAGCGTGGCCAACCCCTACTGGCTTCTGTGGTGGGCTACGGTGGGGGCCAAGTACGTCTTCGATGGCCTGGAGTGGGGTGTAGCGGGGGTCTTGGCTTTCTACAGTGGCCACATCCTCTCCGACCTGAGTTGGAACAGCCTCCTGGCCCTGGCAATGACCACGGGCCGACGGCTGTTTCGAGGGCGCCTCTACCAGGCCCTTTTTCTGCTGTGCGGCCTGTTCCTCCTGGGATTGGGCGGCTATTTCCTGTGGACAGGGTTGCGGTTTTGGGTGGTCACGGACATGTGATGCCGTGGGAATCGTGCCATGAGTGCTGAGATGAAATTGCCGCCGGTGGTCATCAACGGCATGGTCCTGGAACCGAAGCATGAGCTCCATCGTCACAAGCTGGAGGCGCTGCGGGACTTCATGGAGCGGCTGCTGGCCAGTCCGGCCAGAGAACACATCGCCAAGGTCTTCCTCTTCGGGAGCGCTTTGCGGGGCGAAGTTTGGGAGGAAAGCGACGTGGATGTATTGGTCTTCGGGATGCGGCCCCTTGGTTCCGTGGAGGAAGCGTGCATGGATGCGGCCTACGAAACCATCCTGGACGCGAGCGAGAGCGTTGAGCCTTTGGTTCGCACCGTAAGCCACTTCTTCTATCCCCAATCCTATTTTGTTTACACGGTGCTCCGGGAAGGGAAAGAGGTATACTCCATGGACGAGGAAAGGCTCAGGCGAAAAGAGGTGGAGACCATGTACACCCTGGCGACCAAGTATCTGGGCGAGGCACGACGGCGCTATGAGCCCGATGATGAGGGCTCGCGGCGAGTTACCATTGATGCAGCCTATAACGCCGTCGAGTTATGCGCCAAGGCAATGCTTCGGCTCAAGGTTGAGTGCTTACCGAAGGCACATACTGGCGTCGTGACGCTGTTCAGTGACCACTACATCAAGACCGGGGGCGTTCCACGTCACTTCGGCCGGGCCTTCACTCGCGCCCTCAAGTATCGCAACGATGCACGATATGACGGCGATGCCGACATCACGCCTGCCATGGTGGATGAGGTCTTAGATTTCGCTGAGGAGATGGTGAGCGCGTTTGAGGCCATGCTGGCCGGGTCTTAGTATCTTACCGGTCAAATTCTTGCCCAGGCGATAGGAAAACTAACCACAAAGACACAAAGGCACAAAGAAAAGAAAATGAAAAACTTAGTGACTTGGTGTCTTGGTGGTTTTGCCCGTCCTGGCCAGGGATGAGATTTGAACTTCGTTTGGTTCCAGCTTGGCTGGGTTAGGAGGGACAGATGCTACACATTGGCACCAGCGGGTTCAGCTACGATGATTGGGTAGGGCCCTTTTACCCCCAGGGGCTGGATCAGCGGGAGTTCCTGCGTTTCTACGCTCAGGAGTTCTCGGCATGCGAGCTCAACTTCACCTACTACCGCATCCCCGACGCCTACACCTTGGAGGCCATGGCTGACAAAACCCCTGACCGGTTCCTCTTTACCCTCAAGGCCAACCAGGAGATGACCCACGAGCGAAAGGACACGGAGGGAGCCTTCGCCCAGTTTGTGGCGGCCCTCGATCCGTTGATCCAGGCGGAGAAGCTGGGCTGCATCCTGGTGCAGTTCCCCTGGAGCTTCAGGAACACGCCGCAGAACCGCGATTACCTCCAGTTGTGCCGCGAGAGGCTGGGGGAATTGCCAGCGGTGGTCGAGTTCCGTAACCGGGAGTGGATCGCAGACGACATTTTCGAGCTGCTGCGGACGCTCGATCTGGGCTTCTGCTGTGTGGATCAGCCCCGCTTTCGAAGCCTCATCCCCCCCATCGCCGTGACGACCAGCCAAGTGGCCTACGTCCGCTTCCACGGGCGCAACGCGGCCAAGTGGTGGAAACACGACGAGGCTTGGGAACGATATGACTACACCTACAGCGAAGAGGAACTCAAGGAGTGGGTGCCCAAGATCCAGAAGCTGGACTCCGAAGCCCAGGACACCTACATCTTCACCAACAACCACTACCAGGGTCAGGCAGTGGACACCGCCCGCCAGTTGCGGATGCTGTTGGGGTGAGCGTTCGCCCAAGAAGAGGCAATCATGTCTGAACAACAGAGGGTACGACGGCTCAGCCGTAGAGATTTTCTGAAAATGGCCGGAGCGGGCCTAGCTGCTCTGGCCGGGGCGGGCCTGGCCTGTGGCCAGAGCCGGCGGGCAACGGTCCAGGCAGTTCAGCCTACCGCCTCGCCCACGGCCGTGAGTGTGCCCACCCGCTCGCCAATGCCCACGGCGACCCTAACTCCCACCCCCACGACGACTCCAACCCCTGCCCCGCCGAGGCCTACAATGACCCAGGCTCCCGCAGCATCCACCCTCACACCCCAGGCCACAATGGCCGTCCCGCCGGAGCAGGCCGCTGATATGGTTTTGGTGGGCGGCAAAGTCATCACCGTGGACCCAGCCGATACCATCGCCCAGGCCGTGGCGGTCAGGGAAGGGCTCATCCAGGCTGTGGGGTCTGACGAGGAGATACAGGCTCTGGTCGGGGAGAAGACGAAGGTAGTAGACCTGTGGGGCAAGGCGGTCACTCCGGGGTTAATTGATGCCCACAACCACTTGCAGGTGCTGGGCCAGTTGCAGGATTTCTACGTCCCCTTTTTACCCCCTGGGGTCACAAACCTGGACGACCTGCGGGCCAAACTGGCCGAGGTTGTGGCCCAGAAACCGGAAGGGGAATGGATAATGGGCTACTTCCTGGTCGTGGGCGAGCGCCTCCCCAATCGCCACGACCTGGACCCGGTCTCGCCCAGCCATCCGGTGTGGCTGCTCCAGCAGGGCGGGCATTACGGCTCGTGCAACACCAGGGCACTGGAGGCAGCCGGCATCACCGCCGACACCCCCAGTCCAGAGGGCGGGCTGATCGAGAAGGACGCCAGCGGCCAGCCGACCGGCGTGTTCTACAACCACCGCGCCATGGACGTGTTGCGGCGGGTTGCCCCCCGTGCGACGCCAGAGATGACGCGGGGGTTCATCGCCTTCGCCCAGCCGGCCTTCGCCGCCTGTGGGGTCACCACCTTTCACGACAACAACGTGCGCGGCGTGGACACTATTGGCACCTACTTTGACACCGACCGCGAGGGGAAGATGCTCATCCGTGGCCGGGTCTACTACACTCTGGAGTGGCCCAGTGACGTGGAGCGGGCGCTGAAGGAGGTCGAGTACTACGAAGGGAATGGCTTCATGCGCTTGGCCGGCTTCAAGTTCCTGCTGGACGGCCAGGCGCTGATGGCCTACTGCCACCAGCCCCACAACGGCGTGCGCTGGGACATGCCCACCTGGGAGCCACAGAGCTTCAAGGATGCCGTCCGCGCCCTGCACGACACCGGTTTGCAGATCTGCGTCCACTGCGTGGGCGACGCGGCGGTGGACCTGACGCTGGACGCCTACGAGGCGGCCATGAACGCCAACCCTCGCCCCGACCCTCGCCACCGCATCGAGCATTGCATCCTGAGCACACCGCAGGCCACCCAGCGCATCAAGGACCTTGGCGTGGTGGTCAGCACCCAGCCGCAGTTAGCCCGGATGATCAAGAGCCGTGATCGCTACGTCGAGTTGTTCGGCGAGGAGCGGACGCGGCGATTTATGGTCACCCGCGAGTGGCTGGAGGCCGGCATCCCCCTGGCCCTGGGCTCCGACGCGCCGACCACCCCCTGGCTCACCCCGCAGGTGA
>CAYRNM010000184.1:0-5987 GCA_964425465.1 uncultured Anaerolineae bacterium | reverse complement strand
GAAGGAGGTCCCAAAGGAGGTCATCAAAGAGGTCGAGAAGCTGGTGACCCCAGCCCCCGTCGCCCTGAACACCCTCGCAGGACCCGATGAGACGGGATGGACGGCCAAGGAGTATGAGCGCTTCGAAGACTTGACGGGCATCCATGTCGAGGTGACGACCGTTCCCTACTGGGGGCACCGCGAGAAGCTGTTGGCCGACTTCGCCGCCGGTGGCGGGGCCTACGACTTCTACGTCATTGACTGCATCGAGGTCGCGGAGTACGCCGAGGGGGGATGGGCGTTGGATGTGACGGACTTTATCACGCCGGAGATGAAGAAAGATATTCTGCCCTTTGCGGCGGAGGGCATGATCTACCAGGGCAAGTGGTATGGCCTGCCCTTCATCTCCGAGTGGAAATCCACTGTCTACAATGCCAAGATGTTCTCCGAGGCCGGGTTCGATGAACTGGCCAGCACCTTCGACGAGTTCGTCGCCCAGTGCAAAGCGATCCAGAAGGCGGGCCTCGTCAAATACGCCACCGCCTGGTCCTGGTTCCAGGGTGAGTGTCTGATCTGCGACTTCGCGGCCCTGGTGGCCTGCTTCGGCGGCGAGTTCTTTGACGAGCAGAACAACCCGCTCTTCAACAAAGGTGGGGCCGTGGACGCCCTGCAGTGGATGGTGGATAGCATCTACAAGGACGAGATCACCGACCCCGCATCGCTGACCTTCACCGAGTCGGAGGTAGACGACGCTATGCAGGCTGGCGAGATCGCATTCTCCTTCCGGTGGGGGCTGCCGCTGATCCCGCTGAACAACTCCGAGATCTCCAAGGTGGTAGATCAGTGCGCTATCGGGCTGTCACCCTCCTATGATGGAGAGCACTCGGCCTGTGTCTCCGGTCCCATGGGGCTCTCTATCAATGCCTTCTCCAAGCACCCGCGAGAGGCCTGGCAGGTGCTCAACTTCAGGGCCGGCTTTGAGGGGGCCAAGCGCAACGCCATTGGTGGCGGCATCGTGCCTGGATGGGCCTCGCTGTTCACCGACCCCGGTGTCGTGGAGGCCATCCCAGGCCTGGACATCATGCTGGAGCAGGCCAAGACGGTCATCAACCGGCCGCGCGTGCCCTGGTACTGGGACTTCTCCACCGCGCTTCAGGAGGAGCTACACTTCGCTCTCACTCAGCAGAAGGAACCGCAACAAGCGATGGATGAGGCGTACAAGCGCACCCTGGCGGTCAAGGAGGAGTGGGAAGCGGTGTGATCGCTGTGGCGAAGACGTTCAGATGAACCTTCGACCATGCCTGCGCAGACAGTCCTGCACCTTCCTGGTTGGGTCACCAACGTCACACCGCTAGGCCGAGGAAGAACAGAGCGAGCGAAGCCATCACGCTGGCTTCGCTCGCTTATCTCATGCCACATTCGGCAGAAGCAGCAGATACGGGCTTGGGTTGCTGAAGAGAGAGATGACTATGAAAGCACTGACTGCTGATCATGGCAGGCCATCGGCCACAGCCCGCAAAGAGATGGGCTTCTGGGAGAGGGTTCGCACAGGTCGGCTCACCAAGCGGCAGTTCGGCATACTGCTGTCTCTGCCGTCCTTCTTTATGATATTGGCCGTCGTGGGCTATCCACTGGCTTATTCGATCTACATCACCTTCCACAGGATGAATATCGCCCGGGCGGGGATAGGGCCCCAGTTCGTGGGGTTGGAAAACTATGCCCGTGTCTTCGAGAGAGCGGACTTCTGGAAGGCCCTCCTGCGCAGTTCCTTGTTCGTAGTGTACGACCTCTGCGTCGGCATGCCGGCAGGCCTGGCCATCGCTATTCTCCTCAACCAGCGCTTCAAGTTCAGAGGCGTGACCCGAGCGACGATCCTGTTGCCCTACGTCCTGTCTGGGACGGTGCTGGGGCTGATCTGGAAGTGGATCTACCATCCCAATCACGGTGCCCTGAATGCCCTTCTCCACCAACTGGGGTTGATCTCCGAATACATCCCCTGGCTGGCCGAGCCGCTCCGCGCACTGCACATGGTGATCCTGGTCAACCTGTGGCAGGGGACCCCCTGGGCGATCATCATGTATCTGGCTGGCCTACAGACCATTCCCCTGGAACTGTACGATGCGGCCAAAGTGGACGGGGCATCATCCTGGCAGACGCTTTTCAAAGTCACTCTGCCCCTCCTGACCCCTATCACGCTGGCCATGCTCGTTCTGAAAACGGTCTGGACCTTCCAGGTTTTTGACATCGTATGGGTGCTCACCCGGGGCGGGCCGGCCAGCGCCACCCAGGTGGTGAGCTACTACATCTACTACTCCAGTTTCTTCCAACTGAAGCTCGGCTACGCAGCGGCCATGTCATACGTCCTGCTGGGCATCATTGTGGTCCTGGTTTTCATCTACTACAGACTGATTCGGCACGAGGTGGAATATTAGGGAGGTATGGGAAATGGACTTCACAAGGATACTCAGCCTAAGGCTGCCGCGACCTCGCAAGCTGCTCAGATTGGTGCTAATATACTCTCTGGCGATATCGGTGATGGTTCTGTTCCTGGCTCCTATCATTTGGCTTGTCATCTCCAGCATTACCCCTCTCACTGAACTCCTGACCGTGCCTCTCAAGTGGATACCGGAGCATCCCTCTCTTGAATACTACAAGCAAATCATCATGGCCGCCCCAAAAGCGAAGACCACGGCTGCCAATTTCAAGGTTGCCGTCATGAACAGCGTGCTCATCGCTGGCGTGGTGACGATCGTGTGCTTGTTAGTGGGTTCCCTGGCTGCCTATGCCTTCGCTCGGCTGGACATGCCCTTCGGTGACAAGCTCATTTTCCTCCTGCTCTTTACCCAGATGATCCCGGGCATTGCTATCATGATCCCCCTGTACCTGCTAGCCAGCAAGCTCAACATGTTAGACCGGCGCATCACTCTGGTGATCATCTATTGTTCCTTCAGCCTGCCTTTCGTGATCTGGATGATGAGGGGCTATTTTCAGACGATTCCCAGCGAGTTAGAAGACGCCGCCATGATAGACGGCTGCAGCCGGGTCAGCGCACTGTTTCGGGTCGTGATACCCCTCTCCACACCGGGCCTTTTCGCTACCGGGATATTCACCTTTCTGGCCGCGTGGAACGAGTTCCTGTTGGCCCTGGTGATGACCCAATCGCTCAGCAGCAAAACGATGCCCGTTGCACTGGCCGAGTTCATTGGACGCTTCCGGGTGGACTACGGATTGATGTGTACCGTGGGGGTTATTGCCTGTATTCCTCCCATCCTTGTAGCCCTCGTTTTCCAACGATACCTCATAGAGGGGCTGACAGCCGGTGCGGTGAAGGCGTAGCCCTGTAGAATGCAGAAAGTAAAAGGCGGTGTCTCTCCGACTTTTGACTTCTACTTTCTGCCTCGAAAGGAACAGGTCATGCCCAGGACCAAAATCGTCTTGATAGGCGCCGGCAGCGTGAGTTTCGGCACCGGCACGCTGTGCGATCTCTTCGCTGCGCGCGATCACCTGCAGGGAAGCATCATCGCCCTGGTGGACATAAACCCTAAAGCGCTGGAGACGATGGCTGCCGTGGCCCGGCGACTTAACGTGGCCACTGGCGAGCCCTTCGTCATCCAGGCCACCCCCGACCGGCGGGAGGTGTTACCCGGCGCAGAGTTCATCATCATCGCTGTGGCTGTCCAGCGCAACGAGCGCTGGCGGTTGGACTTTCAAATCCCTCTTCGGCACGGGGTCAAGCAGGTGCTGGGGGAGAATGGCGGCCCCGGCGGACTCTCCCACTGCATGCGCAATATCCCCCTCATCCTCGACATCTGCCGCGACATCGAGGAGCTGTGCCCCGAGGCCCTGATGCTCAACTTCACCAATCCCAAAGGGCGCATCTGCCTGGCTGCCACACGCTACACGGGCCTCCAGTTCGTGGGCCTGTGCCACGGCATCGGCATGGCCCAGACCGCCTGGAGCCGTGTCCTGGACCTGCCCCCGGAGGAGGTGGATCTGAAGGCTGCGGGCCTCAACCACTTCACCTGGGTGCTGGATGCCCGGCACAGAGATACCGGCGAGGACCTTTATCCCGCCTTCCGGGAACAGTTGGCCCAGAAGGGGCTGGAGGAGGTCCGACTCAGCCCTCACTACGCCTTTGGCATCAAACTCTCACGCTATCTGATGGAGACCTATGGCCTGTGGCCCTCCTGCAGTGACGACCACATCGGCGAGTACCTGAGCTACGCCTGGGAGTACTGCGGACTGGAGGGCTACGATTTCGAGGCCGCCGACGCCGGGGCCGAGGCGCAGTGGGGCCGCCTGCGCCGCTGGGCCGCTGGCGAGAAGCCGGTGGATGAGTTGCTTGAGCATCGCTCTGGCGAGCGAGCGGTGCATATCATCGTAGGCATGCTGGAGAACATGCATCAGTACGAGTTGGCGGTGAACGTGCCCAATGGCGGTTTCATCCCCAACCTGCCGGAGTGGGCTATTGTGGAGGTGCCGGCCACGGTGGATGCCACCGGTGTGCACGGCGTGAATGTGGGGCCCCTGCCGAAGCCTATCGCCGCCATGTGTCGAACCCAGATCGCCGTCCAGGATCGGGCCATCGAGGCGGCGGTGCACGGCGACCGCAAGGCCGCCCTCCAGGCCCTGCTTCTCGATCCCGTGGTGAACTCCGTTTCTCAGGCAGAGGCGATCCTGGAGGAGATGCTGGAGGTGAATAGGGACTTTCTTCCACAGTTTAGCTGATAGCAGATGGCGTATGGCGAATAGCAAATGGCAGATAGCAAATAGCAAATGGCGAATGGCAAATGGCAAATGCAGATAGCAGATGGTCAACTATAGGCTATCAGCCATCAGCCATCAAGGAGCAACTATGCCCAAGACCAAAATCGTGATCATCGGTGCCGGGAGCGCCGTCTTCGGCCCGGCCATTCTTTCAGACATCATGCAGAGCGACCACTTTGCCGGAAGCACCGTGGCCCTGTGCGATCTGAATGAGCAGGGGCTGGAGCTCATGGCCCGGCTGGCCGAAAGGCTCAATCGAGAGTGGGGCACGGGTGCCTCCATCGAGGCCTCCACCGAACGGCAAGATCTGCTCCCCGACGCGGAGTTCGTCATCGTCTCCATCGCCGTGGATCGGGAGAAGTGCTGGCGGCAGGACTGGGAGGTCCCGCTGAAGTATGGCATCCGCCAACCGCTGGGGGAGAATGGCGGTCCGGGAGCCCTCTTCCACACCTGCCGCAACGCACCGGCGATCTTGGCCATCTGCCAGGACATGGAGGAGCTCTGCCCCGAGGCCTGGCTCCTCAACTTCACCAACCCCGTGCCCCGCATGACGTCAGTGGCCTGGCGCTACAGCGACATCCAGGCCGTGGGGATGTGCCATCAGATCGGCATGGGCTACAATATTGTCGCCGCGACACTGGCCGAGGACCTGGGCTACGAGGTGAAGGTGCCGCAGAGCGAATGGGAGATGTATCACGCGGCCTCCTGGGCGCATGAGGTGCTGGACATCAAGGCCGCAGGGCTCAACCACTTCACCTTCATGCTCGACATCCGCCACCGGCAGACGGGCGAGGACCTCTACCCCCTCTTCGCCCAAAAGCTCGAAGCCATGCCCTCCCATTTCCAGCCCCTCTCTCGGCGCATCTTCGAGGCCTTTGGCGTCTTTCCTGCTACTGGCGATGGGCACCTGTCAGAGTACATCCACTGGGCACACGACCCCCAGACCAAGCCCTGGGAGAAGTACCACCTGCACCTCTACGACTGGGACGCGGCGGAGGCAGAGCGAGGCAGGATGTGGCAGGAGATTGAGGAGATGGTGGCCGGGGGACCGCTCAGCAAGCAGGTGAAGAGAGGATCGGGCGAGCGGGCCCTCCCCGTGATCCTAGGGGTGATGGAGAACCGCAACGCCTACGAGGAGGCGTTGAACATCCCCAACGAGGGCTATATCGCCAACCTTCCTGAGGGCTCCATCGTCGAGTTGCCCGGGGTGGTGAGCCGCTTCGGGGTGCGGGGGATGGGGG
>CAYRNM010000183.1:0-6067 GCA_964425465.1 uncultured Anaerolineae bacterium | reverse complement strand
CCTGGACCGAGGCAAACTCCGGAGGCAACGCTGGAGGGTTGTGGACCAGAGCTACAGTGGGCAGGGCGATGTACTCGGCGAAGCTGCCGTCCCGATCCACTCCCAGGATCTGGAGGTTGGCGCAGAGGTGGGCCTGACCCATGCGGCACTGGTAGCAGCGTCCACAAGGGATATGGGAGTCGGCGGAAACATAGTTACCGACGTGGAAGTTCTTGACCGATCGTCCGACCTCGATGATGTGGCCGCAGAACTCATGGCCGTAGGTCTGGGGAGGATGGATGCGGCCCGCAGCCCAGTTTGTCCACTCGTAGATGTGGGCATCGGTGCCGCAGATGGAGGTCGCTTTGACACGGATCAGAACTTCATCCTCCCCGATGGTGGGAATGTCCACCTCCTCCATCTCCGCCCCTGGCCCGGCCGCCACCTTGCGGATGGCCTTCATCTTCTCCGGCATATCCCCCTCTCCTTGTCTACCTCAGCGCAACACCCGCTCATCTCCTACCCGGCGCGTCACTCCTTGGGCATCGAGATGCTCCAGCAGAGCCAGAAGGTAGCGGCGACTAGAGCCGAAGAGGTCCCGCGCCTGGGCCACAGTGATGCTCCCCTCCCACTGGATGAAGGCCCGCACCTGATCCACCATCTCCTGGTAGGCCTCCGGTGTGAAGAGCACCTCCTCGCTGACCCGGATCAGCCGCCCTTGATCGAGCAACGCGTTGAGCACCTCCTCTCCCACCTGGGACTGGCACTGGGCGGCTGAGGGGGGACTGTAGGGCACGGCTCCAAATTCGGCCAGCAGGGATTCGATGGCTGCCTTTTGCTGGGCGGTGAAGGTCACTTCGTGCCCCACCAAGCGCAAGGTAGCCCCTTCATCTACCACCACGCCCTCTCGCACCGCCTGGGCCACCACCTCATCGAAGGCCCGGCCTGACACACGGTGCGCTCGCCCCTGAAGTTGACTGCGGCAGGCCTCACGCGACATGCCACGGCGCAGGGGATGGTCACGGTGGTCATCGGCCAGGAGGGAGGCGAGCTCCTTCCGCAACCCCTCCCACCCCTCACGGGAGATGAGCATCCGCCAACTGTGTGCCAACCCCTCCGGCGGTTCCGCTTCCTCCCCCAGTACCAGGATGTCCCCCTTCGCTATCAGTGCCCCCAGCACCTCCATCGCCACCCCATCTTCCAACTGACTCTCTCGGATCAACTCCTGAGCAGGGAGCGGCTCCCGCTGTCGGAGCTGCTGGAGGAGGACCTCAGCCGGAGTGCCCTCGGCCAGGGTCCGCAGCCGCTCTATCACCTCCGCTTGAAAACGACGATGCTGCCGCCGGGGGTGGGGGTCCAACACCTGCCCTCCGCCCAGGGTGGCCGCCGGCGATGGCCGGCGGATGATGAAGCGGTCTCTCGCGGCGAGGGCCACGGGATGGGAGAGGCGGAGCTGGGCATAGCCTGTGGACCCGGGTGCAATCGCCTCCTGTCCCAGCACCCGCGTCCGGGCCGGTGTCTGTGCCGCACCTACGAAGAGGGTCACCGGGCCGTTGTGGGCCAGTGGCTGGGGTGCGTCCCCCAGAAGGCGCACTTGCACATCTATCAAGCGGGTGGGCTGCAGCCACCCCGGCGTGGTCACCACATCCCCTCGCTGCAACTGGTCGGTATCCACCCCGGCCAGGTTGATGGCCACCCGACTGCCCGGCACCGCCTGCTCCAGGGGCTGCTTATGGGTTTGCAGGCCCCGGATGCGCGCTCGCAGCAGGGAGGGCACGACCTCCACCTCATCGCCCACCGACAGGGGGCCGCTGATGAGGGTGCCGGTGACCACGGTGCCGAAGCCAGCCAGGGTGAAGACGCGGTCCACCGGCAGCCGTGGACGCCCGGAACTGGAGACAGGGGGGAGATAGCTCAGGGCATCATCCAATGCATCCACCAACTCAGGAAGGCCCTCGCCAGTCAGGGCGGAGACGGGGAGGATGGGAGCGTCGGCCAAAGTGGTTCCTTCCAGCAGTTCCTCCACCTCCAGTTGCACCAGCTCCAGCCATTCCGGATCCTCAATGAGGTCCACCTTGGTGATGGCCACTACGCCGTGTGCCACGCCCAGCAGGTCGAGGATGGCCAGGTGCTCACAGGTCTGGGGCATGACCCCCTCGTCGGCGGCCACGACCAACAGGGCCAGCTCAATGCCGCCCACGCCGGCCAGCATGTTCTTGATGAAGTCCTCGTGGCCCGGGACATCCACAATGCTCACCTCCTGGCCGCTGGGCAGGTTCAGCCAGGCAAAGCCCAGGTCAATGGTCATCCCCCGCTCCTTCTCCTCCTGGAGGCGGTCGGGGTCCATCCCGGTTAAGGCTTTGACCAGGACCGATTTGCCGTGATCCACGTGGCCCGCCGTGCCGATGACATGCATGGGTGTTAGTCCCTAGTCCTCAGTCCTAAGTCCTTACCCGTTGGTCCCAGGATTGGGACTATGGACTGCGGACTGTGGACTGTGGACTATCTTTCGCCTATCCCCGCCGGCGAGCTCCTCTAAACGCGTCTGCCAGGCCCGCACGGCGTTGAAGCGTTGTTGAGCGTACTCCTGATGCACTTTCCAGAGCACCTCAATCTGGGAGCGCAGAAGAACCACTGTCTCCTCCAGCAAACCCAGGCGCTGCTTATACTCCTCGTTGGCCTGCTCCTGCTGATGCCATTGATGGTCCCAGATCACCTCCTGCTTCTTCCAGCGTCGGTCGTTGTCCTCCTGCCACTGAGCCAGTTCCTGCTTTTGGCGCACCTCGGCGATGCGCTGCAGTTCCGCCACTTGGTTCTGCTCCTGCTGCAACCGCTGCTTGAACTTCTCCAGGGCAGCCAGAGCTCTCTGGGCTTCCTCGTGCTGCTCGCCGTAGGTTCGCATCTGTGTTGCGAAGTCGGCTATGCGGGCCTCGTGAGCTTCCATCTGAGCCTTCCAGTCGGCTATCTGGCGCTCCCGCTGCACCTCGGCCAGCCGGACCGTCTCGAAGAACTCGTGCTGTTCCCGCTCCAGGACCGGGAACTGCTCGCTCAATTCGCGCACTCGTCCCTCGGTGCGGCGGATCGGCTCTTCGAGCAGGCGCACTCTGGCGGAGAGCCCCTCAACGTCTTTGAGGAGGTCGGCCAACTCCTCCTGGAGCGCGGTGATCTGGTGCAGGGCCTGGCCGGTCTGTTGTTCCAGGTAGGCGATGCTGCGGGCCTGGCCTTCCATCGGTTTCTTCAGGGACGCAACGTCCTGTTGAAGGTTGAGGATGGCCTCCCCCAACCTTTGATCCTCAGCTCGGCGCAGCAGGATTTCCTCATGATAGCGCGGCACCTCCTGAAACTGGCGACGCAGTTCGTTGAGGGAACGCACGATATTCTCTCGCTCAGCCAGTCGGAGCTGGTCGCTCTCCCGATGAGCCTGCTTTCGCTGTTCCTCTTCATTTCGGATCATGAGTGCCAACTCGTCCTTGGCCTGCTCTAACCGCTCCTCAATTTGGCTGAAGCGGGTCATCTGAGCCTGAGCTCGGGCCAGCCGCTCCTCCAGCTCCTCAATGCGTCTGGTCTGGCCGGTCAGCTCATGCTCCTGTGCCTCCAGCCTTTGCAGCAGCTTGGTCAACTCCACCCGGTCGGCGCGTCGTTCTTCATCCAGCCAGGTCACCGTCTGAGATATCTGGTTCAGGTCCATGGATGTCCCCTTTCTTCGTCCTAGGTCTCGGGCCCTAACTGTGGACTGCGGACTATGGAATGCCCCTCTTGGCAAGGTATTATACTGACGAAGGGGCTATTGGGCAATCGCAGGGGCGCCGCGCGCCTTGGCGATTGGACAAAATCTCGATTAAGGACTGTAATAACAAATGGCGAAGCATTTAGCCTTTTCCTTACGATGGAACTGGCAATGGTGTCGGATTGGAGAAAGGACAGCTGGGGTTAATCACTTGAGATCAATTCGACGATCCCTTCTACTACGAGGACCCGCACCATGCGGTCTTCATGGACCTGCTGCCCATCGCCGACTGTCGGCCGCTCTCACTTGACAAACCAGATAAAAGCTACTAAAATGGTTTGTTTAATGTCCGTTAAACTAACCATAACCCCACTGAGGGCAGGGGTCAAAGCCCCTTACCCCACCACAAGGAGCGACCATGACCATTGATGACGCCATTGACAAATTCCTGGCCGACCTGGCCATCGGCCAGTCCAAGAAGACCGTGCGCTCCTATGGAGCAGCCCTCAATCGCTTCCGGGAGTACCTGGCTCAGGTCCCTCTGTCCCACTCAACGGGACCCTCCTCTTCCCTCACTGTGGACTATGCAATTGATTATGTCAACTGGCTCGTAGGCGAGCACTTCCGCGATTCTGATGTACCTAGAAGCACCCTGCGGGCCTACCTAGCTGCTCTCTCCCGTTTCTACTCTTACCTGATCCGGGAGAAGCTGGCCCCCATCCCCGCTGACGAACACCTGCGCCTGAGGGAGGCTTACCGCCAATTTCGCAAGGGGCCGGCTCAACACCTGCCCAGGCTGGCAGCGGAGGAGACAGTGGCCAAGCTCATCCGGGCTGCCCGCTCTGTGCCTCCCACGCTAGACAAGCCCCGCCAGGATCTTTGCCGCCTGCGCAACATCGCCATCCTGGAGACGCTGCGCTGCACCGGGATGCGGGTGGGCGAGCTGGTACAGCTTCGCCGTGGCGACCTGGACTACCGTAACCGCACAGCCCGGGTGGTGGGCAAAGGGAACAGAGAGCGGATTGTCTACTTCGACGACACTGCCTGGCAGGCGGTGCAGGCCTATCTGACCGCCCGTGTTGATGGTGCCAGAGGCCGCCCTCTTCATCAGCTCCCCCTCTTCGCCCGCCACGACCGGGCCGCGGGTCATAATATCCTGCCCATCTCCACCAACACAGTGCGTCGCATCTTCGACGATTGCCTGAAGCTAGCGGGGGTCGAGCAACCTCTCACTCCCCACGCCCTGCGCCACACCTTCGCCACCAGGGCACTGGAGGTGACCGGTGACCTAGCCGTGGTCCAGGACCTGCTGGGCCACGCCTCCCCCACCACCACCCGTGTCTACGCCAAAGTGAGTTCCAGACGATTGCATGAAGCCCACCGTCGAATCTTTGGCTATACGGGTCAGGAGGATGAGGGACAAGGGGAATAAGGCCTATCCGAAAAAACCTCATCAGTCAGCAGTACACCTCTCGGGTCTCCCGAGTGAGCATCTCCAGGCCTTCGGTCACCGTGACTACTGGCTCGTACCGGCTCAGATCAACCCCCTCCAGTCCGAAGGCCAGGCGACCGATCTCGGCCAGGGCCTTCTCCAGCAAGGGGCGAAATTCGTCCTCCAGTTCGCGGATGGTGGTGCAGTAGACAGTCATTTTGGGCAGCAGCCCCTCGCGTCGCTCCTCGCCGTAGGTCTCCCAGAAGCGGCGGACCACATCGCGGACGAACTCCTCGGTCTTGACCCGGCTGTAGTCGTAGAAGCGCACCTCTTTGAGGTGACCGTCCTGGATGGAGTCGGCCAGGGGGTAGTGGTAGACCACCTCGGGCAGCATGCGGTACGTACAGTTCTAGGGCGTCCACCTGGGGCGGCCGCAGCCACTCGACCCGCCGGATGTGGCGCAGGATGTTTTGGGTCTCCAGCAGCAGCGCCTGGTAGAAGGACGTGCTGGTGAAGTGGCGCAGCTTCTCCTCGCTGCGGCCCACGCCGCTATAGCGCAGGGACGGGGCGTCGGGTTCGGGGCGCTGGGTGGTGAAGGCGATTGGACTCATTCTCCTATCTCATCCGCCAACTCGTCCAGTAGTTGCTCCAGTTCCTTGCGGGTGACGTCCTCTCGATCCGACTTGGCATACAGCAACAGCAGGTAGATGGTTGGTACAGGCTGATCCTCAACATAGTACAGCAGGCGATAGCCACCCCTTTTGCCTTTGCCCAGGTCGGTGTTGCGCACCCGCAACTTGCGCACACCGGAGCCGCCGGGGGTAATTACCCCTAGCCTCGGTGTCTGCAACAGCACCTGAATGGCCACCCGCACGTCGTCTTTGACGTGCCGGAATCGCTTCTGCAATTGTTTGACACTATGCCTGAAG
>CAYRNM010000182.1:0-6114 GCA_964425465.1 uncultured Anaerolineae bacterium | reverse complement strand
GCCGCGGCCTCCCCAGCCCATGCCCTGGCCCCAGAAGCCCCGCAGGCCCCAGCGAGGGCGCCCCAGGCCGTAGCCCCAAGCTGGCATTCCGACTCCAAGAGCATAGGGCCCATAGGCATAGGGATAGGAGGCGGGGTAGGGGCCATAGCCGGCGTAGAGGGGACTGTAGGGGTTGCACCACCCCCGTGCGCCGCCGGTCATGGGGCCCATCCCGGCCGGTCCGGTTCCATCAAAGCCTGGCATTCTGTTTACCTCCTTTTCCTTTTACCTGTTTCTTCTTAAGCTGACATAAATATGCATATTGGTCGCCTGTATTGAGGACGATTTCGGGCTATCGCCATCGTCCACGACCCCGGCCCCGTCGCCGTCCCAATCCCCGGCCAAACCATGCGGCAGCAGCCGGGACAGGCCGGCGCAGGGAGAAGGACGCCAGGGGCCTTGCGGTCCCTGCTGGGCTCGGGCGAAGGCTCAGCGTACCGTAGGGATACCCCACCGGTGCGCCTGCCAGTCCCGCATATCCGTAGGGGGCCCTCCCTGTGGCCGGTGGGGGAAGTACCAGCGCGCAGTACCCCTCCCCACGGCCGGTCATAGGACCCAGCCCCCGGGGCCCGGTTCCATCAAAGCCTGGCATCTCATTCACCTCCTCTCTCCGAATATCTTAGTTCCTATCCTCACCATGTTAGCCCCCTCCTCCAGGGCGATGCGGTAAGAATTCGACATCCCCATGGAGAGATGTCTCATCTCAACATTTGGTAGATCAAGCTGCTTGAGTCTCTCAAAGATCTTCCTCGTCTCCTGAAAATAGGGACGGGAGTCCTCAGGATTACCGAAGCGTGGACCCATGGTCATCAACCCCATTATCTTTATGTTTGGAAGAGTCGAGGCTTTTTTGATAAGCTCTTCGACATCTTCCGGCAACACGCCGAATTTCTGCTCTTCTCTGCCGCTGTTCACCTCCACCAGCACGGGCATCACCGTGCCGATCTGTCTGCATCTTTTGTCGATTTCTTTTGCCAGTCGGAGGGAATCGAGGCTTTCTATCATATCGAATATCCCCACCGCCTTCCCCACCTTGTTCCTCTGCAGATGCCCGATAAAATGCCACTCTACATCCTTGTTCACACTTTGTTGAACCTGCATGGTTTCCTGGATATAATTCTCCCCAACGATCTTCAAGCCGGCGTCCACCGCCTCCTCGATCTCACGGGCAATTCGGCCCTTAGCAGCGCCGACTAGCTCTACTCCATCAGGCAACTCCTCAAGAAGCCTTCTCACATTCTCCTTGATCGTCATTTGCTCCCCTCAATCCAATCTCGCCTTGAGCCAAGCCCAAATCTGCCGCAACTCCTCGGCCACCGCTCCATCGGAGTGTTCGGTGATGGGCTTCCCCTGCACCATGGCCCGCGTCACCTCCTGGTCAAAGGGAATCCTTCCCATTGTTGGCACCCCTTGTGCAGCACACCAGGCGGCGATCTCCTCGGTCTTGGCGAAGTTCAGATCGTACTTGTTGACGCAAACCACGGCTGGGATTCCAAAGTGCCGGGCCACTCCCAGGATCCGCCCGAGATCATGCGCACCGGCCACCGTGGGCTCGGTGACCAGGAGGGTCAGGTCCGCGCCCGAGATGGCAGCGATGACGGGACAACCGATGCCCGGCGGGCCGTCCACCAGCAGATAGTCCGCCCCCCGCTCCAGGGCCAGAGCACGGGCCTTGTTCTTTATCAGTGTGACCAGCTTGCCTGAGTTCTCCCGCGCGGCGAAGAGATGGGCATGGAACAGCGGGCCGTAGCAGGCCTGAGAGCGGAACCACTTCCCGTCCAGTTGCTCCTGCATCTCAATGGCCTCCATCGGACAGGCATATGCACAGGCGCCGCAGCCCTCGCAGCCGATCTCATCCACCGCGTATACCTCGTCGCCGGGGATGATAGCCTCGAAGCGGCAGACATCATGACACCTCCCGCAGGCGATGCACAGCTCTGGATCAATGACTGCCAACCCGCCACCCGTGAACTCCCCCTCCTCTTGGAGCTGGGGTGACAGCACCAGCTCCAGATTGGCCGCATCCACGTCGGCGTCAGCCAGTACGATGGAGGCCTCTTGGGCGGCCAAGTGGGCCAAAGCTGCGGCAACGGTCGTCTTGCCCGTGCCTCCTTTACCACTCAGGATCACGATCTGTCTCACTTGTTTACCTCTTCTCGAATCCTTTGATAGAGTTCCCGGAACTGGTCCCTGTATTCAGGCAGGGCCTCGATGACCAGCCCCCCTTCGGAGTAGACCTCGGCGATGCGACGGTCGAAGGGAATGCGCATCAGGATGGGGATCCTCTCCGACTGGCAGTACTCATCCACTTTCTCATCGCCTATGCCGTCGCGGTTGACCACCACCCCTACTGGTAGGGGCGTTCGGCCGGACGCCCCTACCTCGCGGGCCACCTCTACCATCAGCCGCAGGTCGTGCAGGCCGAAGGGGGTGGGCTCGGTGACCAGCAGCGCGAAGTCGGCCCCCTTCAGGGCCTCCACTACGGGGCAGGAGGTGCCAGGCGAGGCATCAATGATCACCAGCCCATCGGAGCGGATGCGCCGCTTCAACTGCCGGATAACCGGGGGAGCGATAGCCCGACCTACCTCCAGCACGCCATGGGCGAAGTCGAGGTCGGCTAACGGCGTGGATGCCGCACCCTCCTCAATGAGGCCGATCACCTCCGGCACCTCGCGGACGGCTCCCTCAGGGCACACCAGTGAACAGGTCCCACAGCCGTGACACAGCTCGGAGAAAAGGAGCACCTGCTCTCTCACCACAGCCAGGGCGTTGTAGCGACAGGCCTCAGCGCAGCGCCCGCAGAAGGTGCACCTCTCAAAGTTTATCTCGGGGACCGGGAGCACCACCTCCTCCTGTCCCGTGATGGTCGGCCTCAGGAACAGATGGACGTTCGGGGCCTCCACATCGCAGTCTAGGAGCAGCGGCCTAGTGTCGTAGCGGCTGAGCATCTTGGCATCCCCGCTTGCCGCTTGGACGCCAGGACGCTGGGACGCTGCAACGAGTGCCAGGTTCACCGCCACCATCGTCTTCCCGGTCCCCCCTTTGCCGCTGGCTACCGTGATGATCACCCCTCTCTCCTCTCCCTTTGTACTCGACAGTCAGGGCAGTAGCCCAAGAGCTGGACTCTACTTCCCGTGATCTGAAAGTCATAGTGCTCTGCCAGATCCTGATGGACCGCCGCACAATGGCTGCACTCGAATTCGATCACCCGACCACATCCCAGGCAGATCATATGGTGATGCTCCTCCCCATCGCCTGCGACCTCGTAGCGGTGATGTTCCCCGTCCAGGTGCAAAGCCCGCACCAGCCCCAGCTCCTCGAACGTATCCAGGGCTCGGTATACGGTGGAGAGGCTGATGCGGGGCTGCCGCTGGCGGGCCAGGCGGTAGAGCTCATCTGCGCTGAGGTGCCCTCCGTGCTCACGGAGCAAGCGAAACACCAGGCGACGTTGGGGGGTCACCCGCAGCCCCTGCGCGCGAAGGGCGCGTGTGATATCCTTCAGCTCAGCGCCGGATGAGCTCATCGGTCCTCGCTACTCTTTCACCATCCTGGTTCCGCACTTGGGGCAGTTCATGCGGTAGCAGGGCTGTCCCGCCTGGTGGGGGACCCGGTGGCCACAGTTGGGGCAGACGCAGTTGCCGCCAGGCCCGGAGCCCGGCCTGGTGCCCCCCATACGGCCCCCGCCGCCTCCTCGGCCTCCACCACCTCCTGTCCCTCTACCGCGTCCTCGTCCAAACACCGTACATCCCTCCTTTCGTGGTGCTGCTACTTTCCTCCCAACCTGTCCAAACGGTCCAGTATCTGGGCCATCTGCTGTCGCAGCATGGCCATGTCCTCCTGCAGGCGGCCGAGGTCATTCCCCTCGTATCCGGCGCCCGGCGGCAGGTGATCGTACCCTTCCTCGCAGGGCTGCACGCCCCGCAATTGGCCGCCCAGGTACCCCTCCAAAGCTCGGCGGACAGTACCCTGCGCTCCGGTCACGGCCTCGATGCCGTATTCCTTGAACAGGGTGATGGCCCGCCGGCCCATCCCACTGGTGAGCATCACCTCCACGCCTTGGCTGTGGATAAAGGCCGGCACCTGGCCTGGCACATGCTGACCATAGTAGGGGTTCTCCACCACCCTCAGCTCCTTCGCCTGTCCGCCCTCCACGTCGACCAGCACATAACAGGGACAGCGCCCGAAGTGGGGGCTGACCACACTCTCCAGCCCACGATCGCCCTCTGCAGAGATCGCAATGCGCATGGTTCACTCCTTCATCAACTATTGGCCAAAGAGCTTCGCACGATGCTCAGGCACTCGCTCCACCAATCGTTCGACGATGTGGACAAAGGCCTCTGCAGGATACTTCTCAATAGCTCCTGCGTCACACAGCCGGGCGATCTGGGGATCGATAGGAAGCTGCCCCAACAAAGGGACCCCCAGGCGGATGGCCGTTTCCTCAGCGTGGCTGGGGCCGAAGATCTCATATCGTCGACCATTATCAGGACAGAGGAAATAGCTCATGTTCTCCACCAACCCCAGGATGGGCACGCTCAGGTGCTGGGCCATCTGCGCCGCCTTGCGCACCACCATCCCTGCCAGGTCCTGAGGGGAGCTGACCAGCACCACCCCGCTCAGAGGCAGCGACTGCATCACCGTCAATGAGGCATCAGAGGTGCCAGGTGGCAGGTCCACAATGAGGTAGTCCAGGTCAGCCCAGAAGACATCGCCCCAGAACTGCTTGATGGCCCCACTGATCAGCGGTCCCCGCCAGATCACCGCCTGATCCTCACTGGGCAGGAGCAGGTTGATGGACATCACCTTGATCCCCATCTCAGTCTCGGCGGGCAAGAGCCCCAGAGGGCTTGATCCCGGTCGGGCTCCGTTGGGGAAGAACATCTTGGGAATGCTGGGGCCCGTGATGTCGGCATCCAGTATGCCCACCCGCTTACCCCCTCTCCTCAAAGCCACGGCCAGAAGGCTGGCCACCAGCGATTTCCCCACTCCACCCTTGCCACTCATGACGGCGATGACGCGGTGTATGTCATTTAGGTGTTCAGCCATCCCTCCCTGTTGCTGCTGCCTTACCAAATCCATGAAGTGCTGCCTCTCCTGGGCGGTCATCTCCTCAAGCTCCACCACCACCTCCACGCCATCCAGATCGGAGAGGGCGGCCCTTACGCTTTGCACGATCTTCTCCCTGACGGGCACATTCACGAAGGGGAGGGCGAGAGTGACCGCTGTCCGTCGCTCACTCACCGCAATGTCCCTGATCATACCGAGCTCTACCAGATTGCGGGATAGTTCCGGGTGCTTCACACCCTGCAACACTTTACGTATCTGTTCGGCGGCAATCATGTCTACCTCCTCCAGAAATCCTTCCGGTGTGTCTTCATACGCTTGTGCTCTGCGGTCCCTTCTCCTTCACCCTCAGTTGGTTGTAGGACTGCTTGCACCTCTCGCTGGAATTGCGCTTCATCGTAGCTTTGCAGGCCATACATGGCAGCCAGAAAATCCCGGATCCGGTTCAGCACCTGCTTCGCGGTCATCGGCTCTCCTCTTCCTCCTCCATGTGGGCATCGTAGGTGCTCAAGAAATCCTCCAGGGCTCGTTTCGTCTCCCGCAGGCCCGTCACCCAGCGGGCCAGGTACTCATCCCCCTGGGAGGTGATCCGATACACGCGCCGGGGTGGGCCGGTTCCCTCCGTATCCCAGTCGGAGATCACCAGCCCCTCGGCCTCCATCTCCCGCAGGTAGCGGTAGACCATGCTGGAGTCCACGAGGCTTTCCCCCAGGCCGAACTGCCCCAGCCTTTCGATGAGATTGTAGCCGTGGGAGGGTCGCTGGTGCAGGAGCAGTAGCAGGCAGGGCTGTACGAAACGATATATTCTCCAGGGGGAGGCTCCTCTCCCTCTGCCACCTCGCCAGCGGTGTCGGCCTCGTGGCATCATTCCTCCTAATTGAACAGTGTAGTTAAGTGTATCTTTCACATAGAAGATTATAGCACATTTTCTCCCATTTGTCAAGTCTCAGTACCTAAATTTAAGCCGTTTTAAGAACTCACCGTCAGGGGGGCCTCGGAGGCAAGCTGAGG
>CAYRNM010000181.1:0-6117 GCA_964425465.1 uncultured Anaerolineae bacterium | reverse complement strand
AAAAAGGAGGATCGTATGCTGAAGGAATTACGCCTTGACGATGCTGCTCCATGGAAACAGCGTTTTCGCGCACCGGTGATTCTGTGGACACAACTGGCCAAGGCCGCACCGACCCGCGGCCTGGCAGCCAGCAACCCATCGGGCGTGTACCAACTGTACGCCTGGGACGTGCCCACCGGCGAACTGACACAACTGACAAATCGGCCGGAAGGCCAAGTGTTTGGCGTGCTCTCACCGGATGGCCGCTACGTTTATTACCTGCACGATCAGCAAGGGAACGAGATCGGACACTACGTGCGTGTCCCCTTCGAGGGCGGCGAGTCCCAGGACATCACGCCAGATATGGGACCTTACTCCTCCTTCTGGCTGTCCGCAAGTCACGCGGGCAACCTCCTGGGGTTCACCGTGGCTGACTCCGATGGCTTTCACATTCGCTGCACCAACCTGGGGCCGGAGAGCGCGCTCGGCACATGGCGAACACTCTATCAGAGCAAACTCCTTGCCTTTGGGCCCCTTCTCTCCCACAGCGGCGAGATCGCGGTGGTGCACTCCACGGAGCGCACCGGCATGCAACACTTCAGCCTGCTGGCCTTTGACACCGCCAGCGGAGAGCAGATCGGAGAACTGTGGGATGGGCCGGAGAGCAGCCTGGAGGCCGCCACCTTCTCACCCTGTCCTGATGACTTCCGCCTGCTGGCCACAACCAACCGCACCGGCGTCAAAAGGCCCCTTATCTGGAACCCGCGCACCGGCGAGCGCACTGACTTGCCACTTGAAGGGCTGGAGGGTGAGATCTTCCCGTTGGACTGGTCACCCGATGGGGAGCGCATCCTGCTTTGTCAGTTCAACCACGCCGTCCAGCAACTCTATACCTACGACCTGGCGGACGATATCCTGAGGCGGTTGGATCACCCCAGCGGGTACGGGAGTGCGTATTTTGGGCCAGAGGGCGATATCTTCGCCCACTGGCAAGATTCAATGCATCCGCCACGGTTGATCGCACTGGATGGCGAGACAGGCATCCAGACGCGCACGGTGTTGAAGGCCAGCGAGGTGCCACCAGGACATCCCTGGAAATCCGTCACCTTCACTTCATCCGACGGACAGGAGATCCAAGGGTGGCTTGGCCTGCCCGACGGCGAAGGCCTATTCCCCACGATCCTGGAAACGCACGGTGGACCCGAGGCTGTGACGCCCGATGCGTTCTCCGCCCAGAGCCAGGCGTGGCTGGATCACGGCTTCGCCTTTCTGACCATCAATTACCGGGGCTCGACCACCTTTGGCCGGGAGTTCCAGGAACAGATCTGGGGCGACCTCGGCCACTGGGAAGTGGAGGATATGGTCGCCGCGCGCAACTGGCTGGTTGAGCAGGGCATTGCCAGGCCAGATCAGATCCTGCTGACTGGATGGTCCTACGGTGGCTACCTGACGCTGCAGGCGCTGGGGAAAGTGCCCGATCTCTGGGCCGGCGGCATGGCTGGGATCGCCATCGCCGATTGGGCCATCATGCACGAAGATTCGGCCGATACGCTCAAGGGGTACATGGTGGCGCTCTTTGGCGGCACGCCGGAGGAGAAACCGGAACAGTACTCTGCCAGTTCCCCCATCACCTACGCCGAGAGGATCAAAGCGCCGATGCTCATCATTCAGGGGCGCAATGATACCCGGACCCCAGCGCGCCCGGTGGAGATGTACGAGGAGAAGATGAGAGCCCTCGGCAAGTCCATCGAGGTCCACTGGTTTGACACCGGCCATCTGGGCTCCTTTGCGCAGGTCGAGCAGTCCATCGAGCACCAGGAGCTCATGCTCCGCTTCGCCTACCGCATCCGGAGCAAGTAGGGGCGAGCCGTCGGCTTGTCTCTACCAGGAGGACAGCGGCGTGAACCAAGCCACAGTGACCTACGAGCAGTTGATGGAGCGGTTCGTCAGATGGGCTCAAACCCAGCCCGATATCCGCGCCCGTGAGGCCTTTGCCCACTACAACGAGGAGGATATCTGGCGTGCATTATGGGTGACCATGAAGATGTTCCGCTGGCTGGCTACGGAGACCGCGGAGCGGTTGGGTTATCCGTACCCCACCGCAGCCGATGAACAGGTGACAGAATGGGTAAGGAGACAGAGCCCATGTCCTCTCAACCCATCGTGATCCAAGCTGGACAACTCGTCACCCCCTTGGAAGCCATTGCCCAGGGCACCGTGGTGATCGAGGGAGGAAAGATCACCGCCCTGGGGTCAGGAATCCCCATTCCTGAGCTCGCGCAGGTGATAGATGTCGGGGACCAGATCGTGGCCCCAGGCTTCATAGACAACCACATCCACGGAGCGGTGGGCCATGGGTTCGCCGAAGGGCCAGACGCGGTGCGGAAGATCGCCCGCTTCCGCACTGCCACCGGCACCACGGGATTCCTACCTACCCTGGGAGGCGCGACTACCCTGGAGGGAATGCTGGAGCCCATCCGCAGGGTGCGACAGGTGATGCGGGAGGGAACGGACGGCGCAGAGATCCTGGGCATCCACATGGAGGGGCCCTATCTGAGCCCCCGCAAGCCAGGCGTCAACCCGGTGGAGCTGATGCGCCCCCTGGACATCGCCGAGGTGGAGGCCATGCAGGAAGCCGCTGAGGGGAACATCCGCCTGGTGTCCGTCGCCCCCGATGAGGAGGGTGGACTGGAGTTCATTCGGGGATTGCGCCGGCTGGGGATCGTGGCCGGCATCGCCCACACCGACACGGACTACGAGACCATCCTCCAGGCCGTCGAGGCGGGGGCCACCTACGCCGTCCACACCTACAACGGCATGCGGGGGCTGCACCACCGGGCGCCCGGTGCGGTGGGGGCGGTGCTCACCTGCGATCAGGTCTTCACTGAGCTCATCGCCGACGGGGTACATGTCCACCCTGCGGCCATGGACATCCTGGTGCGCTGCAAGGGGCGGGAGAGAGTCGTGCTGGTCACCGACAACTCCTCCATGGCCGGCATGCCCGATGGGATCTATCAGGGCTTCGGCGGGCAGCGCATCGAGAAAAAGGAGGGCGTCCTCCGCTCGCTGGACACGGGGAGCATCGCTGGCAGCGCGATGGCCTTCAACGAAGACGTGCGCAACATGGTGAAACGGGTCGGCGTCCCCCTGCCCTGGGCCATCCAGATGGCCTCCTTCAACCCCGCCCGCGCCCTGGGGCTGGAGGCCCACAAGGGCAGCCTGGAGGTGGGCAAGGACGCGGACCTGATCGTCATGGACGAGGAGGTCAACGTGTATCTGACCATGGTACGGGGGCGTGTGGCGTACAAGCCAATGGGGCAACAGGTAATGAGTTGAAGGCCACAGGATAGACTGGCGGCCTGCCAAGGGAGAAAGGAGAACGAATGGCTAAACTGGCTATCAAAGCTGCACGGGTTCTCACCCCACTACAAGACCTGCGCGATGCGGTGGTGCTCATCGAAAACGATCGCATCGAGGCGGTGGGGCGACAGGCCAACATCCTCATCCCCGAGGATGCGGAGGTGATGGACTTCGGGGAACAGATCGTCGTCCCCGGCTTCGTGGATGTGCACAACCACGGGGCGAATGGGCATTGGGCCCGCGAGGGCCCGGAGGAGGTAAAGGCCATCGCCCGCTGGCTGGCCCAAACCGGGACCACCAGTTGGCTGGCCACGGTGGGCGACATCGAAAACATCAAGGTTGTGGTCCAGGCCGCGCAGGAGGGTACCGGCGGCACATCCATCCCCGGCATCCACTGCGAGGGGCCCTTCCTGGCCCCCAAGAACCTGCCCGGCCAGCCCTATCAGGAAAAGCCACTGGCTGATATCGCCCTCTACCACCAGATGCTGGAGGCAGGGGAGGGGCTGATCCGCATCATGGACTGCGCACCCGACCTGCCGGGGGCGATGGAGCTGATCCGAGAGATCGTCCGCACCGGGGTCACGGCCTCCTGCGCCCACTCCAAGACCGACTACGAGACCTTCATGCGTGGAGTGGAGGCCGGCATCCGCCATGCCACACACACCTACAACGTGATGAGCGGCCTGCACCACCGGAGGCCCAACATCGTGGGTGGGGTGCTCACCTGCGACGCAGTGGTGGGCGAGCTCATCCCCGACGGCTTCCACGTGCACCCCGTGGCCATGGAGGTGCTCATCCGCTGCAAGGGGTTCGACAAGGTGTGCACCGTCACCGATTCCACCCCCCTGGCTGGCCTTTCCGATGGGGAGTACCACTTCCAGGGGCGTACCGTCATCAAGCGGAATGGCATCAGCCGCATGGCTGGCTACGACGAGACGCAGGATGGCTCCATGGCGGGTAGCGAGTGGCCCCTGAACCATGACCTGTGGACGCTGGTGGACAAGGTGGGCGTGCGGCTGCAGGATACGGTGCGCATGGCCACCCTCACCCCGGCCACCACTGCGGGCCTGGACAAAGAGATCGGCAGTCTGGAGCCGGGCAAGTACGCGGACGTGGCGGTGATTGATGAACGAGTCCATGTGTACCTGACCATGGTGCACGGTGAGGTGGTATACCAAGCGGAGAGGTGAAGCCGCACCGGCCCAGAAGGGCCGGTATCGGGGTACTGTCCGATCCAGCACCGCCCGTTTGCGGCGGTGCTGGTAAGGACTCATATGAGCCCCTTCCTGGTGAAGAGGGGCTAAAGGGCTTCGGGCGCATCCCTTTTGGCAGAGCAAAATCGGAGGATTCATCGGATGGGGCTTGCGAGTCTCCTGAAGGCACAAATCAAGAGATGGTTAATCAGAGGAGGGGCCATTGCACTTGAGAACAAGGTGCCTGTACTCGAGGACAAGTTGCAGGGCATAGACGAATTCGGCCTCTACCTCCACATCCCCTTCTGTCGCCAGATCTGCCCTTATTGTCCCTACAACAAGGAGCTCTACCATCCTGACGTAGCAGAAAGCTACACCCAGGCTGTCAAGAAGGAGATTGATATCTACTCTGAGCTGATCGGTGGCAGGCCTGTGACTTCTTTCTACATCGGTGGTGGTACACCCACCACGATGCTCCATAGAGGGCTAGATCGCATTCTGCACCATGTCTTTGCCTCGTTCAATATGCAGTGCGACATCCACATGGAAAGCCATCCCAATGACTTGACCACAGACAACCTCAGCACCATCAGCTCCCTTGGGGTAGAGCATCTCAGCGTCGGTGTGGAGGCCCTTCAGGATCACCACTTGAGGGCCCTCCACAGGCCATATACGGTCGAGCAGGTGATGGCAACACTCGATCGAGCTGTTAACAGCGGATTCAAATGCGTCAATGCGGATTTCATTTTCGCCTTGCCTGGGCAGACCTATGACGAGGTGGAACAGGCCAGTGACGCTCTAGTCGAGATGGGGGTTGATCAGATTGCAGCGTATCCCCTTTTTAAGTTCCCCTACACCAAAATGGGGCAGACTGTTAAGGAGGGCAACCTCGACATCTCCACCATCCTCAGAAGAAGGAAGATGCTGGGTATCCTGGAGAGGATCTTCTATGGAGCAGGGTTTGAAAGAACCTCGGTCTGGGCTTTCACCAGGCCGGGCGTCCCCAAGTACTGTTCTGTGACAGTGCCTCTCTACCTTGGGCTCGGGGCAGGCGGAGGATCCTACCTCCAAGACGTCTTTTACCTGAATACCTTCAACGTCCGGGAGTATATCACAGTGCTCGAAAGTGGAAAGTTGCCCATTGCCCTGTCACTTGAACTGACGGAAGAGATGCAGATGGCGGGATGGCTTTACTGGCGCATCTATGAGACGAGATTCAAGAAAAGCGATTTCAAAAGGAGATTCGGCAGGGAATTTGATGAAGTGTACGGTCAATACATAAGGCTCTTATCTGCAGTTGGATTCTTAAGGGATGATGGGGAGGAGATCGTTCTTTCCGACAACGGGTCTTACTGGCTGCACGTCGTAGAGGACCTGTTCTCAACAGAATACGTCAGTAAACTCTGGGGAACCTCAAAGCAAGAGCCCTGGCCGGAAAGAGTAGTTCTGTGAGAGGATCCAGCCTGCCTACCGATCAACCACCGAACTATCATCTTGGAGGTAGGTCTCGGGATGGCGCCAATTGAGGATTCTCACGTCCTCTGGTTGGTCCCAGGCAGGGGGCTGGCTGCCCCCTGCCTGGGAC
>CAYRNM010000180.1:1476-6126 GCA_964425465.1 uncultured Anaerolineae bacterium | reverse complement strand
ATCGCCGACACCTTTCTGCTCCACAACCGTGACATCTACGCCCGCTACGATGACTCGGTGTAGGCGGTGTTTCAAACTGCAAGTTGCTTTCCCCAGCCTATACGTCGCTCGCGGGGCTATGCTCCCTACCCCATCACTCTACCCTTCGAGACCAGACCCACGCTGGCTGTCGGGGCAGAGCTGAAGAACACCTTCTGTCTCACTCGCGACCGCTACGCCTTCCTCCTAGGATCGAATTTATGCACCGTTGTACTAAGACGCTACTTGAAGAAGAGGTCTGGCGAAGATGCAAACCAAGCTTCTTGGCAGCGAACAAGCTCTAGCCTGCGGCGCCTGGGCCGCCGGCGTCCGTGTGGTCACCAGCTATCCCGGCTCGCCCAGCAGCGGTGTGGTGGAGCACCTGCTGGCTATCAGCGCTCCGGACGAGGTGCACATCCAGTGGTCGGCCAACGAGAAGGTGGCCTTTGAGACGGCACTGGGCGCATCGCTGGCCAGGCAGCAGACGCTGGTGTGCATGAAGAGTGTGGGCTTCAACATCGCCCTCGATCCGGTGATGACCGCTAACCTGACCGGCGTGCCGGGCGGGCTGGTAATCCTGGTGGGCGACGACCCCGGGGCCTGGGCCTCACAGAATGAACAGGACTCCCGTGTCCTGGCCGCCTTCGCAGAATTGCCGCTGCTGGAACCGGCGTCGCCTGCTGAGGGGGCAGCGATGATGGGCGCCGCCTTCGAGCTTTCGGAAGAGATGGGACTTCCCGTCGTGGTGCGGGAGACGCGCGATTTCTCCCAGCAGCGCGGAAGGGTGCCCTCCCTTTCACGCACTCCCTCTCGGCCCCCCACTTTTGTCGCTCAGGGGCTAGAGTGGGTCTCGCTCCCCTTCAATGTGGTCCCCAACCACCGCCGATTGCATGAGCGGCTGAGGGAAGTGGCCGCCCGCTTCGACCATTCTCCTTTCAACGCGGTGGAAGGCCAGGGCTCACTGGGGATCGTGGCCGCTGGCTTCGCTCACACCAAGCTGCTCCAGGCCCTGCCGGAGGGAATCCCGGCCCATGTGAACGTGCTCAAGCTGGGCACCCTCTACCCCCTTCCTGAGGAACTGCTGACCACTTTCCTGACCGGAAAGCGAAGGGTGTTGGTGCTCGAAGAGGGGGGGGCTTTCCTGGAGGAGCGATTGCGGGCTCTGGCCCAGCGCCGGGGCCTGGCCCTCGACATCCAGGGCCAGGAGACGGGGCACCTGCCCCGCGAGGGGGCATTGACGGAGGAGCAGATCGAGGCTGCCCTAGCACAACTGCGAGGGGAGTTTCCCTCGTCATCCATTGAAATCGCCGGCCAGAAAGCCCCCCGCCCTTCCCAGCAGGGGCTATGTGAGGGCTGCTTCTACATCCCCCTCTTCGAGGCCTTGCGGGACACACTGGTCGAGCTGGGAGCGCAAGCGGTGATCTGTGCCGACCCCGGCTGCAGTATCCGCATCCACCAGTCCCCCTTCGAGATGCTGCACGTGAAGTACTCCATGGGCTCGGCCATCGGCCTGGCCTCGGGGCTGTGGCTGGCTGGTGTGGATGAGCTGCCCGTTGCACTGGTAGGCGACTCCTCTTTCTTCCACACGGGATTGAATGGCCTGCTCAGCGCGGTGGCCAGTGGAGCTCATATCCTGGTGCTGATCCTGGACAACGGCTCGGCAGCCTTGACGGGAGGCCAGCCCCATCCGGGCAGCGGGTGGAATGCGCGAGGGAATGAGGTCCGGGCTGTGCAGCTTGAAGGGCTCCTGTGCGCCTGTGGTGTAGACCACCTGGTCGCCATTGACCCCACCGATCGTCCAGCTACCGAGAAAGTGATACGTGATGCGCTGTGGGCTCAGGGCTTGCGGGTGGTCATCGCCCGCGGAGAGTGCCTTCGGGTAAATCGGCCTTGACAAGCACTTGGCCTTACAATATAATCACCACGAGAGACAGCGAGATGGCGGACGAGTGGCAGGTCCCACTCGTCCCCACTTTGTAATCCATACCTCAGGAGGACGATGTGTACGAGATTGTGGCCCAGGAGGAACTGGCGCCGGTCACTAAGCTGATCGAGGTACGCGCCCCGGAGATCGCTCGCAAGGCCCGTGCCGGGCAGTTCGCCATCCTGCGCGTGACGGAAGAGGGAGAGCGGATCCCCCTCACCTTTGCCGATTTCGACCGGGAGAAAGGGACCGTTACTCTCATCTTCCAGGAGGTGGGAAAGACCACCGTCCACCTGGGCACGCTGGAGGTGGGCGACAGGCTAGCCAGCCTCACCGGCCCGCTGGGCAACCCCACTGAGGTCGAGCGCTACGGCACGGTGCTGTGCATCGGTGGGGGTGTGGGCATCGCCGCTATCCACCCCATCGCGCGGGCGCTGCATGAGGCAGGCAATCACATTATCTCCATCATCGGCGCCCGCAATAAGGGACTCCTCTTCTGGGAGGACCGCATGGAGGAGGCGAGCGACGAGCTCATCGTCTGCACCGACGATGGCTCCTACAAGCGCAAGGCATTGGTGACCCTGCCAGAGAAGGAACTTCTGGAGAGTGGCAGGGAGATCCATCGCATTTGGGCTGTGGGGCCAGCCATTATGATGAAGTTTGCCAGCCTCACCTCTCAGCCCTTCAGGGTCAAGACCATCGTCAGCCTCAACCCCATCATGATAGATGGCACCGGCATGTGCGGCGGCTGCCGGGTGGAGGTGGGTGGAGAGACCTTCTTCGCCTGCGTTGACGGCCCGGAGTTCGATGGCCATCAGGTGGACTGGGACCTCCTGATGGCCCGCCAGCGTATCTACCTGGAACAGGAGAAGAGATCCCTGGAGCGTTTCCAACAGGGCCAGTCAGAGTAGGAGGAAGAGGAGTCGTGGGGCTGATCAAGAAAGAACTCGTGATCTGGGGCAGCGAGGCCCAGAAAAAAACTTGAAACCCTCTTCGACACCGAAGCATCGGCCTGCTTCGTCCGAGAGGATGTGGCCCAAGAGATGGGCCCCATCCTGGAAACTCCTTTCCCGCTGAGCTTCACGCTGGCAATGGAGAGGTGTTGAGGGTCGAAAAGACGGCTGACCTCTTCCTTCAGTTGAAAGGACACAACATCTACCACATATTCCTGGTGGTCCCCCAACTGCCCTACCCCCTCATCATCGGCGCCGATTTCCTCCAACGGTGGAAGATCCAGCTCGACCCGGTCACGGAGGAGTTCATCGTAGATGAGAGGGATTTGGAGATCATCCTTGTCTAAGCTCAAACCATTGGAGGCCAAGGAAAACTGCTATGGCGAAAGTGATACCTGAACGCATCGAGATGCCCCGGCAGGCCCCTGAGGTCCGCCGTCACAACTTCAACGAAGTGGCTTTGGGCTTCTCCCTGGAGCAGGCCCAGGCGGAGGCAGCGCGCTGCCTGCAGTGCAAGAAACCCCTTTGTATCTCCGGCTGTCCGGTGGCTGTTCAGATACCCGATTTCATCCGCGCCCTGCAGGAGGGAGACCTCCCCCAGGCGGTGGAGATCCTCAAGAAGGACAACAACTTGCCCGCTATCTGCGGCCGGGTGTGCCCCCAGGAAACCCAATGCGAAGCGGTGTGCGTCATGGGCAAGAAGTATGAGCCTGTGGCCATCGGCCGGCTGGAGCGGTTCGTGGCCGACTGGGCCCTGGCCCACCCAAACGACGCGCCTCAGCTTCCATCGCCCACCGGCCATCGGGTCGCCGTCATCGGCGCCGGGCCGGCCGGGCTCACCTGCGCCGCCGACCTGGCCCGCATGGGACACCAAGTCACCATTTTCGAGTCGCTGCACCAGGCGGGTGGCGTGCTCATCTACGGCATCCCCGAGTTCCGGCTGCCCAAGGATATCGTCCAGGCTGAGGTAGATTATGTCAAGTCTTTGGGCGTAGAGCTCAGGCTCAACAGCGTGATCGGCAGGCTGTATACCATTGACGAGCTCCTGGGCGAGCAGGGGTATGATGCCCTATTTCTGGGCACCGGGGCCGGGCTACCCAACTTCCTGGGCATCCCCGGCGAGAACTACGATGGGGTGCTGTCGGCCAATGAGTTTCTGACCCGCACCAATCTGATGAAGGCCTACCAGTTCCCGGCGTATGATACCCCCATCCTCATCGGCCAGCGGGTGGCGGTCATCGGGGCGGGGAATGTGGCCATGGACTCCGCGCGCTGCGCCTTACGGCTAGGAGCAGAGGAGGTGACCATCGTCTACCGCCGCTCGCGGGCGGAGATGCCAGCCCGGGCCGAGGAGGTGGAGAACGCCGAGGCAGAGGGCATCCGCTTCGAGCTGCTCACCAACCCGGTGGAGATCTACGGGAATGAGGAGGGGTGGGTCACGGGCATGAGGTGCATTCGCATGGAGCTGGGCGAGCCGGACGCCAGTGGCCGTCGGCGGCCCATTCCCATCCCCGGCTCGGAATTCGACATGGAGGTGGATGTGGTCATCGTGGCCATCGGCACCAGCCCTAACCCGCTGATTTTCACTGCGGCAGAAGGGTTGGAGCGGACGAGGTGGGGGACGGTGGTGGCCGATGAGGAGACAGGACGCACCACCAAGGAACGGGTGTGGGCTGGTGGGGACATCGTCACCGGTGCGGCGACGGTTATCAGCGCCATGGGTGCCGGCAAGCGCGCCGCAGCCGACATGGACCG
>CAYRNM010000180.1:0-1376 GCA_964425465.1 uncultured Anaerolineae bacterium | reverse complement strand
TCTGTCAGTTCTTCAGGACCAGGGGCAGGTAGACGACATACCCGTTTACGATGACCACATCGGTGTTATTGGCTGGCGTGCTGTCCTCTGGGTCCCAGATCGTGGCCCAGTTGACCATGATGAAATCCGACGGCAAGTCAGGGCTGATCCAGCCCGTGATGGTGATCACCCCCCTCCTCCCTACATCCAGCGGTTCAACATCCCATACGTAGCGGCTGGGTAGCCTTCGAGTTATCGTCAGCGAGCTGGCAACCAAGCTAGGTGGCGGTACTTCGGCAGGCAGGATGTCGGTGACAACAACGCCCGAGGCCATCTTGTCGCCGGTGTTGGCGATGGCCAGCGTGAAGGTGATGCGATCGCCAGGTTGGAAGTCCGTGCCGATCACTGCCTTGTCAATGCTCACATTCGGAGCCGGGACAGGTGTGGGAGTGGGGGTTGGGGTAGACGTGGGCGTCGGTGTACTGGTGGGTGTCGGCGTGGGCGTGTTGGTGGGTGTCGGTGTGACACCACCTGTCTTCGAAGTGCGCAGGCGAATGGCTACATCGTTACGGGCATACGCTCCCAGGTCGGTCCAGGAGCCGCTGCTGCCATCGCAACTGATATAGGTGCGCCCTGTCGTACTCGGGCCGTACGCATCGGCCACAACCGTATAGGTGAAAACGTTATTGGTGAACTTCACGACCGCGATGATGTCGTTACCGCTGGTCACCGCCAGGGGCGAGTCCAGCGGTACCGAATGGTAGCCCGCCTCGGCGAAGGAGTTGTTCAGCTTCTGAGCCAAGAGAGTGCTGGGTGCTGTTCCATTGAAGTTGTCGTAGAGGTACACGTCAACGTCAGAAGTGACATCGCTGGTCCAGAACTCCACCCGGGTGACCTGGGTGCTGCTGGTGGGGATGAACTTGACCAGCCCCCAGGCAGTCTTGGTACCGCATCCCCAGGCGTTGGAGTTACCTCCCTCGTCATAGTACAGGACCTCGCCGTTGGTGTCGTAGTCCTGCCAGGCGTACATGAAGGAGGAGTACTTGCCGATGCTGGCTGAGCCATAGGCGATGGTGAAGTAGCCCTTCTCCGTGCCGTAGCCGCAGGGGCCTCCCCAGCCGGTGCCCCAACTGTTCTTCACGATCCAACCGCCCGTGCCCCCCGCGTAGGTGAGGTTGTCATCCCAGCCCACGATCAGCACCGCGTGGTTCGTACCCAAAATGGCCGGTACGGGATGGTAGAGCGTGTAGGAGCCGTCATAGTCATAGAACTCGGGTCCTCCCCAAACATACATGGAAGTATACACCGGACCATAGCCGTAGATGTAGCTTTTCAGCACCTCCGTGTCCGGCACTGGATTGCCTGATATGATCCTCCAATCCAGCAGCGTCTTCTGA
>CAYRNM010000179.1:0-6126 GCA_964425465.1 uncultured Anaerolineae bacterium | reverse complement strand
TGCTGGCCATCCTATTCCTCCGCCAAGAGTTCCACCTCCGTCACCATGCTGTCATACTCCCAGCCTGAGGCATAGATGGAGATGGAAGTCACTGTTGCTGGGGGTGCATCGCGCAGTTGAGGCCAGTTCAGCAGGTTTCCGGACTCATAGGGAAACCACATCAGGGCGGGGATCTTCTCCCCATTGATGATAGGCCAGTCCTGAATGGGATCCATGTAGTAGAAGCCATGGGTGACGAAGCGGTCGTTGCCATAGACATCTTTGTAGTCCAGCCGGACGATCACTGGAAACTCGGAGCTGAGATACCCGCCGCCGGGCAGGCTCTGGTAGGCCAGCCACACGCTGAGATGCAGCCGCAGGGAGGTGACATCCTGCACATCACGGTTGATGCGCTGCACAATCCCCGTCTCTGCATGGTTCTGAGCTGCACCACGACGGGAGAAGAGCGCTGCGCGTCGCCCATCCAGGGCCACGATGGAGGCCTGCCCCTCCACCTCGGCGGGATCGGACTGCATATTGTAGGCCTCCCAGCCCACGGTCAGGGACTCTTGAAAATCGCCGTTGAGGATGAGGTTGCGCTCCGCCGGCAGAAGTTCTGAGAGTCCCTCCTCTTTGGCTATCACCCTCTCCTGCTGCTGCAACTTGACCATCTCATCGCCGGCGACCACCCTCGCCTCTCCATAACGGCAGATGGTCTGGGATTCATCGCCGTGCACCTCGATGATGTAGCTCCCCTTCTGCAGGGATACCTGGTTGTAAGCGGTACGAACACGGAAGTCCAGGGTATACTTGTCCTCAGCGGCAATATCCAGCCGCATGCGCCCTTGCTGCATCAGCAGGTGGATTCTCGCCGGTTGGGAACTGATATCAAAACGGGGCCTCCGGCTCTCCAGCAGGGCTATCTCTGTATCTTTATAGAGAGTGACAGTGCTTTGATCGAAGAAATTGAGGAGAGCCTGGGAGTCGTGGGTGTAGATCCAAGAGCCCTCGGGGACATCCTCCAGGGTAGAAATGACCGCCGTGGCCTCCTCCGCACCCCGCTTTTCCACCGATGCCGTGCCATTGATGGCCGTCAGGGAGGGCAGCTGGAAGGAGACGGCCCGGTCGAGATACCATCGCACAAGGAGGGGTGTGCCGATGGCGATCAGGCAGCAGGTGGAAAAGGAGAGCAGCAGGATGATCCAGGCGACGCGTTCCGGGTTGCGGCGCATCAGAATCGGACCTCAAAGGAGCGAAATGTTCCGGTGTAGCGCCCCCACTCCGTGCTGACCTGCTGCACCCAGGCAGCGCGAGGGCCTCGCCCCAGCCGGTTCAGGAGGCGCTGCAATGAGGCTTTCTGTCCTTCTGCCACCACCTCCACCGCGCCATTCCATCGGTTGCGCACATAGCCGGTCAGCCCCAGCTCCGTGGCCTGCCGCCGGGTCCAATATCGAAACCCCACCCCTTGCACCTCGCCGTGGATGACAGCCCGCAGCTGAGCCCATTCATCCTCTCGTTGAGTCTGCTCCGCCATATCCTCACCTCGTGCACTGTCACTATGTCGCCTGCCGAGGAGATTATAGCATGAGTTCCCCACCTTGAAAAATGGCGGCTGAGGTAAAACCACAGAGACACCGAGGGCACAGAGAATAAAACTCAGTGCTTTCTGTGTCTCCGTGGTTAACTTTTACAAACCTGCCAACGGGTTTCGATCCGCGAGGTCCACCACCCAATCCTCGACGTTGTGGCCGCCGCCGGGCCGCCATTTGTGATCCTGGGTGTACTCACGGATACCGAAGGAGAAATCGAGCCGCTCGCCACGCTTGAGCAACTTGACCAGGATGAGGTTCTCCCCCTCCCGCAGGTGTACACGGCCCGCATGGTTGAAGGGCGTCCACCAAGTCTGCTCATCGGCCTCCATCACCTTCTCGCCGTTGAGGTAGATGCAGAAGCCGTCATTGTTGCCCACCACAAAATAGGCGTCCCGCTCGACGGGTGAGATCACGGTGCGCGCGCAGTAGACGCAGTACTCCCCTTGCAGGCCAATCACCTGCGTCGGATCAACGCGGCGCTGGGGCGAGACAATGACTGCCGGCTTCCCCAGCAGGTGCGACCAGTGTCTGAAGAGGGTATCCACATCCGGCCAGGGCTCGATGAGGTACTCGGTTTCGAGAGCGACAAAGTGGTGTCGGAACCTACGCTCCGCCAGTTCGGGCCGGTCCTGAGGTGGCAAAGGGTCAAAGTAGACACCCAGGAACTTCCACAGCCCCGCGCCGACCACCCCGAAGTCATACGAGGTCCTCTCCTCGTTCGTCAGGCGGGCGGTGAAGAGGTTGCGCATGGGCAGCGCTTCGATATGGGCGTGAGGGCGCAAAACGAAGCGCACAGCGCGGGTCTCGGCACTTACGGTCGCCGAGGCCGGCAATGCCTCCCAGCCCGGGGGCACATCGAGGGTCAGCTCCGCGCCCTCCGGGGGCAACTCCCCGGCTACATGCAGGGTGACGGGTGTGGCCCTGCCGGGTGCGCCACAGGGTAGACCCTCATACTCCACACGCATCGAGGTTTTGGGAAAGACAGCAGTGGCGGGGAAGGGAACCAGAGGGGGTGCGCCGGTGATGGTGACACCCGTTTTCAACTCCTCTGCCAGCAGCACGCCGACGCGTGTTGTGTCGCGGGCCAGGGCGGAGAGCGTCATCTCCTCACGGTGGTACTGAATGCCCATCACCAGTTGATCGCCGATGGGACCCTTCAGGGAATCGGGGATATGGCTGGCGCCCAGGATCTGGCCCAGCAGCGCGCCGGAGGAGGCCAGCGTGCAGTCGGTGTCATAACCGCACTTGAGGGCCGAAAGCAGGGTCTGCTCCATGCTGTTGCCGCCGTAGAGCAGGCCCAGGAAGGTGAAGGGGATGTTGAGCCGGCTGTCGCAAGCTTCAGGATGGCCTCCCAGCGCCAGCAGCCGCTGGCGGGCGTCTCGCAGGCTGAGCCCCTCGTCATAGGCCTCGAAGGCCGCGCGGGTCAGCCGCTCGATGCGCGAGCCAGCGGGCAGGTAGTGAATGAACATCTCGGCCAACCGGCGCACATCGGGGATGAAGAAGGCCATCGAGGCCATGGCGGAGAGCATTTTCTCCGCCCCGACGGATTCCTCACTGTGGTCGAGGGTGCCATCCCTTTCGGCGTATGTCGCCGCCAGGTCGGGCGCGCCGGGGAAGATGTAGCCCCAGATCTCGCTGCGGATAGGGCACCCCTCGCCTGTTTCCCAGAATTCATTGTCGTAGCGGCCCGAGTCGGGTGGGTGGAGGCCCAGCCTCCAGTTGCGGCGGAAGGTGCCATACTCGTTGAAGGGGTACCAGCACCACTCAAGCCAGGCCTTGGCCATGTCATCGGATGCAATGGCCGCCCCCTTTTCCTCCACCACTTTGAGCCACAGGACCTGGATGTCCAGGTCATCATTGGGCGGCAGTTCCTGGGGGAACATCTCCTGGGGCGTGATTTCGATCCAGCCCTTGTAGCCCTCGAAGCGCGCGCCGACCGCGCCGCCCATGGACTTGCCGATCCAGCCGCCGAGAATACGGTCGGTGTACTCATCGTAGGAGAGTTGCATGGGAATCCCCCTTATCTTGAAAGGCGGAAGGCAGAAGTTAGAATCCTGACTTCTGCATTCCACCTTCTTTATAACGGGAGGTCAGTCAAGCTTGACCAGTTCGCCCCTCTCCGCGGATTCATAGATGGCATCCAGCATGCGCATAAGGGTCACGATCTGCTCTGGAGTGGTGAGGGGTTGCCCGCCGGTCTGGATACAGTCCAGGAAATGGCAGATAGCCAGGCTGTGGGTGCGCACCTTTTCCTGCTCCGGCACCTGTAGTGTTTTATCGAAGAGCCGCCCCCGCTCCTGGCCGAAGATGGTCAGCGGGCCCAACCTGGCCCCTGCCCGGTCGCCATACAGTTCGGTGTACTGGGTGGTCTTCTCGTTGTTCAGTGCCCAGCTCACCTCCACCCGGAGCGTGGCTCCGTCGGCCAGGCGGATGGTAGCGATGGCCAGCTCGTCGGTGTCGCCTGCCCAATCCGACGGCTTGGCTTTGCCCTTCAGATCGGCCGGCGTCCAGGCGGTCTCGTAAGTTAGGTGATAGCTGCCGATCTCCCGGTATGCCTGTCCGTAGACCTGTAGGGGCTGGGGGCATCCCATCAGCCACCAGGTCCAATCCAGACAATGGACGCCAATGTCAATCAGTGCCCCGCCGCCGGACATCTCCTTCTGGGAGAACCACCCCCCGGCCGAGCCTCGCCGCCGCAGGATTCCCGTCTTGGCGTAGTAGATCCGGCCCAGCTCGCCTCCCTCAATGGTCTGCTTGAGAAGCTGGATCTCGGGCTGAAAGCGGTTGTTGAAGCAGATCATGAACACGCGGTCATTGGCCTTTGCCGCATCCACCATGGCCTGCGCTTCGCTGGCGCTCATGGCGGGCGGCTTCTCGCACAGCACATGCTTGCCCGCTTGCAGGGCAGCGATGGTGATGGGGGCGTGGAACTTGTTGGGCGTGCACACGCTCACTGCCTCGAGCTCCTCCAGCTCCAGGAGCTCTCGGTAATCCTCGGAGGCGTGCGGAGCGCCCACCTCCTCCGCCACCTGCCTGGCCCGCTCTCCGACGATGTCGCATACGGCGATCAGCTTAACATCTGGTTGATCGAGGTAGCCGGGGATGTGGCCCCACTCAGCTATGGTGCCAGCCCCGATGATGCCCACGTTGATGGTCTTAGTCATTAGAACCTCCTTGCTCAATGTGTTTGTGTGGCGCGCCAGCCTGCCGCTCTTTCGTAACTCCGGTGACCTCCAAGGTCTGGGGATCTATGATCACAGCGTAGTCCTTCTCCGCCATCTCCACAGTGATGTAGCCGTTCTTGACGTCCTCCTGCACCGCTTCCACAGGCCGCTCGGTGGGATGGCCCCAGCCGCCACCGGTGGCGGTGATCAGCCGGGCCACGTCACCCCTCTTGAGGTGAACGCGCGCTGATTTGCCGACAACGACAGGCTCGCGGCCGTCGGCGAAGATGAACTTGGTGTAGTTCGGCGGGCCCTTCTGGCCGCCCTCCATAGCCCAGGGCGTGAACTTGTAGCGGCCAAAGGTGCCAGTGTACCAGGCCTCGTCGGCGGTGATGCGATAGTCGCGCACCAGACCCCGACCGCCCCGGTACCGTCCCGCCCCGCCTTCACAGATGTCAAAGCCATACTGATCCACCAGCACGCCGTAACGGGTCTCACAGACCTCCACGGGGATGATGTAGGTCTCACCGTCGCCCACGCTAACCAGCCCGCTCTCCCCATCCTTGTCGTGCCCCGCCCCCCATCCTCCAGCCTGAGGCTCGCACAGGATAAACAGCTCGCCGGTATCGGGATGGTTGCCGGTCAGCACTATCCCGCACACGCTCAAGAAGTGGCCAGCCGGCAGCCGGTCGGGGACAATGGGGGCCATGGCCTTCCAGACCAGGTCGGTCACGTACATCGAGGTTTCCCAATAAGTAGATGTAGCGGCTGGCCTCTCGCAGGTGAAGACTGTCCGGTCAGGACAGATGATCTTCAAGGGACGGAAACATCCCTCATTGGCGGGGATAGATGGATCAGTCAGGGCCTTGAAGATGGTACGCACCCCCGAGTGGAGACCGGTGCGACTGCAATTGATCGGGCCGGGCACCTGGGGATGAGTGCCGGTGAAGTCGCAGATGAACTCGTCGTCGGTGATGGTCACCTTGACATACACCTTGAAAGGCCCGTTGCCCACGCCATCGTCGTCAATGGTGTCCACCGCTTCGTAGACCCCCTTGGGCAGCTTGGCCAACTCCTTGCGGGTCATCTCCTCGCCGTAGTCCATAAGGGCCTCAATGCCAGCCTGCACCAGTTCCAGCCCATAGCGGTCGCACATTTCCTGGAAACGCTTGGCTCCCAGGCGTACGGAGGCAGCCTGGGCAAACATGTCGCCCAGACTCATCTGTGGCGTGCGCACGTTGGCGGCGATGAGGTCCACCAGGCTTTGGTCAATCTCTCCCCCCTTGAACAGCTTGATACAGGGGAACTGCAACCCTTCCTGATAGACCTCTGTGGCATCGGTCGTCCAGGAGCCGGCGTCCTTGCCACCCACCTCGGTCCAGTGGCCTTTG
>CAYRNM010000178.1:0-6155 GCA_964425465.1 uncultured Anaerolineae bacterium | reverse complement strand
AGCACAAAGGCGAGCTCGTGGCCATCGAAGTAGAGACAGGAGATTACTTCCTGGGAAGACGAGTGATAGAGGCTATCGAGAAGGCTAAGAGGAAGTACCCTGATAAGGTGTTCTACGTGGCCCGAGTTGGCTTCCCTGTGGTGCATGTTTTCAGGTAAAGGTGACGAGTGTCATGAGAGGGTTCGTGAATGAATATGGACAACCTCTGGTCGAGATCACCGTCACGGGCATTAGGGACAGCATTACCTGTCCGGCCGTCGTTGATTCAGGCTTCAATGGGGATGTCTGCATACCCACCTCGATAGCCATCCAGTTAGGGCTAGAATTAGTTGCCGCCTATCCCATAGAGCTGGCAGACGGAACGAAGAGGAATGAGCTGGTCTTTGCTGGTGATGTGGTTCTCGATGGTCGAAGGGAGAATGCTGAGGTCTTCCTAACCGAGGCCCAAGATGCCTTGCTGGGAACCGGCTTGCTTTGGGACAGCGTGCTGGAAATAGACTTCATCAAGCGAGTTGTGGAGATAGGATGAAGTTTGACCATTTGCGGGTCACTGTTGTCGGCCTGGCGCGAGAGGGCACAGCCCTGGCCCGCTTTCTGGCAGAGCGGGGTGCTCAGGTCACAGTGACCGACATCCAGCCGGCTGAACTGCTGGCCGGTCATCTGGCGAAACTGGAGGGACTGCCCATCCATTTGGTGCTGGGTGGACACCCGCCTCAAGTACTGGATGCCGATGTGATCTTCGTCAGCCCCGGAGTGCCTCTGGAGATTCCACTCCTGGCGGAGGCCCGGCGGCGTGGGTTGCTTTTGACCAGCGAACCCCGTCTTTTCGCTGCCCTCTGCCCCGTGCCTCTCATCGGCATCACCGGCTCCAGCGGCAAGACGACCACTGCGATGCTGGTGGGGGAGATGCTCAAAGCCAATGGGATGAGGACCTGGGTGGGAGGCAACATCGGCGAACCCCTCATCAGTGTCGTAGAGGAGATCAACCCCACCGATCAGGTGGTATCCGAGCTGTCCAGCTTTCAACTGGAGTACTTTGCCCCTCAGTCGGAGGCCCACCCGCCCACAGGATGGGAGGTTCTGACTCAGGGGTACAGCCCGCATATCGCTGCCCTTTTGAATATCACGCCCAATCACCTGGACCGCCACCCCTCCATGGCAGCCTACATCGAAGCCAAGAGCCATATCTACCGACATCAGCGGCTGGGGGATGTGATGATACTGGGGGAGGACGATCCGGTCGCCAGAGCCCAAACCCTGCCCCCTGAAAGCCGCAAGCTGCTGTTCAGCCTGGAGACGGAAGTTGAGGAAGGGACGTTCCTGCGCGATGGGCAGGTGATGTTGCGGCTGGCCGGACGAGAAGGATCGGTGTGCAGTGTTGACGAGATAAGGCTGCGTGGCCAGCACAACGTGGCCAATGTCCTGGCCGCCTGTGCCATCGCCGGGGCAGCCGGGGCTTGGCCAGAGGCCATGCGAGAGGCGATCAGCACCTTTCAGAGTGTGCCCCACCGGCTGGAGTTGGTGCGGGAGCTGAGGGGAGTGCGCTACTATAACGACTCCATCGCCACCAGCCCTGAGCGAGCCTGTGCCGCCCTCCGCTCCTTTTTTGATGAACCCATCGTGCTCCTGGCCGGGGGGCGGGATAAGCACCTCCCCTGGGATGAGCTTGCTGAATTGGCATTGAGGCGGGCCAGGCATGTAATCTGCTTTGGCGAGGCAGCGGAACTCATAGCCCATAAGTTGCAAGTCCACACCTATACACCTGCAGCTTGCAAAGTTGTGGCTACATTGAAGGAAGCCGTAGCGGCCGCGGCGTCGGTGGCTCAGCCAGGTGATGTGGTGTTGCTTTCGCCAGGCTGCACCAGCTTTGATGCCTTCCGTGATTTTGAGGAACGGGGCGAGTGGTTTCGAGAACTGGTGAAATCTCTGAGATAGGGAGGACGATGGCCACGCGTGAACAGGGGAAACGGCCCGTAGACTACCCGCTCATCCTCATCGTTACAGCTCTGCTCATCGTGGGACTGATGATGGTGTACAGTGCCACCTTTGCTCCGGCTCTGGAGGAGCGGGGAGACACCACCTACTATCTTAAGCGGCAACTGCTGTGGCTGCTCATTGGCCTCGCCTCCTGCTTGGTGGTCACCCGACTGGAGTACCATCTTTGGCCGCGGGTCTCTATTCTGCTGATGGGGGGAGCCCTGACCCTGCTGGCCTTGGTGCTGATCACAGGTAGGGAGGTCCAAGGCTCGCGCCGAGCCCTCTTCGGTGCTTCGGTGCAGCCCGGCGAGTTGGCCAAGCTGGTGGTGGTGATCTACGTGGCCCACTGGCTTTCATCGAAGGGAGAACAGATCCGCAAGCTGACCTACGGGTTGATACCCTTCTCCATCCTGGTGGGGTTGGTGGCGGCCCTCATCGTCCTGCAACCCGACTTCAGCACCGCTATCCTCATCGTGCTGACGGCCGTGGCCATGTTCTACTTGGCCGGGGCGGACCTGCTGCAATTGTTCGGCGCTTTCATCGTCGGCGTCGTGGTCTTTGCAGCCACCATTTCCCGTTCGGATCATGCCTCTAGCCGGATCGTTTCCTACATCGCTGCGCTACGCGATCCCATTTCAGGCAGCGGCTGGCAACTCAGCTGGGCGCTGACGGCCCTGGGCACGGGAGGGCTATTCGGGCAGGGGCTAGGCCAAGGCCATGTGTACCTGGTTCTGCCCCATACCGATTCCATTTTTGCTATTCTGGGAGAGGAACTGGGGTTCATGGGCTGCCTTCTGGTGATCGGCCTCTATGCTGGCCTGGCCTATCGGGGTTTCCACATCGCCTCACAGGCCCCCGATAGCTTTGGGGCCATGTTGGCCGCAGGCATCACCTGCTGGCTCACTTTCCAGGCCTTCATCCATGCAGCGGTGATCACCGGCCTCATCCCCGTCACTGGCATCCCCCTGCCCTTCATCAGTCTGGGAGGATCATCGCTGGTCACCTGCCTGACCGGGGTGGGGCTGCTGCTCAGCATATCGCGGGGCTCGATTGAGAAAGGGAAAGTTCAGGGTGCGAGTTTTGCTTTCGGGAGGGGGGACAGGGGGCCACGTCTATCCCGGATTGGCCGTGGCCGACGCACTGATCGGTGAAAGCGCTGAGCCCATACATCTGCTGTGGGTGGGCAGCGCAGATGGCCTGGAGGGGGAATGGGTGCGCCGGGCCGGGATACCCTTTCGCTCCATCGCGGCCCGAGGTGTACACGGGCTGGCCCTCTGGCGGGCCATTCCCAACCTGGTGCAGATGGTCCACGGGCTGGGCCAGGCATGGAAAGTGGTGGGGGAATTCCGGCCCCATGTCTGTTTCGTCACGGGGGGCTACGTCTCGGCGCCCGTCACGCTGGCCGCCTGGATGAGGCGAGTGCCGGTGTTGGTATATCTACCTGACATCGAGCCTGGCCAGGCGGTGCGATTCATCAGCCATTTCGCCCGGCGAGTGGCGGTTACAGCTGAGGATTCACGGGCCTATTTTCCCCCACCAAAGGTGGTGGTGACTGGCTATCCAATCCGTGCCGAGCTGAGGGAGGTGGACCAGGCTGCTGCCCGACGGAGGCTGGGGTTGGCGTCGGATCTGCCCATCCTGCTGATCATGGGAGGCAGCCGAGGGGCACGGTCCATCAATCAAGCGCTGACCGGTGCGCTGGAGGAACTGCTGCCGGAGTGTCAGATCATCCATGTCACAGGCCATCTGGATGCAGAGTGGGTAGCTGGATGCAGGGATGCGCTCCCGGCGGAGTTGAGGCCCCGCTACTATACCTATGCCTACTTGCACTCTGAGGAGATGGCTCAGGCGTTGGGAGCTGCGGACCTAGTGGTCGCCCGTGCCGGAGCCGCCACCATGGGGGAGTTCCCGGCCATGGGTCTGCCCAGCATCCTGGTGCCCTATCCCCACTACTGGCGCTATCAGAGGGTGAATGCCGATTATCTAGTCCGGCACGGCGCAGCGATCCAGTTAGAGGACGGACGGCTGGGAGTGGATCTGGCGCCTACGGTGCAGCGGCTGTTGGCCGATGGGGAGGAGCGCCGGAGGATGGGTGAGCAGGTCCGGGCCTTGGCCCGGCCGGAGGCAGCCCAGCACATTGCCCGTGAGCTCCTCCAGTTAAGTGGCCTTCAGGGGAGTTGAGTTACCGTGGTGAGCGTGGACCCTTCCTGGGTGATCCTGGGGGCGGTCATCCTTGGCGGGCTGTTCGGCCTGTTCCAGATTCCAGTGTGGCAGGGATGTGTCATGATAGGGGTTGTCATGGGCCGGGCGCTGATGACCTGGGGCCAATCTCTAGTCATAAGCTGGGCCAACAAGCTCGCCGTAATGGTTCGCTTTGCCCTGGAAGGGGGACTGGTCGCCGATGACCCAGGAGCTGTTTTCACCGAGGTGCGCGAGTTGCCCTCCCTCGTCGCCACCGATCAGGACAAATTGCACTTCACCCTGGCCCTGTTCAGCTTCCTGGTGATCTTCATGTATCTTTTCGGACGCTGGCGTTTCCGCATTCGTCCTAGAGCCTTCGGGCCCTTGTTGATCTACCGCGTATCCCGCCTGCGGCGGCTCATGGCCTGTGGTCTAGGAGCCATCAACGGCTATCTGATCGCCCATTTTCTGGTTCCCCTCCTCTTTCCCCAGCCGGAGACGGTGATCAAAGTGCCCAGCGGCCAGTTAGCCAGCCTCCTGGATGAGAAGCTGGTCCTGGTGCTCATTGGATTCATTCTCATTTTGATCATTTTTGGCCTCCAGCTCTCGGGCCAGAGTCAGGGCTGATCCATTGGATGAGGAGGGGAAGGAGCGGCGAGCATTGGGCCCGATCGAAATCGCCTGGGGTATGATCATCCTCATCTTTGGCCTCATCGGCCTGGCGCGCGGGTTCCTGAAGGAACTGGGTGTGACGACGGTGCTGTTGGTTGTTCTCTTCGCCTTTGATTACTGGGGGGAGAAAATAACCGGATTCCTGTTCAAGGGAGTGGAGAGGGCGGTGGGGATATCCCTCATCGGCGAGCCGAGGAAGAGCATCGCCCAAGCGTCTTTTTACATTATCACCATTGTCATCGCGGCATTTATCTCCTACCACGGCGAGACACTAGCCTTCCAAGGCACGCCGCCCAAGAGGATCGCTGGCGTGCTCCTGGCCCTGATCATCGGGTTGGTGAATGGCTATCTGGTGGCTGGGACCATATGGTTCTATCTTGACAAGTTCGACTATCCCTTTGGCCTTGTTTCCAGGCCGCTCACCCCCCTGGCACAGGAATTGGTCAAGATCCTGCCCCTGGCCATCCTATCCCCCTACCTGCCCTTTCTGGCGGTCTTCATGGTCATCGCCAGGGTGATACGTTAGGCAGCAAGGGACGAGTAACGAGGTAACATGGGCGAGGATAAGTTCGGGGACATCCGGTGGGTGAAAAAGGTGCATTTCATCGGCCTCGGGGGAGCTGGCCTGTCAGCCATCGCCACCGTGCTCCTGGAGCGAGGGTATCAGGTCTCGGGCTCGGACCTGCATCCCTCGGCCAACACCCAGCGGCTGCAGGAGATGGGGGCCCGGGTATACATCGGCCACACTGCGGAGCAGGTGGGCGGAGCTCAGATAGTGGTTGTCTCCTCGGCCATCCCGGAGGATAACGTAGAACTGGTGGCTGCCCGAGCGCGGGGCCTGCCGGTGCTCAAGCGCGACCAGGTGTTCAGCCAGCTCACCGCCGGTCACCACTGCGTCGCCGTGGCCGGCACCCATGGCAAAACCACCACCGCTGCCATGATCGCCTGGACGCTGCTTCAGGCAGGGTGCGATCCCTCTTTCATCATTGGGGGGACGATAGTAGGGCTGGACACCAATGCCCGGGCGGGCAGGGGTGAGCATTTTGTAGTAGAAGCGGACGAATACGATAACGCCTTTCTGGGCCTCACGCCTCGGCTGGCAGTGGTGACCCACCTGGAGCCAGATCACCCCGACTGCTTCCCTGATCTGGAGGCCATGTCCGCCGCTTTCCGCGCCTTTCTGCACCGGGTGGAACCCCAGGGAGCCATCATCGGCTGCGGGGATGTTCCTCACCTTGGGGCGCTCATGACAGAGGTGAGAGGTGGTGCAGCAGGCCCACGAGTCCTCACCTATGGCTTGGTGAATGGGTGGGACTGGGTAGGGC
>CAYRNM010000177.1:0-6174 GCA_964425465.1 uncultured Anaerolineae bacterium | reverse complement strand
CATGACTGTTGCTCCTTTGCAATTAGGTTGATCTGCCACACCCCTTCGCCCCTTCGTGGCGGCCGAGTGGGCCTGAATAAAGAATGATCTTCCAAAGTAGGGGCGATTCGCGAATCGCCCTTACTTGCCGTTTAGTAGCACCGACGTTCCTGCATCCGCTGGAACACCTCGACGATCTCCTCCAGCCACCTCTGGTCCACCTTGTCGAAAGCGGCTGGCTGGTCGCTGTCCATGTCCAGCACTCCGATCAGCTCGCCCTGGCCATCGAAGACGGGGACCACGATCTCGGACTGGGAACGGGGGTCGCAGGCGATGTGGCCGGGGAACTGATGTACGTCGGGGACGATCACTGTCTGCTGGGACCGCGCCGCCGCGCCGCACACCCCCCGTTCAAAGGGGATATGCAGGCAGCCGAGTGTCCCCTGATAGGGGCCGATCAGGAGCTCGCCCGGAACCACTACACGATAGAAGCCTGTCCAGTAGTAGGTGTCAAAGGCCTGGTGGAGCAGGCAGGCGATGGTGGCCATAACGGCGATGTGGTCGTTTTCCCCCTCCAACACGGCCTCAATCTCGCTCTTGACCCGCCTGTAGATCGTTTCCTTCCTCTCTCGATCCATGTCCCCCCCTTCACCGCAGCCGTAGCCACACCAGCAGTCCAATCGCCACTGCCACAAAGAGCAATCCCCCCACGCAGCACAGCCCGCCCGAGGCCCAGAGCATAGGGCTCAGCGGCAATGGCTGCTGCGTGGGCTGCAGAGGAGCGGGCTGTCCCTGGGAGGGAGCCTCAGCCCTCACCCATTTCCGCCAGGCAGCGTCCAATCCCTGGGAGTCCAAACCTAGCACCTCTTGCAGTCCATCGTCGTAATAGGCACCCTCGGCGAAAACCTGGAGCAAGCGGGCCATCTTCTCCCGCCCATACTGCTCCAGGATGAACTCCACCAGGCTGTAGCTCTGCGCATAGGAGAGGTGGGCCAGCTCGGAATCGGTGGGGAAGGAGCTAGACAGGGAGCGGACGGTGATGAGCTGGTCCCCTCGGATCGCCCAGTCCAGGGCGTGCCGATAGCTGGGCTCCAGCTCCCCCTCGGCGTACATGGCCAGCCCCTCGTCGAGCCAGCGAGGCAGATCACCCAGCGGTGTGTCCACCATCTGATGGACCACCAGGTGGCTCAGCTCGTGGGCCACGGCCCGCTGGCCCCAGGCCAAATTCGCGGGGGCCACGCCAATCACCACCACCCCCATCTCCGGGAAAGCCTGCCCTCCGGTCCACTCCTTGGCTCCCTCGGCGATGGCACCCAACAGGTCGGAGTGGCTGCCATATATGAACACCTTCACCTGATGAGCGACCGTGACACCCGCCTCCCGGCTGAGCGTATCCAGCGCCTCCATCGCCTTGTCAAAGAGAGCCTGTCCGAAGTCCTCGTCGCCGCGATACCAGTAGAGGGCCAGCTTCTCTGAGGATAGCGCCTGCCAGTCGTAACGCTCGTCGGTATAGAACAACGATTGTGGCTCAGTCTCCAGAGTATGCCCCTCCCGGTCGGCGATCTTCCACCAGTAGGTGACCTGCACCCCCGGCGGCAGCCCACCATTGGCGAGGTCCCAGATGTACTCCGCCTCCACCCGGGTGTCGGGCTCAAACTGGGGTGAGGCATGGTTGACCGCCGGCTGGTCAGCCACTCGGTAGAAGAGGGTGATCTCCGTGATCTCCGCTTCGCCCTGGGCTACCAACTGAAACAGGATATGATTCCTAAACTGGACCTCGTGCTGGCTGGACTCCACCCTGATAGGTGGCTGAGCCCAGATGCCAGGAGTGACAGCGATTAGCCCAAGGATGAGCACCAGTGCCAGCAGAAACCAAAAACGGTGTCTCCACATACTGCTACCCTACCTGATCGCTCCACTTTCTGCGTTCTGACTTCTCACTTCTGCATTGCAGTTTGAGTATAACACGCTTTCAAGCTGGGGGCAAGGTTTGCCCTGCGTCGGAGAGAGGGATATAATAGGCAGCCATGGGGGGGGAACACGTTGGTTCGGAGCGAAGATGGCTACTGACGATGGTGTTCGCTGCAGGGATGACGACCATGGCGGTGGAGATGGCCGCCTCGCGTCTGTTGCAGCCCCACTTCGGCGATTCGCTGGTCATCTGGGCCAACCTGATCGGTCTGATCTTGATCTACCTCACCGTGGGAGCCTGGCTGGGAGGCCACTGGGCCGACCGCCACCCTGAAGGGGCAACGCTCTACCGCATCACCGCCTGGGCGGGCTTCCTCATCGGCCTAGTGCCCTTCACCGCCCGGCCCATCCTCCGTTTGGCGGATGTGGGCCTGCGCGATTTCGCCGCCAGCATTCTGGTCGGTTCCTTTTTGGGGGTAGTGTTGCTCTTCACCCTGCCGGTGATCCTGTTGGGATGTGTCCCGCCCTTCGCCCTGCGGCTCACCGTGCGGGACGTGGGGTCCTCAGGAGGTGCTGCGGGGCGCATCTATGCCCTATCCACCGTGGGCAGCATCCTGGGCACCTTTCTGCCCGTGCTGATCCTCATCCCTTGGATCGGGACGCGGCGCACTTTTCTGCTCCTGGCCGTCTTCCTGCTGGGACTTTCGGCGCTGGCCCTGTGGTACAGTTCCCGCCGTCCTCCACTGGAGAGCCTGGGTCTCTTGGCGCTGATCCTCCTCCTGGCTCTCCTCTGGCCGATGGGACTCGTCAAGGCCACACCAGGGCTGCTCCACGAGCGGGAATCGGCCTACAATTACATCCAAGTGCTCCAGGAGGGGAGCGAAAGGCAGCTCAAGCTCAATGAGGGGGAGGGGATTCAATCGGTCTACTATGAGGATCAACTGCGCACCGAGGGAGCTTGGGACTACTTTCTGGCCGCGCCCTTCTTCAACTCTCCGCCCTTTCCAGCCGAGGAAGTGGGAAGCCTGTGCCTCATCGGGCTGGCGGGGGGGACGGTCGCCCGGCAGTACACGGCAGCCTTGGGGCCCATCCCTATTGACGGGGTGGAGCTGGATCCGGCCATCATCGAGGTAGGGCGGGAGTGGTTCGCCATGGCCGAGCCCAACCTGCGGGCCGTGGCCCAGGATGGCCGCTACTTCCTGGCTCACACTGGCCGCCGCTACGATGTGGTGGCCGTGGATGCCTACCGTGCGCCCTACATCCCCTTCCACCTCACCACCCGGGAGTTCTTCGCCCTGGTGCGCGATCATCTGACCGAAAGGGGAGTGGTGGCCATCAACGTGGGGCGCACCGACGTGGATTACCGGCTGGTGGCCGCGCTGGGGGCCACGATGCAACAGGTCTTTCCCAGTGTGTATCTCATCAACGTGCCCCAGACCTTTAACAGCCTGTTGGTGGCCACAGTCCAACCGACAGAGGCGGCCAACCTGGAGGCCAACCTGCAGGCTACAGAAGCGCCCTTCCTGCGCGACATCTTGGGACGGGCCGTGGCCAACCTGCGTCCCCTGCCCTCTGAGGGAGGCGTGATTTTCACCGACGACCGGGCCCCCATCGAGCACATGACCCACTTTCTCATCCTGCGCTACTGGTTGAAGGGAGACTGATCGCGTGGCGGCACTGGAACGCGCTTTTCTTCGGCTATTGGGAGTGGTGATCCTTTTGGGCCTGCCGCCCGCCATTGTGCTGAGCGGCTTGTACCTCCTCATGTCCCCAGCCTACCTACGGTACGAGTATGGGAAGGCGGGTTTCCCCCCAGCGACGCGCCTCAGCGAGGGGCAACGGTACACCGCGGCGGTGGAGTGCATTCGCTACCTGCGCACCAAGGTAGGGATTGAGGCTCTGCAAAACCTGGAGGGGCGTGAAGGGCCGCTCTTCAATGAGCGGGAGCTGTGGCACATGGTGGATGTGAAAGGGGTGACCCGAGGGGCCTTCGCCTTCCATCGTGCATGCACGGTGCTGGTCCTGGGCGCAGTGCTCTACCTGGCTCGCTATGGCCCCAGGGGAGAGTGCGCCCGGCGGCTGGTGCAGGGAGCGGGCCTGACCATCGTGCTGGTGGCCCTGCTTTTGATTGTGGCAGTAGTCAACTTCAACTGGTTCTTCACCGCATTCCACCGAACCTTCTTTGAAGGGGACACCTGGCTCTTTCCCTACACCGACACGCTCATCCAGCTCTTTCCCCTCCCCTTCTGGTTCGACATCGTGCAGTTGTGGGTGTTGGGGGCTATTGTCGTCTCCTCCCTTATAGGGGGCCTGGCGCTGTGGTGGCTGCGGTTGTCTTTCTCTACGATAATAGGAGGTTGATTCATGGTCAGTCCGGAGTTATTGGAGATTCTGCGCTGTCCGGCCTGCGTCAGTGGCCCTGGCCGCCGTGAGGGGCCCGACCCGGGGCGGCTGGAACTGGTGAGGGGCGTGTGGCTGGTGTGCCAGGAGCCGGGCTGCGGCCGCAAGTACCCCATCCGCGACGACATCCCGGTGATGCTCATCGAGGAGGGGGACAAGTACCGGGACGTTCCGGTGGAGGAGTTACCCGACCCTGGGGGGCTGTAGGCTGGTCCACCAGCCGGGGGAGTGGTCGAGGTGGAACTGAGCAAGCGATTAGCTCGACTGGGCTTGCGCCGGGGTGTGGCATCCCTGGCCAGAGGACGCCAAGACTCCGCCATCCCTCCGCCGAGCCGAAGGACCTGTCCTGAGGTCGAGCGAAGGGGGTCGGCCATTGAGGAGCTAGTGGCGGGGGAGGTCGTCGAGACGGAATTAGGGGCCTGCTTCCGGGCCGAGGAGTCCTTTTCGCTCGATTATGTGCACGGCTCGCTCTCCGGACTGTCGCCTGGGACAGGCTCCCTGGCCTCGCTGCTGGGCCAATCCCCGCAGGCTGCGGCAGGGCTGGCCAGGAATGAGCAACTAAGTGCTTTGGATTTCCAGCAGGCAGCTTTCCTAGACACAGAGACCACCGGGCTGGCCGGAGGAACGGGCACCTACGTGTTTCTGGTCGGTGTCGGCTACTTCAGCAACGCCGCCTTCCATGTGGCCCAGTTCTTCATGCGCGGGCTGGAGGAGGAGCAAGCCATGCTCCGGATGCTGGCTGGGTTTCTGGACCGCTTCAGAGCCGTGGTCAGCTTCAATGGCCAGGCCTTCGATCTGCCGCTGCTACGGACACGCTTCACCCTGGCCCACATGGCCCCCTGCCTGACCGACCTTCCCCACTTCGACCTGCTGTTCCCGGCCCGCAGGCTGTGGCGAGCGCGGCTCGATTCCTGTGCCCTGAGTGCCTTGGAAGCTGATATCCTGGGGGTGTACCGGGGCAGCTCCGACGTGCCCTCCTGGCAGATCCCGGCTCTGTACACGGACTACCTTCGCACTGGCGACGCCCAAGAGATGGCCCGCGTTTTCTACCACAACCAGCAGGATGTGCTCTCCCTGGTGGTGCTGGCGGGCCACATGTGCCAGCTCTTCAGCGACCCCTGGGCTGCCCTTCCGTGTGCCGCTGACCTCTACAGCCTGGGCCGGATATACGAGTCGCTAGCTCTCATTGGGGAGGCGGAGCGAGCCTACCGCGCTGCGCTCGGGGGCTCGCTTCCCCAAGAGCTCCACGATCACACCCTGCGCTGTCTCTCCTTTCTCCTCAAGCGGCAGGAGCGGCGGGAGGAGGCAGCCGAGCTCTGGTGGAAGGCGGTGGCGGATGGGCGCCAGCTCTACCCCTATGTGGAACTGGCGAAGCATTATGAGTGGCATGCAAAGGACTGGGCCCGTGCAGCGGAGGTCACCCGCCGGGCTCTGGATCAGTTGGAGATTGCTCCGCCCGGTCCCCAGCGCCGTCGAGCTCAGGCGGAGCTACGATATCGCCTGGCACGGCTGGAGCGCAAGATGGGGTAGGGGCGTACCCTTGCGGTCGCCTTGGGGCAACTGTAAGAGTTGCCCTACAAATCCACCTTGTCCGCAGGCAGATAGGGGCACTTGATGAAGACCATCTTGGTTGGCTCGTCCGTGTCGTTGAGGATGTCGTGGTGCTCCGGTGGCTCCATGCGGAAGGCGTCCCCGACCTGGGCCTCGTACTCGGCATCGTTGACGTGCACCTTGCCCCCGCCCTGGATGAAGAAAAAGGTCTCTTCTACCTCGTTGTGATAGTGCGCGCCCAGCCGCTCACCCGGCAGCAGGAAGATCACCCCCCAGTCAATCTTGGGCCCGCGCAGCAGGTACTTGACCCCGCTCTCACCGCCACGATAGGCC
>CAYRNM010000176.1:0-6207 GCA_964425465.1 uncultured Anaerolineae bacterium | reverse complement strand
GCCGTGGGGCAGGGGGGCGGCGTCGCGCTTCGACAGCCCCCCAGGGCGAGCGGGGCCAACAGGAGCACCCCCAAGATGGACAAGAAAAGAAAAGTGGGCCGCTCCATCTTCCTCTCCAGAAACGTGCACCCTCCCGCAGTGCGGGCACTGCGGGAGGGTTTTCTCACTCTGTCAGCAATACCCAAACCTGGTGGTCCTCCAGGGTCAGTTCCTGGGGCGCCGGCTGGTGAATGAGGACCTCACTCCGGCTGCCGGATCAGTGTTCGGGGCATGCGACAAGCGAGAGCCGCTTAATAGCGGCGGCCTCTCCTGCCCGTCTCGCCTTCTCGCCTTTCAGCCCGAGGACGGGCTTCATTGACGTTGAGGGTTCGCCCCCACAGATCCTTGCCATTCAGCCCTTGAATGGCGGCCTGTGCCTCGGCCTGCGTCGGCATCTCCACGAACCCAAACCCTCTTGACCGTCCAGTGTCCCTATCCCTGACCACCCTTGCGGATGAGACCTGGCCAAAGGCCGCGAAGGCCTCTTGCAAATTCTCGTCCGTGACCTCATATGAGAGGTTTCCAACGTAAATGTTCATGTCCCTTTCCTTCCCTTTGCTTTCTTTCTGGTGCTTTCCAAGCACCTCGGCCTGGAGTCTCATCCCAAGGGCCTTCCAAGCCATCTGACCCAGGCAACCGCTGCCTGGTGTTTCCACCCTTATATTCTACCACCAAACGCCTTGGGGGGCAAGTGACGGAGACCGCGTGCCAGTATCCTGATCCGCGGTCACAAGACATCGCTTTGAGCCTCCACTGCCCTCCGCACCCGGCCCCCGCGGCCTCCAGCCGCCGCTCCGCCTCCTCCCGATCCACTCCCGCCAAAGCCATCACCAGCGCCGGTTTCACTCGATAGCCGGTCTCCTCCAGCAGCACCTCCGCCTCCTCCTCCGAACACCCCGTCACCGTGCGCACGATCCGCCGCGCTCTGGCTCGCAGCTTGTTGCTACTGGCCCTCAGGTCTACCATCAGGTTCTGGTAGGCTTTCCCCAGCCGGATCATCGTCGCTGTGGAGAGCATGTTGAGCACCATTTTCTGCGCTGTGCCCGCCTTGAGCCGGGTGGAGCCGGTGAGCATCTCAGGGCCGACCAGGAGTTCAATGGCGATGTCGGCGCTTTCGGCCAGGGGAGAGCCCTCGGTACACACCAGGGCGATGGTGGCCGCACCAATCCATCCTGCCTCCTCCAGCGCGCCGAGCACGTAGGGCGTGCGCCCACTGGCGGCGATGCCCACTACTATGTCCTTGGAAGTAACCCTCACCTCCTCGCGGACCGCCTGCGCCCCGCCCTCCCGGTCATCCTCCGCCCTCTCGACCGAGGTGGTCAGGGCCTGCGCTCCCCCGGCGATGAAGCCCTGGACCATCGTGGGGGGCACGCTAAAGGTGGGCACGCACTCCGAGGCGTCGAGTACGCCCAGCCGCCCACTGGTGCCAGCGCCGAAGTAGAGGAGCCGGCCGCCATTTGCCAGCCGCTGGACGATCAGTTCCACGGCCCGGCCGATCTGAGGCAGCGCCCTTTCGACCGCCTGGGCCACCTTCGCGTCCTCAGCGTTCATTACGGTCACGATCTCCAGCGCCGACATCCGATCCAGCTCCATCGTCGCCGGGTTGCGCTGCTCAGTCAGGATCTCGGCCATATTCCCCCAATTCCATCAGGGCCAGGAGTGCTGCGCCCAGAGCGGGCTCATGCCGAGGCCAGATAGGGCGTGCCTGGGGCGCACACCGGGCCATTTCCTCGCGTAGCGCCTGCACCACTAAAGGCTGATGGTGGAATGTGCCACCAGCCAGCACGATCTCGCAGGCCGCATCCGTCATTCCCAGCTTCCGCAATACGGCCCCAGCCAGGGCAGCCAGCTTGCTCCCTGCCTGGCTCAGGATTTCCTGCGCAATCTCATCCCTGGCCTGGGCGCATTGGCCGACCAGGGGGGCGAGGGCTGCGATCTCCTTCACGCTGCCCCTTCTGTTGGCCCAACCGACCAGCTCCTTCATTCGGGATAGGCCCAGAGCAGCCAGGATTCGCTCCCCCACGATTGTCGCCGGTGCGCGACCATCGTAGCTGCGCACGGCGGCACGCAGCCCAGACAGGCCGATCCAGTAGCCCGAGCCCTCGTCGTCCAAGATCGGCCCCCAGCCTCCCGCCCGCGTGCTTCGCCCCTCTGCATTCACCCCGTAGGCCATGCTGCCCGTGCCGGAGATGAGGACCACGCCCTCTCGACGGCCCGTCCCGCCCACCAGCGCGCTCTCCGCATCATGGGTGAGGACCAGGGGGGAGACGGGTATCACCTCGGCCACGGCCCGTCGCAAAACATGGCGATCCTCCGGGCGGCCCGCCCCGGCCAGTCCACAGCCCAGGGCGACCAGGTCAACAAATGCGCAGCCCGCTCCCTGGCAGGCGCGATCCGCAGCGATCCATAGGGCGTAGCGGAGGCGCTCCAACCCCACGTTGTGGTAGTTGGCCGAAGCAGCCTGGCCACGCCCCAGTTCCTGCAGCGTCTCATCTACGACGACGGCGACGGTCCTGGTCCCGCCGCCATCAATGCTCATGACCAGTGTCATCTCTGTCCCGGACTGATCTTCCCCAGCACCACCCGATGGGATGCACCGGTGGCGGAGGGGAGGTTCCCCGGCCGCCCGTGCCAGGCCTCGTAGGCCAGCACCGCAAAGGCCAGGGCCTCTTTGGCATCGGCGGAGAGGCCGAAATCCTCATGCAGCAGCACTCGCGCTGGAGCCAGTTCCCCTTCGATCATCCCTCGCAGGATGGAATTGTGGCTCCCTCCGCCGCCGAGGATCACTTCCTCCATCGGGGGCAGGAAGCGATGGTAGGCGTCGGCGATAGAGCGGGCGGTAAAGGCCGTGAGGGTGGCCACGATGTCCTCGTCGGCCAGCCCCTGGGCCTTGGCCTGTTGCCATATCTGATCGCCCAACTGCGCTCCGAACACCTCGCGGCCGGTGGTCTTGGGTGGCGGACGCTTCAAGTAGGGGTGAGACATCAGCTCGGCCAGCAGCTTCTCGTCCACCTTGCCACGGGCGGCCAACTGCCCGTTGTGGTCGCAGTTCCATTCCCCATCCGTAGCCCGCTGGGCGGCGTGGTCTATCAGCATGTTGCCCGGCCCGGTGTCGAAGGCCAGCACCTCCTCCGGTGAGCACCTCGCCGGCAGCAGGGTCACATTGGCGATGCCGCCGATGTTCTGCACGGCGCGCGTTTTCCCCTCGTGGCGGAAGAGCAGGTAGTCCACATAACTGACCAGTGGTGCGCCCTGGCCGCCGGCGGCCACGTCCGCCACGCGGAAGTCGGCAACGGTGGTGACGCCCGTGCGCTCGGCGATCACCGCCGCCTCGCCGATCTGCAGCGTCGAGGGCACGGGGCCGCCCGGCAGGTGGTAGATGGTCTGGCCGTGGGACCCGATGAGGTGTACCTCCTCCGGGGCCAGACCCGCTCTCTCGACGGCCCGCAGCGCGGCCCGAGCGAAGGCTTCGCCAATCTCGAAGTTGAGGGCGCAGATGAGGTCCACCGTACCCGTCTGGGGCGAGAAGGCCCGGAAAATGCGCGACCGCAGCGTTGGATCAAAATCAGTCCTGGTGAAAGACAGCAGTTCCACCTGTAGATGGGGCGGAGCACCCTCGATTTGGCACACGGCGGCGTCAATGCCATCCACAGAGGTGCCGGACATGAGGCCCACGACGATCACCCCCTGGCCAGGACTGGCTGGCCTCCGCTTGCGGAAGATGCATTCATCAATGCCGGGGCCGGAGTAGTCGGTGAGCACTCCTACCTGCTCGTACCCTCGCTGACGGTAGAAGCGCTGAGCGCCCTCGTTGGGGGCAAAGGTTAACAGGAAGATGTCCTTGTCTTCGGCAAAGAGTGTTTCCTCGGTGAAGTCCATGAGTTGGGTGCCCACGCCGCGTCCCTGCCAGTCGGCCCGGACCCCTAACAGGCGGATATAGCCGCTGCGGGCAAAGGCCCCTCGCCGGACGAACCACCCGAAGCCCACCATCTCATCCTCGACCAGCGCGACGTACACGTCCGCGCTATCTGCTGGGCCGGATTCGAAGCGCACTCGGGCGGCATCGTAGGTAACACCATAGCTCTCGCCCCACAGGGGCAGGGCTACCATCAAGCGGGCACAGGCATCCACGTGCTGGGCTTGCAGGGGTACGATGGAAATCTGCGTCATGACTATCCTTTCAGAGCCTTGACGACGGCGTCGTGCAGGTGCGAGCGGAAGGTGGTGGTGACTGTCGCACCATGGCCGTGATGGACTCTGTTGGCAGGAGCTACAACTAAAAGCTTCGAACTCTGGGGCAATCCAGAAGGCAACCCCCTCAGCCTCAATCATTCGATTCGCGTGCTCCGGGAGTGGAGGTCGGATCTGGTGGGTCAGTGGGTATTCGGTGGACGCGATGGGCCGCTTGCCTGTGAACTGGGGCAGGACTTCAGCCGGGGGGATGGAGAATGAATACAGACAAACGAAACCTCCCGGTCCAGAATCGGGAGGTTTCTCTACTCCAGTTCGCTTACTGTCTGCTCAGCCTCTGGTGGTGCAAAAACGCTCTCTAGTTTACGGGAGATATGTGGCACAGTGACGGGAATAGACGGCTGCTCGGCTGCCGAAGCTTCCTCTTGAGGCATAATCCGCATTTCCAGCCGCCCCCCTAGCGCTTCTACCACACGCCGCAGAAAAGAAAGCCTCGGCTCGGTCTTCCCGCTCTCCAGCCGGGAAATACTGGATTGCTTGGTGCCCACTAACTCAGCCAACTGCTCTTGTGTCAGCCCTCGCAAGATTCGCAGCCGGGCTATCTGGTAACTAGGTTCCAGTTCCTCAACGGCGGCCCGAAACTCCGGATCTCTCATTTGCTCAGCTTCCCAATCCTCAAACCGAATATTCGGATTGGCGTTCATTTCCTTCTCTTTCCAGAAACTCAGCCATACGCCGCTCAGCAGTGGTGATGTGCCGCGGTTGGGTCCTTTGTCGTGCCTTGCGAAAGGTGTGCAGGATGATGAATCGGCGGCCTGTGTGGGCAAAGTAAATCGGTCGAATTGCCCCTGGCCGCAACTCCCAGAGTGGAGGGTGTCCTGAGCTGCGCTTTTGCCACGGGCATCGGCATAGAACTCTATTGTCCACTCAGGCATCTGTCTAGCCATCGGCGCGCTCTAATTATAACCTTTTCGTTATGGGTGTCAAGTGTCCTATCGATGCCGACTCAGGTGGCCTGGCACGAATCTAGGCCATCAGATCATCTTCCTGCCATCAGCCATTCGCCCTCTGCATTCTGCCACCGTTGGGACAGCCGCAGCCAGTCGGCCTGCGCCTGACCAGCCAGCTCCGGCGGCAGGGGGTCCACCGCGTACCGGGCCCAGGTATAGGCCTCGGTGATGGTGCGCCACTCCGGAGCGGGGTAGTGGTCGTCGAGGGCAGCGGCGTATTCGTGAGGCGTGGCACCCGGCGGCCTGGGCAGCCCCTGATCCCCCGCCCAGACCAGCAGTTGCTGATAGACCTGGCGGATGGCCCGACGGTCGCGTTCCACCCCTGACAGCGGGAGGAAGGGGGATTGCGCCTTCCCTGCCCCCCGCCCCCTGCGGCGCAGCCTCTGGATCAGAGCGCGCCATTCCTCCCTCAATAGTTCCGGCGACCAGATGAGCTCCCGCGTCTCCTCCACCCCCTCCTCATCCTGGCGGGTGTACCGCCGCAGCGCCAGGGCGAAGATAAGCCCAATGCCCCCCACCAGAAGGAGCAGGAACATCACTTTGGCAGTCGCACCGAGCCAGGGCGGGGCCTGGGCCCTCCTCCGTTCCAACTGCTCAAACTGCGAGGCGAAGTCCTCGGGAGATGGCTCCTGACCCAGCTCCGGCATCGAGAATCGGATCAACCGGTTCAGAGCCCGGGCGAGGGGGGTCAGGATCAAGAAGAGCAGGTAGGCGATGGCCAGGAGCAGGTAGTAGAGCACAGGGGTCAGGATATCCGCCAGGAAGTTCAGAAGCGGGGTAAGCATGGCCAGCAACGCGGCGATCCGCGAGGGCGCGGCGATAGTGGTCAGGGTCAGGCCCAGCAGGGTGATGAGACCAAGGGTGGTCAGGAGGGTGACCAGCCAGTAACGGTTCACCGTCGTAGGCCTTGTGCCCGCCACCCTCCCGCCCCGCCGCCGCGCCTCCTCCAGGTCCACCAGCGCCAGGG
>CAYRNM010000175.1:0-6264 GCA_964425465.1 uncultured Anaerolineae bacterium | reverse complement strand
CGGGAGAGGGAGGGGGCGATGGAGGTGGGTGAGGGCCTGCCAGCACATCAGCCCCAATGCCCGCCATCACCGCCAAGCTGAAGGTGTAGGGGAACACCCAGCGGAAGGGGGAGTGGAGCTGGCTGATACCCGGCAGGAGGAAGATCAGCCGGTAGAGGGGGGTGCCGAAGACGAAACACAGGGAAAGAAGGGCGAGAGGGGCGAAGAGCCAGAGGGCTGATGAGTGCTGCGTATTGCGTGGTGCGTGGTGCGTGATGCGTGATACGTGATGCGTGATTTGACTGAGCAGAGCGAGTGCTGCCAGTAACAGAGGCAATATCCCCAGGTAGACCCCTCCCTCCACGTAGTTCTTGATCCCCCAGTCAGTGGAGGTGGCCGATTGGCCGTAGAGGTTGTGGGTGGTGGGGACCCACTGCCAGCGGAAGAGGTCGAAGGCACGGTGGTGGGAAGGATTGCCGAAGAAATCGGGCACCAGGAAGGCGATGATCCGGCGAATGGGGTAGGCCCAGCCCACAATCTGCTGGTAGCTGACCGCCCCCTCCCGAAAGGAGTGGCTGACCAACTCGTACAGGGGGATGGTCTGCACTGCCCCCAACCCCATTCCCAGCCCCACCAGGGCCAGGCACCACAGGCCCGTCCGCACCGCAGTCCAGACCCCTGCCCAGCCTCGGCTTCTCTCCCGCCTCCACCACGCCAGTCCGATGCGCACCAGAGCGTAGTAGGCCATGACCAGCAGGGTGTAGTAGGTGATCTCCACATGCCCCGCCAGCAGGTGCATCCCCAGCCCTACGGCACCGCCCACCATCTCCAGCAGCGGCGCCCGCTCGTCGCCCCGTTCCCAGCGCTGCACGATCCGCTCCAGCATCATCAGCAGCCAGGGCAGCCAGCAGGCGGCGGCGATGATCATGGTAAAGACCACACTCACCACCATGAAGGCGGAGAGCATGTAGGTGATGGCCCCCACGAGCGCCCCGAAGGGGCCGAGGCGCAGGGTGCGCAGGAAAAGATAGGCGAAAAAGCCAGCCAGCACCAGTTGCAGCCAGGTGAAGATGCCGTAGGCCCGCACGATGGGCAGGATGTAAAAGAGCAGGCTGAAGGGGTACATAGCCGAGTGCTGGCCCGCGGCCAGGAAGGGCACTCCGCAGAAGAGGTAGGGATTCCACAGTGGCAGTTGACCTTTCCGCAAGCACTCCACGATGAACTTCTTCCAGACGTAGTTCTCCAGGATGAGGTCGCTGAGGAGGCTGTTGTGAGGGGGCAAGGTCACGCCAGCCCGCTCTGCGAACTGGCAGTAAGGCTCCCACTCGAAGAGGTTATCGAAGGGGAGCAGCGTCTTCCCCGTGAAGAGCACCGGCCAGAGAAGGATGGTCGGCAGGAGGGCCAGGATGAGAAGAGAAATCAGATGGGAACGGAAGTGTCTCAAGGGTCAACTCCTGTGGAGGAGAGTAACGAGTGGACGGGTAACGAGTAATGGGTCTGTTGTCACAGCCCCGCTTTGTTCAGTTCATCCTGGAGTGCGCGGTGGCGGGGATACTGGGCTCGCAGGTCGGTGATGTAGGCCCGCCATATCTGCTCCTCGCCCAGACGCTGATAGAGCCTCTTGGCCCGGCTGAGGTAGCCGGCTGCTGTCTGATAGGCCCCCCGATTGGTGTGAGCGATCTGGCGGTTGGCCAAGTCCTGGTAGAACGCGATGGCCTGCCGGGGACGTGGCTCCTCCGCCGCTTGGGCCACGCGCACGAGATAGGGTTCCACAGAGTAGCCCCGAAGCTTCCCCACTGTCTCAATGGCCCGGTCTATCTCCCCCTCCTGCAGGTATATCTCCACCAGCACCCCGTGGTCCCCCTTCTGCTCCAAGGAGGCCAGGAGACGAGGACATATCTCCGTCTCCTGGCCCAAGGCTTCAGCCAAGCCCTTGACCTTGAGGTAGCGCTCCAGTACAGGGCGTGACTCAAAGCGCCGGAGTTGCAAATCTAATGCGGTGCTGATTTCCCCCCGCTCCTCGTATCGGTCGGCCAGCCACCCCGCCAGCCCATCGTCGTAGCTTTTCTGCAGCCCCTGCTGGGCGAAGGAGAGGGCCTCTTCCCGATGGCCCATCCCCCACAGCGCCTGGCTGAACTGCAGCACCTCTCTAGGCTGCAGCGCCCCATCCCGCGCCGCGCGCAGCGCCTCCTCCAAGCGCCCCAGCTCCAAAAGCTTCTGAGCGTAGAGCAGGTCGAACCCCTCCTCCCAGCAGAGGTTAAGGATATCCTCCTCTCGCCCCTGGGATTCGTAGATCCGAAGCAGGTCTTGAAGCAACTGTCCGCGACGCCACTGGCTGCTCCAGTCATCGCCCTCCCGCTGGGAGATGGCCTCGCGGAACAATCCCTCGATGAAGGAGCCATCCTCCCCCTGGGCCAACTCGGCCAGCACACCCGGCACCGAGTCGGTCAGCCCGTAGCCGCCCCAATCCAGGTCGGTCAGGTACATCTGGAACAGCTCGCGCACCCAGGCCCGCCGCTCCGTCTGCGACGAGGGCGGCCCCTCGCGCAGGCAGGTCGCCATCCCCTCGATGCACTCGGCGATCACGCCCGCCACATCCCCCTCGTCGTGGATCTCCTCGTAGTGGAGCAGGGTCTCCTCAGCGATGGCTTTGTAGACGATCCAGGCGTTGGCCCAGTCGCCCCCCTCGCGGAACTGATCGGCGGTGCGCTTGATGTCCTCTAGTTCCGAGGCGAAGGCGAACACCTCGTCCCAATCCACGCCCCGTCCGAAGGCGTAGACCACCTGGCGGCGGTAGACCTCGGGGTCTACGGGGGTTTCGCGGGCCGTGGAGAGGGGTTCGCGTCGCTCCAGAAGGTGGATCAGGTCCGGCTCCTGCTCCAGTATGGCCTCGATCACTTCGATCAGCTCCTCCCGTCCCATCCCGGCCAGGAGCTCCTCGGTCTCGGGAATAACCGTGAACTCCTCAGGGTCGTGGATCCACGCCAGCAGCAGGGCCACGATATGCTTGCAGTAGCCGCCCCAGTCGTAGGGGCAGGAGCAGTCCGCCCAGGCCACCCCCTCCTCATCCAGCTCCACCCTGACCCGGTAGGGCTCATACTGCGAGCCCTCGCACAGGGCCCGCAGAGTCATGCCCTGGCGCAGCGGCTCGCGGATAGCCCCCTGCCAGTAGTAGTCCTCTCCCCGCTCGAAGCTCTGTTCAGTGCACAGCAGTTGAATGTCCTCTTCGGTCAGTTGGGGCAGATTTCCTTCACTGCTCATCTTTCCACTCCTCCTCACTACACACCTCCATGCCTTCTCGTTGCAGCAGGGCGGCCGTCACGCCCTGGCCTTCGCGCAATCGTCCGCGAAATGTGCCGTCGTAGATGTACCGGCTGCTACAGGAGGGGCTATGGGACTTGAGGATCGCTCGCTTGATCCCCCAGCGGTGGGCCAGGCGCAGTGTGGCCTGCGCTCCCCGCAGGAACTCCCACGTGACATCCTGCCCCTGGGCGTTTATTACCCGCGCCCGGCCCTCCAGCACATCCTCCCCATCGCCTCTCACGATCTCCGCCGGCGGACGGGGGACTCCCAGCCCGCCCAACACCTCCGGGCAGCAGGGGAGCACCTCCCCCCTGGCCGCCAGCTCCTGCAGGGCGGGCTGGGGACAAAACTGGCCATCGTATTGGCAGGGCAAGCCCAACAGGCAGGCGCTGACCAGGATCATAGAAAACTCCATTCGATTCACTGGGCATATGATAGCAGAAAAGTGGGTGACACACAAATTGAGCAGGGGCAACCCCCGCAATTGAACGTAGAAAGGCCGATTGCCCACCCAACAATCGGCCTTCTCGTGCCCAGATCTCAGGGGGTGATGCTATCTAGGGGTTCTGTCTTATCGCCCCTTGAGCCGGTTGATACCACGGGCTGACAGAATCAAACGGGAGTTGGAGAAGCATGCCAACCCCCGTTCTCTTCTCGCCCGCTTTCAAGGGGAGGAAGCGCAATGGTTACAATTAATCGCCGCGTACAACGTAAAGGAAGTGGAGTCCGTCAACGATCTTGAAACCCCGATATTCACCGCCAAGGCAATCGAAATGGGTGTAATCGCCCTTGTCTCCCTGGCACTTACTGGGGAGATAGGGCATAATAGGCTTCCATTGCACACCCAGGAGGCATTATGGAAGCCACGGACAAGCCCGTTCTCGCAGCGGACAGCGCCACCGTTCCCACGGTTGAAGAGGTGCAAGGGCAGATTGCTCAGGAAGTCAGTGCGTTGGTGACGTGGGTGTTGAGCTGCCAGAGTCTGACCTTCTTCGCTTTCGAGATGGAGTTGGTGCCGCGCGTTCTGGCGTTGGGATGTTTGTTCATCCAACTCTTTCTGTGTCTGCGCGAAGCCCAGTTTCAGGCGGCCCACCCGCAGCCCGAGCCGAGGTACAGACGGCAAGGTCCCGTGGCCCGGTGGTTGGGGACCTCTTTGGGAAGGTGCGTTATGTGCGCACCTACTGGTATCGCAACGGGGGTGGGTACTACCCGCTGGATGTCGAACTGGGGTTGACCAGTGACGGCTTCAGCATGTTGCTGCGCAGCTATGCGACGCGCATTGCCACCAAAGTGAGTTATGCGCAGACTGTCCTGATCTTGAGTCTGTTTCTGCACTGGTCGCCCGCCCAAGAGAGCATTGAAGGAATGGTCTTGGGGCTGGGGCGGCACACGGCGGCGTGGTTTGAGCACGCGCCTGCACCGACAGCAGACGGGGAGGTGCTGGTGATTCAGTTCGACAGTAAAGCCACGCCGACCGTCACGGAAGCGGAGTTGGCGCAACGTCGCGGGCCACGGGCGCCGAACTCTCATCCGGGGTCGGCGCGCCATCGGGGACGTGCTGCGCGCCAACGCCGGGGCAGCAAACCACGGCGGAGGAGGGGTGACAAGGCCAAGAACGGCAAGATGGCGACCATCGTGGTGATGTACACACTGCGCAAAAGCGCAGACGGCACCCTGGAAGGGCCGTTGAACAAGAAGGTCTACGCTTCCTATGCCCCCAAGCGCCACGCCGTGGCCATCGCTCGTCGCGAAGCGAACAAACGCGGCTTTACGCCGCAGAGCGGAAAGCAGATCCAGATCGTGAGCGACGGCGACAACGACTTGGAACGCTATGTGGGTAAGTTCTTCCCCGAGGCCGAACACACCATTGATGTCTACCATGTGGTAGAGTACCTCTGGGAAGCGGGTGAGTGCCTCTACCCCGAAGGGAGTGCCGAACTGCAGGAGTGGGTCGAAGCGCAGAAAGCCGCCCTGTACGACAGCCGCGTGGCGGAGGTGATCGCTGAACTGGAGCGGCGCCGCAAACAATTGGACGCGAGCCGGGTGAGCCAGCGGGAACGGCTGGCGAAGATCCGGGAGTATCTCACCAAGCGCCAGACGAAGATGGACTACAAGCGGCTGCGCGAGCAAGACCTGGAGATCTTCTCCGGAGCTGTGGAAGGCGCGGTGAACTACGTCATCGCCCAACGGTTTGACAGTGGCGGCAGGCGTTGGATCAAAGAGCGGGCCGAGGCCCTGCTGCAACTCCGTTGCATCGAGGTGAACAACGATTGGGAGGCGTTTATCACCTTTGTGCACGACCGCACAGTGCACAAGCTCAACAAGAACACCGCAACCTCTCCTTGAAGTGTACAGAACCGGCTTCCTTGCCCACCTATGGGCTCACCTGAAACGCTTCGGGAGATAAGAGCAACTGCACCCAATCGAAATGGGGATCATAGGTGACCAAGTAATCCGCCTTTCCTACACAGCGCAGGCAAGGACATAGTCATCGTCAGGGTCTGCAAGGATGATAGGCTGGACATCCTCTTCGGAGACGTGCACGTATTCGGCATCGGCCAGGATGTAGGAGATAAGCTCAAGGGTTAGTCGCTGATCAATGCCTAGCTCGCCAACTTCTCGACAACCTCTTTGAGGATGGCCTCGGACACCAAAAGCACAAACTGAGTGTCGCGCCAGCGTTGAAATAACTCCTTGTTCGGGCTGCGGGGATTTCTGCTCAGATAGGCAGCCACATAGACGTTGGCGTCAAGCACGGCGCGAAGCGGCGCCCTGGCCTCCTCTCGACCTGGAGGCTTGCCTTTAGTCCCCACTGGGATATTCCTCGACCTCGATCCCCTTGGCTGCGACCTCCGCCTCTAGGGCGTCTAAGAGCGTGTTTTGAAAGTTAGAGTAACTGCCCAGGTCTAACAAAAGCTCTAACGTTTTGGGAAGGTTCAATTAGGGGCTGAAATAGGTTGACACTTTTGGCACCTTGAAAAA
>CAYRNM010000174.1:2247-6361 GCA_964425465.1 uncultured Anaerolineae bacterium | reverse complement strand
TCCATCACCGCCTTGAAGGCCGCTCGCAGGGCCACCTCCGTCTTGCCGTAGCCCACATCGCCGCAGATGAGACGGTCCATAGGTTGGGGCTTCTCCATGTCCGCCTTCACCTCGCGGATGGCCCGCAACTGGTCTTCTGTCTCGTAATAGGGGAAGGAGGCCTCCAGCTCAGCCTGCCAGGGGGGGTCGGGGGAGAAAGCGTGGCCCCCTATCACCTCCCGTGCGGAGTACAGCTCCAGCAGATCCCGGGCTAGCTCCTCCACCGCCCGCTGGGCCCGCTCTTTGACCCGCGCCCAGTCGGTGCTCCCCAGCCGGTGGATGGCGGGCTCCTGATCGTCAGCACCCACATAGCGGCTGAGCCGGTCCACGCCGTGAATGGGCACGTAGAGCCTGTCCTCAGCAGCGTAGTCCACCTGCAGGTACTCCCCCTCTACACCGTGGATGGTCAGGTGGACCAGCCCGCGAAAGATGCCGATACCGTGCTCCACGTGCACCACATAGTCTCCGGGGGAGACATCGGCGAAGAAGGCCTCAGGGCTCACCCTTTCCCGAGGGATCACGCGCCGGGGCTCCGGCCGGGCCCAGCCGAAAATCTCAGCGTCGGTCTGGAGGATCAGCTCCCAGCGATCCACCCCTCGGCGCAGGGTCCACCCCTCAGCCAGGGCCCCGGATAGAAGGCTCAGACTGCCTGGAGGAGGCAGTTCGGTGATGGCCTCTCCGGGCACCAACCGCTCTCCCCGCTCCCCCCACAGCTCGGCCAACCGCTCGGCCTGTCTACTGAGGGCCACGATCCGGACCCCCGCTTTTCTCCGAGCCTGCCACATATCCAGCAGGCGCCGCAGTTGGCCTCCATAGCGCTCTCCGGGCAGGAAGGCCTCGTGCAGGCGATAGGGTGTGTCCTTCGGCTCCGAGGCCTGATAGCCCAGGATAAGGGGCGGGCGCACCTCCCACACCTCCCGCAGGTGGTCCCAGGTCCAATAGGGAGGGGCGACTCCCTGGGACAGCTCTCCGGCTTTGGTCAGGCTCTCCCGCAGGTCGAGGGCTTCTTTTTCAAACTCCGCCACCGCTGCTTCCAATTCCTGCTCGTCATCCAAGAAGATGAGCCCCTGAGGGGGGAGGTAGTCCAGGAGTTGGCCGGGACGGGGGTAGAGATAAGGGAGGTAGAATTCCATTCCGGGGAAGCGCTCTCCCCGCTCCAGGGCTTCCTGATCCCCTTCGAAACGCTGGCGCGCGGCCTCGTGGCAGGGGCTCAGGTCCCATTGGCTCATGACCCTGGCGGCCCGTGGGCCCCAGCGAGGCAGGGCCTCACTGGCCGGGCCCATAGTCACCCGCTCGATGTGAGACTGAGAGCGTTGAGTGGCTGGATCGAAGATACGCAGGGAGTCCACCTCATCGCCAAACAGCTCGATGCGCACCGGCCACGGGCTGGCCGGGGGAAAAATGTCTACGATCCCCCCTCGCCGGCTGAAGGTGCCCGGCCCCTGAACCACGCTGACCGGTTCGTACCCCCAGGACACCCACTCCTCCAGAAGCTGGCCCAGCGCGACCCTTTGCCCTTGGCGCAGGGTGCGTCTCGCAGCGCGGTACTCCGCTGGGGGGAGGGTCAGAGGGAGAAGGGCCCGGATGGAGGCCACGACCACGGGCGGCGCAGAATCAGTTTCCCCCTCCCCGACACGGGGAGGGACCGGGGGAGGGGTAGGCCGATAACTGGCCAGTCGCCCCAGTGTCCTCAGCCGCTGCTCAATCGTCGCCGGGCTCCAGGGGATGCGCTCGTAGGGCAGTCCATCGGGTTCGGAGAAGCGAAGGATGGCTTCCGGGTCTGGGGCCCACGTCCGCAGTTCCTCATAGAGCTGCTGGGCGCGTTCCGCCTTGCCGGTGATGAAGACCAAGGGGCGCTTCAGGTCCTGATGGAGGGCCGCCGCCACGTAAGAGCGAGCCGCCGCCAGGAGGTGAAGGGGCTGGGGATCATCTGGCCCGTTGGATGAGCCACGGAGATCCTCAATCAGGCGGCGGTAAGCAGGTATGCAATTGAGGCAGGTCAACAAACCGGCGAGTTTCACTTTACATTAAGTAATACGTGAAACGTAAAACATAAAGGCTTCACGCCTCACGTTTTACGTTTCACGCATTATGAGATAGCTAGTTGTACTGATTCATAGCCTCTTCAATGCTCAGCCGCAGGAAGGCCTCGATGGCAGCCACTGCGTTGTCGTAGGTCATGGCCATTGTGGCCATCTCCTCCTCACTGAAGTCGCTGAGCACATAGTCCACCACCTCCACCCCGGCTGGGGGCCTTCCGATCCCCATCCGCAGACGAGCGAACCCCTCGGTGCCCAGGGTATCAATAATGGACTGCACGCCCCTGTGGCCGGCTCCACTGCCCCCTGGGCGGAGGCGTATCTTCCCCAGAGGCAGGTCCAGGTCATCGTGCACCACCAAGATATCTCCGGGCTCATAGCCGTGGCGAGCCATCAGCCCCCGCACCGACCAGCCGCTTTCATTGACAAAAGTCACGGGTTTGGCCAGGGTAACGGGATGGCCGAGGATCACCCCTCTGGCAATGCGGGCCTTGGCCTTCAGGCCGGTGAAGGTCAGGCCATGGGCCTGGGCCAGCGCATCCAAGCAGTGAAACCCCACATTGTGGCGATTCCCTTCATATTTGGGCCCAGGATTGCCTAGACCCACGATCAACTTCCATTCCAGTTCATCGCTCATGACATGCTTCCCTTTCCTCACCGAAATGGGGCGCAAGCACCCCATTCCCTCTCCATTGGTTCCTACAGTCGGCTCAGGAGGAGGGAGACCAGTCGGCGCAGCAGGGCCAGGATCACCACCAACAGGAATAGCCCCCCTGCTGAAGCTCCGCCGTAGCAGGCCGCGTTGCTCAGCCCCTCGATGCTGAGGGACGAAGGGGGAGAATTAACCGCCTTGGTTTCCGCTTTCTTCTCAGGCACAGCCGGTTCACTCACCGTGGGCCGAGGAGTGGGAGTGGACAGTTTCGGCTGTTCGACCACGATAGTGGGTGTGGGCGGCAGGGGAGTGGCCGTGGGTGCGCGCGTGGGGGTGGCCTCTGAAGTGGGGGTTACCGTAGGCACGGTATTGGAGACGGAAATGTTCCGCACGAAATACTCGTCGTAGTTACCGTCCTTGCGCACTACCCGCAGCCGCAGTTGGTAAGCCCCATCGGGCACAGTAGTGGTATACCAAATTTCCAATTGCCCGTTGATGACCGGTGTTTCATGAACCTGACCTATGAACACCCACCCCTCGGTGGCCATCGGTGAATAGTAGAGCTCGTACTTCCAGAACTCGGGATGGACGGCCGTCCCCTCGATGACCACCGCCCCCACTACCACCGCGTTGTCCCGCGGCGACGTGATCCCGGGCGTTTGCGCGCCAGCCCACTGTCCCTTTGCCAGCCCCAGGGCCACCAGCCCTGCCAGGACAGCCAACAGGCATATTGTAGAGTGTTGTAAATTGAGCACCTGTGTCGGTTTCATTCGCTACTCCTTGGATGCGCTTCAATGGGACTTTAAGTGTAGCACAAAACACTCTTGAGGACAAGAAGGGGGTACAAGAGGGGTGCACGAACGATCTGCTGGTAAGTTGTGCAAGTTGAGCTTGGCCGGGATGGGTGATACCAGCGGTGGATTGGGTCTTTGACCACGTCGCGGCGGGGAAAGGGCAGGCCCGCTTACTGCAAGGGAGCAGTGCACATCACCTGTAAGGTGCAAATCGGGCCTTGGAGCTACACCTTCACCTGGCGGCTGTACTTGCGCGAGAAGACGGTGCGGCGACTCAATCGCCAGTAGCCCCAAGGGAAGCGCTTGCGCTTCGAGAACACGTTCTTCCCCACTTTAAGGGGGCAGAGCCTCTCAAGTTTGAGGGGTTAAACGAGGAATTCGAAGGACCCGCCGTTGATGGCAAGATCGGCGACCCCAGTAGCGAACCGGCCTACTGTTGACCTGCCGGTGTCCTCTTCAGTGCAGGCTAAGGAGAAGATTCAGGTCTCCCCTGTCAGTTGTAGAACGTCCATGAGAAAGCTCGTGTTTGGGGGCTGGACATCGGCCTGGACATGGTATTTAAGCGTGGATCAGCATTGGTCTTGAGGGCA
>CAYRNM010000174.1:0-2147 GCA_964425465.1 uncultured Anaerolineae bacterium | reverse complement strand
TTGCTCCTTCGTAAGCCTATCAATGTTAACACCCATGGCCCTCAATTTCAAGGAAGCCACCTCACTATCAATCTCCTCAGGCACAGGATGTACTTTTTTGTCAAGGCCTCTCCCATTCTTCACAAGATATTCGGCTACAAGAGCTTGATTGGAGAAACTCATATCCATAACACTGGCGGGATGGCCTTCGGCAGCAGCTAGATTGATCAGACGCCCTTCACCCAGAAGGTAAAGCCGAGTTCCATTCGTCATGGTGTATTCATCAACATGGGGCCGGATACGGCGCTTTTCCTTGGCAAGCTCCTCCAAGCCTCTCACATTTACCTCAACATCGAAATGCCCCGAGTTGGCAAGGATCACCCTATCTTTCATTTCCAAGAAATGACGTCTATCAATTACGTTGATGTCTCCAGCAGCAGTGACGAAAATATCGCCAATCTTAGCAGCCTCTGCCATGGGCATCACTCTGAACCCATCCATCACAGCTTCTAACGCACGCAGGGGAGAGACTTCAGTTACGATCACATTAGCTCCCATTCCTCTAGCGCGCATGGCAATACCACGGCCGCACCATCCGTACCCCCCAACGACGAAGTTTTTGCCCGCCAGCAAGATATTCGTGGCCCGCATGATACCATCAATTGTACTTTGACCTGTACCATAGCGATTGTCAAAGAAACGCTTGGTAGGAGTATCATTCACCGCAATGATGGGGTATCTCAATACCCCACTTGCTGCCATGCTGCGCAGCCTAATTACCCCTGTTGTAGTCTCCTCTGTGCCAGCAATTACGTATGGTATTAGATCGGTCCTCTCCTTGTGCAATGTCGAGACCAGATCAGCACCATCGTCCATAGTTATGTGGGGTTCGTGCTCTAAGGCGCTCAGAACGTGTTTGTAGTAGGTCTCTCTGTCCTCCCCTCTAATTGCGTATACAGGAATGCCATGGTGCTCTACCAATGATGCGGCTATGTCATCCTGGGTAGAGAGTGGGTTACTAGCACAGAGAACAACCTCAGCGCCACCAGCTTTCAGCGTAAGCGCTAAGTTGGCTGTCTCACTAGTCATGTGAAGGCATGCTGAAATACGGGTCCCATTCAGCGGTTTCTCTCTGGCGAACCGTTCGCGCACCAACCGAAGCACAGGCATTTCGGTTGCGGCCCATTCAGTCCGGAGTTTTCCTGCCTCTGCCAGAGAAAGGTTTTTAACATCGAACTTCATTCTGGCCATTTGCCATTGGTCCTTTCAAACTGGAATTAGACAACGGGGGTGAAGCACTTGTATTATATTCCCCCTGCGCCCACTGTCAATTTCGCTCTACTGACAATCAGGAAGGTTAGCGAGTTGATGTTGCAAGTCACTCCCTGGTCAGCAGTAGAATTGGCGAAAGCCATTCTACTGGTTCCAACAGGAGGTCATCCCATGCTCACCTGTATTATACACCAATCGCCCAAACTTGTCACCTTCTTTGAAGGGTTGGCCCTTCCGCTCACAGAACCCCAAAGACGACATCTGGCCAACTTGTCCGACGCCATCTTGGTCGCCGAGGGGGAGAAAACCTTGTCCAACCTACAACGCCAATTTGTGGAAGCGCCAGACCCCTCCAACATGGCTGATTTCTTGCGCATCAGTCCCTGGCCTACCGAGACTGGGCGCACCGATTGCAACGTTTTATGCTCAAAAGGGCGGTTGCCATTGCGGAGGCTAAGGGAGACCTCAAGCTCATCTTGATAGCGATTGATGATTCCATCGCCGACAAGGATAAACAGACCTCCCATCTGGAAGCCGTGGATTGGCACTATGACCACCTGGAAGGCACGAAAAAGCGCCCTCGCTACAAGAATGGGATGGCCTACGTGGTGGTGCACCTCTTGATTGGCAGTGTGCACCTGGTGTTTGATGTGCCTATATACCTACGGGAGCGGACAGTACGCTGCTTGAACCGGCGTCGTCCGCGAGAGAAACGGCTACACTTTCGGAGCAAGCATCGGCTCGCCCGTCAGGTACTGGAAGCCTTGAAGCCTTTGCTTCCCCAGGGGTGGGCCGTGTATGGGCTTTGTGCCCGCTGGTATACTTCTCGGCGGCTGATCCGCGGTAGCACCACAAAATAGCGTGGAGTTGGTCAAACTTGCCTCCAGGGTAGAACT
>CAYRNM010000173.1:1679-6377 GCA_964425465.1 uncultured Anaerolineae bacterium | reverse complement strand
GTAGCCTGAAAGTGTAGCCTTGTCCAGTCACCAGCGGTTTTCTGCAAACGCTAGGATAAGAGACTGGGCATACGTTGACGTTGGCTGTAACCAAACAGTGTACGTTAACTTGTGCTTCCCACTGTTAAGCACTGCGTTGGGCGTATGCTCGCAGCTCTCTACTCGGAACCATTGATCCTCCGAGGGGGATAAAAGGTTGATAGACGAGATGCCCGACGAGGTCAAGCAGGCGGTAGAACTACTCATGACCATCGCTGACAGGTTCCCTGCGGACCCGCCCGAGCTCCCGGCGCCGCCAGCGGAGAAGGAAATCAAGGTGTCTATCTAAGAGTAAGATGATAGCGGCACCGAAACATATGCAGTAGGTCGCAGAGCAAAACGACCGTACTGCCCAACAACACTGAGCTAGTCGGTCACTCCTGGTTTGATAGCACACTCCAGGGATTCAGTGGATCGTGCTGTCTTGCCTTTAGCGCAAGGAGGTGAAGCGATCATGAGGTGAGAAAGGGGCTCAGGTCTTGACCGGCCTATGGCGAAGGGCCTTACGAAACAAAGAAAAGAAAGGAGATCCATCATGCGGCGCGTGCTGATATTGAGGTTGATCCTCATCGTAGTTGTCGGCGGGCTCCTAACACTAGTGGGCATCACGGGCTCAAAGCAGATATCTGCCTATTACGCTCACATTTGGGGGCTCAAACTCTTCCTTGGGCGCCAGCAAGGGATGTCGGTCGAGTTCAATCGAGCCAGAGTGCAGAGTGAACTCACAGCCTTCCTGACACTCCATTCGATGTGGACACACACCTCTCCACATAAGAACTACTGGGTTGAGACAGGATACATGAATGCTATTCCTGCACTTGTGGCAGGGACAAACAGGCCGTGGGACTTCGTGCTCGAAACATGGTACTACTGGGCTGAAGCCACTCCCACACCTGGTAATCCCAGTCAGGAGAGGTTCCGGACGACCTTCGTTCAGCCAGTGGGGTATGACGAATATCCTTTGCTTCACGCGGGCGCGGACCACGCTACTGGGGAGCACAAATGGAGCGTCTACCTGTTGAATCTCTCTACCTATGAGTACATCATTCCCAAATCCAATCTCACATATTGGACACATGGCCCTTATGCAGATGATGGGGGACTGTATGGGGGAGAGACCTATGACACAGTATCGTGGCTCAATCAGGTACACCAGATCAAACATAACTACCATCAAGTCTACCCTCCATACAACTGGCTTCTCATACCCAATGATGATGGCGAGATGCAGAATCCGCCGTGGCAAGTAGCATGGGTCGATCCACCGCAAGGAGAAGACTGGCGGGACGCCTGTGTTGCGTTGAATCCACTTGACGGGGACTGCCCGTCGGACTAGAATCCATTAGGAATGGAGGTCCTCAATGATGAACAGCATTCGTACAGTTCTTGCCTATCTAATCGGCGCGATTCTAGCTGTGGGCGGGCTGTTCGTATTCGCGGCATGCCAACCAACTCTTCAAGCGGACGAGCCGCCTCAGCCTGTCTGGAGAGACTTGAGCCCTGATGAACTCAAAGCCATGTTCACCCTTCAGGAGCCCACTTCGATTGACGCAGTCAAGGCAAAGAGCCTTCTAGCGGCTCGGTTGTACGGCGTCGAAAGCCCGACGATTGCCGAGGTGAGGCGCGTCACCCTGGCCGAGGCACAGGCACTGGACGCGCCTGTCTATGACGTTGAGAACAACCCCAATATCACTATTGAAGTGGTGCCAGAGACGTTAGTATGGCTCGTGATTGTAAACGGTAGATACCTCTCTAGAGCGCCAGGGGAGGATCATGTGTACCATCAGTACCAGATTGTGTGGGATAGCACCAGATCCGTGCCGCCACTAGGCCATGCGCCGTACGGCTCGCCCAGCCACATCCTCCGCGCAGATGGCACCATGGTCGAGTTCCCTACTCCAGTTCCGCAAGAGTGGCTGGAGAAGCAACCAACTGTGACCGCAACGCCGGGTGGACCGCCGCTTCGATCATTCACACCTTCTGTCGGCATGGGTTCCACTCCTATACCTGTCGATACTCCTATCCCGATTGCCGCTCCAAGTGGGCGCTGACTTTGATCGTGCCTCAGATAGCAGGCCGTCCGCCGGTCGAGGGGAGTTGTAGCTCCCCTCGACCCAGTTTTTTGGCCACGTCATCGCTTGGTTGGGGTAGGCCATTTCGAGGTTAGCTTCTCCAAGGGGGAGGAAAAGGCAACAAATAAGCCACTGGCTGGGGGCGTGTCTGAGCACGCACCAACATCCAGCCGGTGGCTTTCTTTTTGGGCGAAAAAGGACAAAGGCCTGAGTGGCCTTTGGACCGGCCTTCATTGATGGGGTCCGGCCTCTTCCAGCGCCAGTAAAGCGAGAAAACTGGTGGGATCGAGAATCACGATGCCCTGGTAGTCTTTCAGCTCCAGCAGGTGATCATCTCCGGTGACGATGTAAGAGGCTCCCGCAGCTTGAGCGCATTCCAGATACCGGCTATCCGAGGGATCTTTTTCCACGATGGAGAGCTCCAGGGAGGGATGGACCGTGATCGCCAGCGAAGCCAACAGGTGCAGGAACTCATCCACCTGCTCCTCAGGCAGATGGTAGCGCGCCTGAATCCTGGGATAGTGAAGGACCCGATCCAGTTCCTCCAGGATTGGCTCGGAGATGGCCAGGTCAAACTTCTCCTGTTGCCACAGGGCCAGGATCCTGGCCGGATTGCCGTGGGGGGAGATTACTGCGCTGATAAGGACATTGACATCGAGGACCACTCGCATGGTATGGAGTTATTGAGATGCGCGGATGGCCTGCTGAGCCTGGAGCACATCTCGCATGACTTGATCGGGGTCGGCGTCTGGGTTGGCTCTCTGGATCTGGCGGATGGTATCAAAGAGCCTCTCTCGCTGGCGCTTCCAGTTTTCGTACACCGGCAGGGGGACCACCGCAGCGGCAGGTTCCCCATGACGGCTGATGACGTAGGTGTCGCCCTGATACTGTACCTCCTCAACGATGTTGCTGAACTCTTTCCTGGCCTTGGTGATACCCAGTTCCTTTTCCATAAGCCTTCTCTTCTGCCCATATGTAGCCAGCTGCTTCTCATTTTGCATGCTCTGTACATATTAGCATGTTTTAGGTGTTTGTCAAGTCTGACTCGGTTCTACAGTGTGTTGGTGACCTGTGGAAGGGGGCTCATTTGACAGGAAAGGGCTATGCGACATACTATAGCTGAAAGTCAACGCGCAGGAGGTCGCACAGCCCATGAATATCCTAGAGCGCGGAAGAGCCTTTCTGCGATCATTACGAGAGCTGGCGAGCCGCTCCGTCTGGGATTGGAAACACTGCCCTCGTTGCGGGAGCACCCTCACGTGTAGGTGGGGCACCTATGACCGTCACCCCTGGTTCTTTGGAGGTCGGAAGACCGTCGCCGTCCAGCGGCATTGGTGCCACGGGTGCCGCCGCACCTACTCGGAGGGGTCAGCGCGGTTGATCCGTGGCAGTTGGTACGTCCGCGAAGTGCACCGCTGTGCCATTGACCACTGGCAACACCTGGGCACGTCCTTGCGGCGGACGGCGGAGGTGCTGCGGTCCTGGTTGGGCAAACAAGAGCGCTACATGCTGTGGCGGCCGTTAGATGCTCCACCGGCGGAGGCCGACCAGTGCCATCTGGCCGCCAGCACCGTGCACCGCTGGCTGGATCAGGCGGGGCGGAAGGCACAAGGGAGCGTGGTGGGGCAACTGGAAGGGATAGGCAGCACCGGCACCGTAGGGGTCGATGGGCTGTGGGCACGCCTACGCGGTGGGGTCCAGCGAGTGGTGCTGCTGGTCGTGGACAGCGTCAGCGGGCTGATCTGGCCGCCAGTGGTGGTCGAAGGGGAAGAGAGCGAAGAACCGTGGCAGCAGGTGTTCGAGCGGGCTAGACAGGCCGGCTTGAAGGTGGATCAGTTGCGCGGGGTGAGAAAGCGACAGAGCCAAAGGGTTGCTGGCTTACTTGCGGCGAGCGCTGAGTTGGGTCCAGCACCAATGCTGTGTCTGGCACGTGTGGCGCAACCTGGGCCGTGAGCTGGCGAGTGCAGCGGCCCAGGCCGCGGAGGGGCTAGCCGAAGAAGCCGCCAAGCAAGTTAGGGAAAGCGTGCGCCGGGAGTGAGTGGCCCTCGTGCGGGGCGTGATCGATGCCCCAAGCTACGAGGCTGCGGAGCAGGCGTTGGCGACGCTGAGGGGGCATCCGCAGGGTGCGAGGATCGGGCACATCCTCAATATGCAGTTGGATCACATCCTGGCCCACCTGGTGGCTTACTACCACGGGTTGCAGCGAGTGGCTCCCGAGTGGTGTTGGCGGGACTTCCGCCTCCGGCTCAGTCGGGGGCGCAACCACGGCTCGGACCAGCGGTTGGAGCGGGCTCCACTGGTCTGGGCTATCTACCACAACTTCACGCCTGCTCAATGGAGGTCTGAGCGCCAACGACATTATCGGCATCCCGGCCAAAGCCCCCTGGAAGTCGCTGGAGTGCCACCAGGAGAGATCAGCTATCTGGATGCTTTGGGCGTGTGAAGGCCCACGGGTCTGCTGCTTATTGCCTAGAGACGGGCGACAAGCAGCAGAGAACGGAAGGTTGGGATGTCTCCACACCCAGCCCCCCGTTGAAGGGTCACCAACACGCACTTCAACTACGCCAACACAAGATAGAACCGAGTC
>CAYRNM010000173.1:0-1579 GCA_964425465.1 uncultured Anaerolineae bacterium | reverse complement strand
CTGGACTTGACAAGCTCACTCTTCTGCGCTATACTTATGCAAGATAGGCAAGTTGGACAGGATAGAGCGACACAGAGAGGTGGAACTATGCCCGTGAAACTGAAATCCAGCCAGGTGCAGCAGAATTTTGGCCAGGCCGTAGACCGCGCCCTAATGGAAAGCGACGTCATCGTGGAGCGCTATGGCACGCCTCGCGTCGTCATCGTCGAGTACGGGCGGTATCGGCGTCTAGTCGAGGCGGAGCAAGAGTTGCTGCGCACCCGGCTGCAGCAAGCCTCGGCCGGGGCATCAGCCCGAGCCGCCTCCCTGACCGAAGAGGAAGTTGAAGAACTGATCGAACGGGCTCGCAGCCAAGTCCATCAGGAGACAACCGCGACGTGATCCGCGCCGTCATAGATACCAGCGTCCTGATTCGTTATCTCATCAAGCCCAGCGCTGCCATCAAGGAGTTGATCGAGATGCAATGGCTGGGCGATGAAGTGCAGATGGTGACCGCACCGGAATTGATCGCAGAGCTGGAGGGCGTGCTGGACCGCAACTATATTCAGGCTCTCATCCGGCCCGAAGAGGGGCAAACTCTCCTGGATGCGATCTATCTGAAGGCCAGGATCTTGCCACCGCTGGGGCAGATTCCCTCCTACACTCGCGATCCCAAGGACGACAAGTTCGTTGCCTGCGCCTTGGCTGGTGATGCCGAGTATGTCATCACGGTAGACAAGGACCTCCTGATTCTTGAACCTCTGGGTGATGTCTGTATAGTAACTCCCTACGAGTTCATGGAGATGGATTACAATGGAGAGTAGTCACTCTCTCAGACAGCGCTGCGCGCGCAAGTGACGAGACCTGTCCTGAGCCTGCCAACCACCTGAGCCACTACACCCGAGCCACTGGCACAGGGTAAAGGGCAAACACGTGGTTCCTGCCTCTGAGCAGTGACAACAACTCAACAAAGGTGTTGCATGAGCAAAAGAAGGAGCAGAAAGCGCGTTGGCTCCCAGGGTCGCTACCAACCCACTTCCATCCCCGGCCTGTTCTTGCACCCCACCATCTTCCTCCTCAAGCTCGTCGTCACCACCTTCGAGGACGACGCCAAGACCAACGGCCTCATCCCCCTCGAGACGGTGGACAAGGTCACAGCCCTCATCCGCCAGGCCTACGACTTCCCCGACCTGGACCGCGCCCAGGGTAAAGGCGTGGGTATCAGCTTCGTCAGGCGGTTCTTTAACCCCGACGATTACCTGGAGCACCGCATCGCCCAGACCCACAGCAAGGCCATCCGCCGGGCCCTGGAGGGTGACCTGCAACCCCAGGTGGTCGAAGCACCCAAGCTGCGCAGCAGCAAAATGTCCGAGGTCACCCGCATAGTCCCAGAAGGGGAAAAGGCGCTGCCCCTGTACTACGAGCAACGCTTCCTTTCTTTTTGCTTCGCCGGCCCCAAGACTGAATTGGATCGGCTGCGGGACGATGTGTCGGACGAGCTCTTGGACTACGTCGTGGGTGTGCTATGGCAGGATCTGGGCATCAGGTGGTCACCCTCTTGCGTGTTGGTAGCGTGTACAGTACAATAGTGCGCTGGCGC